>ONCY01000094.1 GCA_900316435.1 uncultured Eubacteriales bacterium | reverse complement strand
TTTAGTTTTGATTAAATGAAAATGCTATCCTGTTAATTATATAACAATCCCGCCCAAAAGTCAACGCCCTCACAGGGCAGGAAGCGCGCCTTTGGAGAACTTGTAAAAAAATAAAGGTTTCTGCAACGGCGGGTCTAAACGCGGGTTAGGAGGATTTGTTAATTGCGAACGTCTGATTCGCGTCTTGGGTGTCGAGGCACTCGACCGCGTACTGACCGTCGCGTCACGCGACAAAGCGCCCTTATAACAAGAGCGCTTTAATCTACTTCTTTGCGTGAATTTTCTTTTCCTCGCCTCTTCTCAGGCGTTTGATGTTCTCCTTGTGCATGACCGTTGCGAAAATGCCTATTACCAGCGCGCAAAATGTTGACACAAGCACATACCACAGACAGCTTTGCGTGAGCAGGTGGTCGAATATGAACGTCACCGCAAAGGTGTACGGCGCGTACATAAGAGCGCCTGTAATGCTGCCGAGCGAGATAATTTTGCTGATAAAAAATACAATAAGGAAGGTTCCTAAAATAAGCAGGAACACTCGCCAGTCGGAAGCCAGCATAAGCGCCGCCGCCGTGACGATTCCCTTGCCGCCCTTAAAGTGGAAATAAAGCGGAAAGCAATGACCGAGAATGCAGAACACGCCTGCAAAATACTTTACGCATTTCAAAAAGCAGCTTTTGAACCATTCGTCGCCGCCCGTAATACTTGCGAACCAGACAAAAATGAAATAAGCGATAAACACCGCCGCAATGCACTTTAACGCGTCGCATACTATTGTAATTATCGCCGGAACCTTGCCTACCGAGCGCAGCACGTTGGTAAAGCCCGCGTTGCCGCTGCCCATATCGCGGATATCAGCCTTGCCCTTTGTGGCGATTTTTGTGACGATGACCGCAGGGTGACGATGACCGCAGGGTTAATACTGCCGATAAGGTAAGAGATAACCGCGCAAATCAGGAAAAGATACCAGTTGTTTACAAAATTCTCTGACACTAATTTAAACATTATTTATCTCCCCTCTCGCGGATAATGATTTTCACGGGCGTTCCATCAAGCCCAAACGCCTCTCTTATGCGGTTTTCAAGATAACGCTGATAAGAAAAGTGGAACAGCTCCTTATCGTTGCAGAAGAACACGAAGGTCGGCGGCTTTACGCCTGCCTGAGTCATATAGAATATTTTAAGGCGCTTGCCCTTGTCTGACGGCGGCTGCACACGGGTTGTAGCCTGAGCCAGCAGCTCGTTGAGCATGCCTGTTGTTATGCGGCGGTTGGTGTTTTCAAAGCACATTACAATGCTCTCGAAAAGCTTGTCAATGCGCTGACCTGTTTTTGCCGAGATAAACACCTTGGGCGCGTAGGCCATGAACGCAAAATCAGTATCGAGCTTCTTTTTGAACTCCTGCATTGTTTTGTCGTTCTTCTCGACCGCGTCCCACTTGTTTACTGCAAGAATACACGCGCGTCCCGCGTCATGGGCAAGTCCCGCAACCTTGGTATCCTGCTCGGTAATGCCCTCGGTGGCGTCAATCATGATAACACAGACGTCGCTGCGCTCAATAGCCATTTTTGCGCGCAGTATGCTGTACTTTTCGATGTCGTCATATATTTTGCTCTGACGGCGCAGCCCTGCCGTATCTGTAAAGTTGAACCTGCCGAAGCGGTTCTCTACCAAGGTGTCGATAGTGTCGCGCGTTGTGCCTGCGATGTCTGACACGATACAGCGCTCCTCGTCGGTGATTTTATTGATAAGCGAGGATTTGCCCGCGTTAGGCTTGCCGATAACGGCAACATTTATTACCGAGTCGTCCTCGCCTTCCTCGTCGGAAAAGCTGAGGAACTCAAACACGCGGTCGAGCAAATCGCCCGTGCCATGACCGTGAACAGCCGAAACCTGAACAGGATCACCCAGACCGAGGTTATAAAACTCATAAAATTCCATAGGCGGATCGCCCACGGAATCGCATTTATTAACGCAGAGCACAACGGGCTTGCCCGACTTTTGAAGCATTTGAGCGACTTCAACGTCGGTTGCCACCATGCCGCTCTTTAAATCGGTTACAAGGATGATAGCCGAGGCGGTATCTATAGCAAGCTGAGCCTGACGTCGCATTTGCGAAAGGATAATGTCGTCGCTTTTAGGCTCGATTCCGCCCGTATCGACCACCATTACAGTCCTGCCGCACCACTCGGTTTCGCCGTAAATCCGGTCGCGGGTAACGCCGGGAGTGTCGTCGACAATAGACAGCCGCTGACCTATAAGCTTGTTAAACAGAGTGCTTTTGCCGACATTAGGTCTGCCGACAATAGCGATAACGGGTTTGCTCATTGTCCTTCCTCCTTTTTTGGTCTAAAGAAAAACAGGGCGAGCAGAAAGCCTGCCGCCCGTTTGGTTCACATAAAATAATTAAGCGTACGACAACCTGTCTGCCCTTATACATACCGCAGTTTGTGCATGCCTTGTGAGCAGCGGTAAGCTCGCCGCAGTTGGGGCAGGTTACGAGTGTGGGAGCGCTGAGCTTCCAAACTGATGAACGTCTTGAGCTTTTTCTCGCGTGTGAAGTTTTTCTGGTGGGTACTGCCATGACAAAGACCTCCTTATATGTGTATTAATCCATAAGCTGTTTTAAAATTTCAAGCCTGGGGTCAACGGTTTTGCCCTCGCATTCGCATTTGCCGCTGTTAAGGTTCTGTCCGCATTTGGGACACAAGCCCTTGCAGTCGCTTCTGCACAGGTTCTTCTGCGGCAAATCAAGCAGAATGTCCGAGATAACAACCTCGTCCAGCTCTACGGTAAAATCGGGTGTTTCAATATAGTCGTCATTGCCCTCGTCAACCAAGGTCTGAGCCAGCCTGTGAACAAAGGTCTTTTGCTCGCGGCGTACAAACTGCTCGGTGCAGCGGTCGCAGCTTCGTGAATAATCGTAGCTGCAGTCGAGCGTGAGCGTTACCAGACTTGCGCGGTTGCGTGCGGTAGCGGTGACAGTAACGGGAGAAGTGAATGGAAAAACTCCGTCAACGTCAATGTCAGCAATATCAATTAAAACGCTGTCTTATATTATACAAAACGAAATCCCCTTTGTCAACAATAAAAACCGATATTCTAAGCAGATTTTTTTATTTGTTTGGCGGATTTTGCTTTATAATTCCAATTTGGAATTATATCTGCTGCCTCAATTGACTAACCCTCAAAAATCAAGCCGTTTCCGCTCGTATTTTTCAAATATAATATTAAAACAAAAGGGCGGCATAAAGCCGCCCAAAATCAGATTATTCAGTTATCAGACTTTTTCGCAAACCGCGTTGATTGATGCAGGAACATCCGCCTCGTCGGCTGAAATCAGCAGAACGATGCTTGTTGAACAGGTTTCGCTGAGGGTCTGGAGCTTCTTTGTGAACTCTTCAAGACCTTCGATACCTTCCTTGCAGATTTTAAAGGTAGAGTCTACCAGAATATCGGTAACGTCATAGTTGCCGGCGCAGATACCGCTGATAAAGCCGTAGAGCATATCGTAACCCGAGATTGCATACTGGTCGGTGTCGATAAGTCTTGCCTTATGGGTAACGTCGTATGTGAGCTTTGCACCCTTTTCAATTACAACAACATTGCCCGATGAAGCCTTAACAGCCTCGTTAGCGCGCGCAATGAGCTTTTTTGTTTTGCCTGTGCCTTTTTTTCCGATAAGTAAAGTAACCATTTTAAATTCCTCCTGTTTCGTAGTGAAGTTATCCGAGTCTTGCCTCAAGAGCCGCCTTCTGGCTTTCGTAACCGGGCTTTCCGAGCAGAGCAAACATGTTCTTCTTGTAGCTTTCTACGCCGGGCTGATTAAAGGGATTAACACCCAGCATGTAGCCTGAGATAGCGCAAGCCTTTTCAAAGAAGTAAATAAGATAGCCAAGCTCGGTTTCGTTCATCTCGGGAACGTTTATAACAACGTTGGGAACGCCGCCGTCGTTGTGTGCCAGAACCGTGCCCTCAAACGCCTTCTGATTGACAAAGCCCATTGTCTTTCCGGCAAGGAAGTTAAGGCCGTCAACGTTTGTAGGATCGGTGCCAAGGGTAACCTCTTTTTTACATTTATCAAAGAGAACAACAGTTTCAAACATCGTGCGTCTGCCGTCCTGAATATACTGTCCCAGAGAGTGCAGGTCGGTTGAGAAGATAACGCTTGCGGGGAAAATGCCCTTGTTATCCTTGCCCTCGCTCTCGCCGTAAAGCTGCTTGAACCACTCTGCCATCATGGTGTAAGCGGGCTCGTAGGAAACCATGATCTCCATCGTCTTGCCCTTGCGGTAAAGGATGTTGCGGATAGCGGCGTACTTGTAGCAGTCGTTGGTCATAAGGTCGTCGTTGTCAAGCTCCTTCTGAGCAGCCTGAGCGCCCTGCATAAGAGCGTCGATGTCAGCGCCCGAAACGGCGATGGGAAGCAGACCGACAGCTGTAAGTACCGAGAAGCGGCCGCCTACGTCGTCGGGTACTACGAAGGTCTCGTAGCCCTCTTTGTCGGCAAGCTCCTTAAGAGTGCCGCGAGCCTTGTCGGTGGTGCAGTAGATCCTCTCCTTAGCGCCCTCCTTGCCGTACTTCTTCTCGAGCATTTCGCGGAATACGCGGAAAGCGATAGCGGGCTCGGTGGTGGTGCCCGACTTTGAGATCATGTTTACGGAAACATCCTTGCCCTCGCAAAGCTCCATAAGCTCGGCAAGAGCCGACGAGCTGATAGAGTTGCCGGTAAAGAAAATCTGCGGAGTGTCCTTGCAGGTGAGGTTGTAGTTCTGAGAGGTCAGAAACTCAATAGCCGCGCGCGCGCCGAGATATGAGCCGCCGATACCGATAACAACGAACACGTCGGTGTCCTTTTTGATTTTCTCGGCAGCCGCCTTGATGCGTGCAAATTCCTCTTTATCGTAGTCTGTGGGAAGATTGAGCCAGCCGATAAAATCGTTGCCCAAGCCTGTGCCGCTGTGGAGCGCCTTGTGAGCCGCCTTTACCTCCTCGGCAACGCCTGCATATTCATGCTCGGCGATAAAACTCTGTAAGTACTTGTCTGTTAATTTTGTAGCCATATAGTAATCCTCCATAAAATACTATTTGCTTTATTATACAATAAGACAAGCTTTTTTGCAAGGCATTCCCCGATTTTTTTATAATGCTAATAAAGAATGAAATAATCTTCCGAACACACGACCGAACGACGTCTGCTCTATTTCATCGGTTGAAACAACATCAAAGCTCTTTGTATCGCCGCCTATTTTATATATCACGCTGCCGACCTTTTCGCCATCAAGCACTGGAGCCTCGAGCGATTCGGGCAGCGATATCTCGTATTGAACCTCATCCGCGCTCGCCTTGCTTACAACCGCTCCGCCGTTTATTTCGCAGCTTAGCTTTGCGGTTTTCTTCATTCCGCCCTCTACCGCTATCTCATCCGGCAAATCTTCGGGAATATTTAATTCTTTTAAAGCATAATTAGCAAAACCGTAATTGAGAAGCGCCGCCGCGTCGGCAAACCTCCTCGTACCTGTGTCAGCCCCTAGCACAACACCGATAAGCGGCATTCCGTCACGCTCCGCCGTTGCCGAAATACAGCAGCCCGCGTCATCGGTAGTGCCTGTTTTAAGCCCTGTTATGCCGTTATAAGTTTTAAGCAGCTTGTTTGTGTTTACAATCTGTGTTTCACCGCCGCGCAGGGTATCGAGCCAGATAGAAGTGTAGTCAAAAATTTTCTTGTGCTTCATCAGCTCGCGCGACATGACCGCCACATCGTAAGCCGAGGTAACATGGCCGTCCTCGTCAAGCCCGTTGCAGTTTTTGAACATGGTCTCCTTCATCCCGAGCTGAGAGGCGCGCTCATTCATCTGAGCCACAAAGGCCTCCTCGCTGCCGCTGATATGCTCGGCGAGGGCTACCGCCGCGTCGTTGGCGCTTGCCACAACCGTAGCCTTTATCATGTCATCGGCGGACATCTTCTCCCCTGTTTCAAGCCAGATATCGCTGCCGCCCATTGACGCGGCGTGCTCCGACGCGGTTATGGTATCGCTCAGTTTGAGCCTGCCGCTGTCCATAGCCTCAAAAACAAGAAGAAGCGTCATAACCTTTGTGATGGAGGCGCACGGCCTCTGTTCATGTGCATTTCTCTCGTAAAGAATTTTGCCTGTCGTCGCTTCCATCAGTATTCCCGACGGAGCGGAGATAAGCTCCTTTTCCTCAGCGGAAACAAACACCACCGAGCACGAAAGCAGCGTCAGCGCCAAAACAAGTGATATTATTTTTCGTAACATAAAAAACACCTCGCCCAAATGTATGAGCGAGGACGGTTATTTATTATATAAAAAAACAGCTATCTAAAGAAATAACCGCCCAACTGCCCGGAAATAGTTGGGCGATTATTAAATAATTACCAAATTACTTTTCAATTACACATACCGCGTGGGCAGAAATGCCCTCAAGCCTGCCTGTAAAGCCGAGCTTTTCCTCGGTGGTCGCCTTTACGCTGACCTGAGATATGTCGAGCCCGCAGTTTTCGGCGATAGTCTGCCGCATGTTGACAATATAATCCTTGAGCTTAGGCTTTTGAGCGATAACGGTCGAGTCGATATTGCCGATCGTATAGCCGTTGTCCGATAATATCCGGCAAACCTCCCTTAGCAGAAGGATACTGTCGGCGCCCCTGTACATTTCGTCGGTATCGGGGAAATGCTGACCGATGTCGCCCAATGCGGCTGCCCCGAGGAGCGCGTCCATTATCGCGTGAGCAAGCACATCGGCGTCGGAGTGACCTAAAAGCCCGTATTCGTGAGGGATCTCAACGCCGCCGAGAATAAGCTTTCTGTTTTCGGCAAAGCGGTGAACATCGTAGCCGTGTCCTATTCTAATCATTTCTGCTGCCTCTTGCTTAAAATACTCTCGGCGATAAGCACGTCGATGGGCGTGGTGAGCTTTATGTTCTCAAAGCTGCCCTCAACAATAAGCACCTCGCCGCCCATCTTCTCGATAAGCGAGCAGTCGTCTGTAACACTGTCAAGGCTGTCTGCGTCATTTATCGCAAAGGTGTAAAGCTCCTTTTCAAACACCTGAGGAGTCTGCACAGCCCTGAGAGCCGCGCGGTCGGGTGTATTGACGATATAGCTGTTCTCGTCGGCAATTTTGATTGTATCCGTAACGGCGGTGCCGACGGTTGCGGCTCCCGTTTCAAACGCCGCTTCAACGACCGCTGTTATCTCATCAGTGGTGATCAGCGGTCGCGCGCCATCGTGGATAGCAAGGTACTCAGCCTGAGCGTCGGCTGCGAGCATTCCGTTTTTAACGCTTGCGGCGCGGCACGGACCGCCCTCTACAACCGCGCTCACCTTGTCAAAACCCTCTGACTGAGACAGCTCGAAGATGCGGTTGATGTCCTGCGCGCGGCTGACAACAACAATTTCACTTATAAGAGCGCATTTTTGAAAAGCGCTGAGCGTGTATGAAATGGCGGGCTTTCCCAAAAGCGGAATAAACTGCTTGCTGTCGGATATGCCCATGCGGGTTGAGCCTCCCGCGGCTACAATAATAGCTGAAACAAAAGCGGACATCGTGCACCTCCGTATATTATTAGTTAATCCTTAATAATCAGATTTTATCGAGAGCCTGCTTCAAATCGGCAATAAGGTCGTCGGCGTTTTCAAGACCTACCGAAAGGCGGATAAGGTCGGGAGCTATGCCTGCCTCACGGAGCTGCTCGTCGCTGAGCTGACGGTGAGTGTGGCTGGCGGGATGGAGCAGACAGGTTCTCGCGTCAGCAACGTGAGTGGCAATAATCATCAGCTTAAGGCTGTCCATAAAGGCGATCGCATTATCTCTGCCGCCCTTTACCGCGAACGCCATTACGCCGCAGGAGCCGTTGGGCAGGTACTTCTCAGCAAGCTCGTAGTTTTCGTCGCCCTCAAGGTTAGGATAGTGGATCCACGCCACCTTGTCCTGAGATTTAAGGAACTGAGCGATTTTAAGCGCGTTTTCGCAGTGGCGGTTCATTCTGACATGCAGGCTTTCAAGGCCGTTGTTTAGATAAAAAGCGTTCATCGGCGACTGGATTGAGCCGAGGTCGCGCATAAGCTGAGATGTGGCTTTGGTGATGTAGCCGAGCTTGCCGAACTTTTCGGCGTAAACAAGGCCGTGATAGCTTTCGTCGGGAGTTGTAAGCCCGGGGAACTTGTCGGCGTGAGCCATCCAGTCAAAGTTGCCGCTGTCAACAATAACGCCGCCTACGCTTATTGCGTGGCCGTCCATGTACTTTGTTGTGGAGTGGGTAACGATGTCGGCGCCGAACTCAATCGGGCGGCAGTTTACGGGAGTGGCAAATGTATTGTCAACAATGAGCGGCACGCCGTGAGAATGAGCAAGACGCGCGAACTTTTCGATATCGAGTACCGAAACGGTGGGGTTTGTAATAGTCTCGCCGAATACCGCGCGGGTGTTGGGGCGAAACTCCTTGGCAAGCTTCTCCTCCGAGAGCGTCTGGTCAACAAAGGTGACGTCGATGCCCATCTTCTTCATAGTAACGCCAAGCAGGTTATATGTACCGCCGTAAATTGCGGATGATGCAATAATATGACTGCCTGTTTCGCAGATATTGAACAGAGCGAAGAAGTTTGCTGCCTGTCCGCTCGATGTGAGCATTCCGGCTACGCCGCCTTCGAGAGCCGCGATTTTTGCGGCTACAGCGTCGTTTGTGGGGTTTTGCAGACGGGTGTAAAAATATCCGCTTGCTTCCAGATCGAACAGCTTGCCCATGTCGTCGGAGGAAGCGTACTTCCATGTGGTGCTCTGGTAAATGGGGAGCTGTCTGGGCTCGCCGTTCTGAGGCTCATAGCCCGCGTGCAGGCATTTTGTTTCAACGTTCATAAATATCAATCTCCTTTACTTGGTAAATAAATCCTTTATCCAGCCGGTAATGAAGTCGGTTCCGAAAATAACCGCGGCTACAATAAGGATAAAAAGAATAACCGAGATAATGCGCACAGCCTTGCGCTTGCCGTCGGGCATTTCCTCGTATTCATCGTCGGCAGGAAGCTCCTCGGCGTTGGGATCGTCGCTGACTATTTCTTCCTCGCCCTCAAGCTTTATTGCGCCTATTCCCACGCAGAGGTCATACGCCTTGTCGTAATCATCGGCGGCAACATAAATGTCCTGAACCGAATTGTCTACGCCCGTAACCGCCTTTGCGGAAAAGTTGCGCTTCTGGGGCTTGCTGTCGTTAGGGATCCCGTTGTCGGAAAGCGCCGTGCGGATCCGCTCAAGCTCAAAGCCCGACGCGGTGATCAAAAATTTTAAAGTCTTTTCTTCCATAATTCTCTCCTGTTTCCGTTTGTACACAGTTATTTTATCACAAAAAGCGCTGAGGGGCAATAGTTTATTGCAATTTTAACAGCCGGACAAACAACAATGTCTGTCCGGCACACTTTGTCACATGCATTATAATACCGATCAGGAGAAAACGGGCCGTATCTGCCGCCCGTCAAGCGCCGCCTCAACGCACTCGGGTATCCTGCTGAAATCTGCCACCAGCGAATTGGGCTTTTTAAGCGGATCGTCCTGACGCATCGGAACAAAATAGATGTTCTTTGTGTTGAGCAGCCTGCCGATATTTTGAGCCGAAGCGCCAAGCGCGTCGTTTGTGGCGGCACAGATAAGCACCGGCCTC
>ONCY01000089.1 GCA_900316435.1 uncultured Eubacteriales bacterium | reverse complement strand
CCGCCGCTGAGCCTGTCGTATTTGCGGTTTAATATTTCACCCAGCTCAAAGTCCTCGGTAAGCTCTGAGATGCGAGCCTTTGTTTCCGCCTTTGACATTCCGTAGTAGGCGGCTCGTGACAAAAGATTGTCCTTTACGGTCAGCGCCTTGTCGAGCACGCTGCCCTGAAAGACTATTCCGATCAAGTCCTTTATTCTAAACGGCTCCTTTTCAAGATCGTGCCCGCCGATAATGACCTCGCCCGCTGTCTTTTCAAGCACGGTGCAAAGGATGTTTATTGTTGTGCTCTTGCCGGCTCCGTTTACTCCCAGAAACGCGAAGAACGAGCCTTCCTCAACGGTGAAGCTGATGTCGCGCACCGCTTCGACCTCTTTGTAATTTTTTACCAGATGGTTAACTTCAATTATGTTTTTCATGTCTGTCCCTCCTGACAGCATTATAATAGCACAGGCAATTTAAAAATAAAACCCCAAAAGCGGTAACCTGCAAAAAACAGCATGTGAAATGCATAAAACGTGAAATGATAGTTTTTTAAACTCCAAACTCCAAACTAATCACTAACAACTAACCACTAAAATAAACCGGACATTGCTGCCCGGCTGATATATCTGTTTATTACTCCGCGTCAGAACCCGAAAGCTCCTTTAGCTGTTTTGTATTTTCGCGCTCCAGCATATCGCTGACAGCCATTTTGCGGATTATATTTTTAACCGTGAGGTCAAGCCCCGTGCCCTCGCTGTAATCGGCGGGATAGATAAAATCCACCCTGTCCTTTTTAAGCAGTTCCTCAACCTTGCTGTCGCGCTTTTGGTACACCGCAATTGAGTAGCCGCCGTACGCCTTCATCATCTTCATGCACGGAACGTCGCTTAGTCCGTCGCCTATGTAAATCATGTTTGTAAACGGCACGCGCTTGCTGTCCTCGGGCATTGAGCGGTTGAGGTCATGGTCGTTTGCAATGTCGAGAACACCCTTGTTGATTCGGTAAACAAACTGGGTTTTGTTTGTGTAGTTTACGTCGGTTTTCGGCCACACAGCCCAGCCGTTTTCATCGTAAAGGAACTCGCAGGCGAAAATGCTCTTAAAGCAGTAGCTCACCGAAGTTCCCTCGATAATCTCCTTCATTCCCGATGAAATTATGTAGTGCTCAATCTGCACGCCGCACCGCTCTCCAAACTCGGTCACTCGGCTGAACCAGCCGTCAACGCCTTTGAACAGCTCAACATTTTTGCCCATGCTGACAAGGTTTTCACGCAAAAGAGGAATCCCCTTGTCCTTTGAGATTTTAACCATTGAGTACATATAGGCAAGCACCGAGTCCATATGCTCGCGCTGCCACATTTCGTTTGTCGTTTCCCAAAACTCCGATTCGGTCATGCCGAGACTTGGGATAAAGCTGTAGTCCTGCATGTCCTTTGTACAAAGGGTACGGTCAAAGTCGTACATTATAGCTACAATCGGCCTGTCGCTCATAGTTTTCTCCGATTCTTACTTTTTTGCGGGCTCGGTGACGCTGTTTGCTGAATAGGCGGTAACCTCCACCGAGTTTATCTGAACGCGCTCAAGCGGCACGTTCTTTTTATCTGTTTTTGTCGCAGCAATTTTATCTACAACGTCCATGCCGCTTATAACCTGGGCAAACACGGTGCAGCCCCTGTCGGAAGCGTTGTACGCGCCGTCAAGCGTCGGGTTGCCGCCGTGCTCCTCGTAAAGCTTTTTAACGCTTTCGGGCACGGCTGAGGTGTTGAGCAGTCTGTCGCCGTTTTCGTCAAGAAAGGCTGAAAGCAGATTTGAATCCTTATAGCTTTTAAGCTGTTCCTTCATGTCGTCCCAATTTTTTGAAAGCGCAGTCCAGCCGCCGCTCTTTTTAAAAGCCTCGGCGCTTGTCTGGGTAATTAAAAACTGGCTTCCGTTGCTGTCCTTGGAATTGCTTGCCATTGAAACCGCTCCGCGCAGGTTAAGCAGCGAATCGCAGAATTCGTCCTCAAACACGCCGCCGTAGGAGCTTGTTCCGCTGGGATTGTTGTCGGCGCTGCCGCAGTGGCCGCCCTGAACAGCAAAATCCGCTATAACCTTATGGAACGAGGTCTTGTTGTAGCTGCCGCTTTTTGCAAGGTTAATGAAATTGGTAACGGCCTTCGGCGCCTGGTCAGGGAAAAACCTGAGCGTTATGTCGCCCATGCCCGTATGGATAACCGCGATTGCGTCACCATCCTTGGGCTGCTCAAGCTGAAAGCCCGCGCTGTTTTTTTGGTCGTGCCTGACATTGGGGAACACGCCCACCTTGCCCGGGTCAATGCCCAAATCGGCAAGACCGTCGGCGGCCTTTGCTTCGTCCTCAGTCGCCGCGGCGCTGTTTGACTTGCCGCCCGATGATGATTTTGCGGAGCTGTCGCCGCACCCCGAAAGCGACGTCACGCCAAGAGCGCATAATAATATGCTGAGCGCCCAAATGAGTGCTTTTCGATAGATTTTCATGATAATTTTCCTTTCGGATAGTATTAAAACACACATCTAAAACACACATAATTATTATAATGCATTTTGTGCAATTTGTCAAATGCCGCCACGCGGCAGGAAGCGCGCCTTTGGAAAACGTCTGCTGACAAAACCGTTTCTGCAACGGCGCAACTGAACTCGCGGGTCGCTATGTTTGGTCAATCTCAAACATCTGATTCGCGCACTGGGTGCAGCGTCGCGCTGCCTCGCGGGAACAAAAGGTTTGTTAATTACAAATGTTTGATTCGCGTATTGCGTCAAACGTCACGCTTGCGCGTACTGCCCGTCGCGTCACGCGACAGGCATAAATATTTTATGCCTGTCATATGCTTTTTTAGGTTGAATAACGGAGGTAAGACAATGTCAGAATATTTACCCGAGGGAAAGCTGCTTAACACAGCCGAAAATCAGCGCATTCTGCATTCGGAAAAGCTGCTGCGCGACGCCGTGGCGGCACAGACTATTCTTGAAGCGAGGGCAATGCTTTGCGACGCTTCGCATAATTTATGTGTGGATTTAGGCCCTATCCGCGGCGTTATCCCGCGCGAGGAGGGCGCGCTGGGCATGAGGGACGGCAGCGTGCGCGACATTGCGGTTATTTCCCGCGTAAACCGCCCCGTCTGCTTTACGGTAAGCAAAATTATCACCGACGAAAACGGCAGGCTCTGCGCAATCCTTTCACGAGCCAACGCGCAGAGGCTCTGCCTTGAAAACTATATTTCTCATCTTGCAAAGGGCGACGTTGTGCCCGCGCGCGTAACCCACCTTGAAAGCTTCGGCGCGTTTGCCGACATTGGCTGCGGAATTGCGGCTTTGCTGCCGATTGACGCTATTTCGGTGTCGCGCATTGAGCACCCAAAGGAGCGGTTTGAAACGGGCGAGGACATCCGCGCCGTTATAAAATCGATTGAAAACGGCAGGATAAGCCTGAGCCACAAGGAGCTTTTGGGCACATGGGAGCAGAACGCCGCCGCCTTTTCCGCGGGTGAAACCGTTGCGGGAATCGTGCGCAGCGTTGAGAACTACGGCGCGTTTGTAGAGCTTACCCCTAACCTTGCAGGGCTTGCCGAAAGCCGCGAGGGCGTGCGCGTAGGCCAGCAGGCGAGCGTTTTTATAAAGAGCATTATCCCCGAAAAGATGAAGATAAAGCTTATTATAATCGACACCTTCGACTGCCGCTACCGCCCATCTCAGCCCGTGTACTTTACAGAGGAAAGGCATATCGACCGCTTTCTCTACTCCCCTGTCGGCTGCAAAAAAGTCATCGAAACCGTGTTTTGAGCTTAGTGGGCGATTTATAGGACAGTGATTTGTTGACACAAAAATCTCCTTATGGTATGATGTGCCTGTAAGGAGTGAGATTATGGAATACTTAATAATCGGATTATGCGCGGTAACCTGCGTTATCTCGCTTGTAACGCTGCTTATAGTTCTTTTAAGGAAGAATGATAAGCAGGATAATTCGCAGGAGATCATCTCCGCCGTCAGGGGCGAGGTATCCTCTCAGCAGAGCCAGCTCAGGCAGGAGCTTACGGCTCACACCCAGTCGTCGATAAAAAACATGGGCGATATGCTTGTTGAGAACCAGCGCAGCTTTTCGCGCAATCAGCACGAGCAGATGAGCAGCCTTGAGGAGAGAATGAACGCCTTTTCGCGCCAAAACGACCAAAAGCTTGAAAGCATACGTCAGACCGTTGACAGGCAGCTTTCCGAAAACCGCGAGACAATGGAAAAGCGGCTTGAGGCTATGCAGACCGACAACAACCGTAAGCTTGACGAAATGCGCAAGACCGTTGACGAGAGGCTTGAAAAGTCGCTTGAGGATAAGATGAACAAGAGCTTTTCGCTTGTAAGCCAAAGGCTTGAACAGGTGTACAAGGGCTTGGGCGAAATGCAGAACCTCGCCACGGGCGTAGGCGACCTTAAAAAGGTGCTGTCAAACGTTAAGACGCGCGGAATTTTAGGCGAAATCCAGCTTGGAAGCATACTAAGCGAGATTCTTTCTCCCGAGCAGTACGCCGAAAACGTAGCTACCAAAAAGGGCTCAAAAAACGTTGTTGAGTTCGCGGTAAAGCTGCCTGCAAAGGACGACGGCTATATATGGCTGCCGATTGACTCAAAGTTCCCGGGCGACACCTACGCAGCCCTCAGAGAAGCGATTGAAAACGGCGACAAGCCGCAGATTGAATTAGCCGCAAAAGCGCTTATCACCACTATCAAAAACGAGGCAAAGGACATAAGCAGCAAGTACATCGATCCGCCCAACACCACCGAATTCGCGATAATGTTTCTGCCGTTTGAGGGGCTTTACAGCGAGGTTGTAAACCGCGGAATGGTTGAGGTGCTTCAGCGCGACTACAAGGTGAACATAGCGGGTCCCAGCACCATGGCGGCGTTGCTTAACTCAATTCAGATGGGCTTTAAAACGCTTGCCGTGCAAAAGCGCAGCGCCGAGGTCTGGAAGGTTCTGGGCGGAGTCAAAAAGGAGTTTGACACCTTTGCAAAAGTTCTTGAAAGCACCCAGAAGAAGCTTGACCAGGCAAACAAGGATCTCGACACCCTTGTGGGCGTAAGGACGCGCCAGATTCAGCGCAGGCTTAAGGACGTTGAAACGCCGACGGAGCTGCTAAGCGAGAGCGCGTCGGACATTATATCGGAATAAAGCAAACGGACAGATCGGCTTAATCGCCCTTCTGTCCGTTGTTTTATTTATTCAGCAGCGGCTTAAGGTACATACCTGTAAACGAGTTCTTGTTTTTAGCCACCTGCTCGGGAGTGCCCTGAGCTATTATTTTGCCGCCCATGTCGCCGCCCTCGGGGCCGAGGTCGATAATGTGGTCGGCTGTTTTTATTAAATCGAGGTTGTGCTCGATTACAACAACCGTGTTGCCGCCCTCAACAAGAAGCTGCAGCACCTCTACCAGACGGTGAACGTCGGCAATATGAAGCCCGGTTGTCGGCTCGTCGAGAATATAAATGGTCTTGCCGGTGCTGCGCTTTGAAAGCTCAGTGGCAAGCTTTACGCGCTGAGCCTCGCCGCCCGAAAGCGTAGTGGCAGGCTGTCCGAGCTTTACATAGCCAAGGCCAACATCAAACAGCGTTTTCAGCTTGCGGTGGATTTTCGGTATATTTGAGAAGAACTCCATAGCCTCCTCAACGCTCATTTCAAGAACGTCGTTAATCGACTTGCCCTTGTACTTGACCTCGAGAGTTTCGCGGTTGTAGCGCTTTCCCTTGCAGACCTCGCAGGGCACATAAACGTCGGAGAGGAAATGCATTTCAATTTTGATAATGCCGTCGCCCTGACACGCCTCGCACCTGCCGCCCTTGACGTTAAACGAGAAACGCCCCTGGGTATAGCCGCGCATTTTGGCGTCCTGAGTTTCGGCAAAAATGGCGCGGATATCATTGAACACGCCCGTGTAAGTCGCGGGATTTGAGCGAGGAGTTCTGCCGATTGGGCTTTGGTCGATTTCGATTACCTTGTCCAGATTTTCAAGCCCGATAATTTCCTTATGCTTGCCCGAAACCGTCTTTGCGCGGTTAAGCTCGCGCGCAAGGGTTTTATAAAGGACCTCGTTTATCAGCGAGCTTTTGCCCGAGCCCGAAACGCCCGTTACGCACACCAGCTCGCCCAGAGGGATTTTGACGTTGATGTTTTTGAGGTTGTTTTCAGCCGCGCCGCGGATTTCAAGATAGCTTCCGTTGCCCTTGCGCCGCTTTTCAGGCACGGGTACCGCGCGCTTGCCGCTGAGGTACTGCCCCGTTACCGACTTTTCGCACGCCTTTATAGCCTCAACGTCGCCGGTGCAGACAATCTCACCGCCGTGGATTCCGGCTCCGGGGCCTACGTCCACAATGGTGTCGGCGGCGTACATGGTCTCCTCGTCGTGCTCGACAACGATTACGGTATTGCCCAAATCGCGCAGGCGCTTTAAGGTGTCGAGAAGCTTTTCGTTGTCGCGCTGGTGCAGTCCTATGCTGGGCTCGTCAAGGATATAGAGCACGCCCATCAGCGAGCTGCCTATCTGAGTGGCAAGGCGGATACGCTGGCTTTCGCCGCCCGAAAGAGTTCCCGACGAGCGCGATAGCGTAAGGTAACCCAAACCGACGCTCTTTAGGAAGCTTAGGCGCTCGGTGATCTCTTTAATGATCTCCTCGCCGATTATCGCTTCTTTTTCGCTGAGCTTCAGCTTTTGGATAAATTCTATGGCGTCGGTGACCGACATCTTGCAGAAGTCCGAGATGTTGCTTCCGCCGACGGTTACGGCAAGGCTCTCGCGCGACAGGCGCTCGCCGTTGCAGGCGTCGCAGGGAATTTCAGCCATGTATGAGCGGATTTCGTCCTTTATCCAGTTTGAGCTTGTCTCGTGATAGCGGCGTTCAAGGTTGGTAATAATACCCTCAAACGGCTGCTCGTAGGTGCCGCTGCCGTAAGCTGAGCGGCGGTGGATTGTGAGCTTTTCGCTGCCGGTTCCGTATAAAATTTTGTCAACAACATCGTCGGGAATATTCTTTATAGGCTCGCTCAGCGAGAATTTATAGCGCCGCGCCAAA
>ONCY01000087.1 GCA_900316435.1 uncultured Eubacteriales bacterium | reverse complement strand
CAGCTTGCGCGTATCCTGCTTATTTCGGCTCTGCGCGACTGCATGAAGATCGACAGCATAGGCGAGCTGCTTACTATAGTAAACGGCGACACCGAAGACACGAGAGATGATATCATCTCTGAGGAGCAGCTGTACGACTATCTCTGCGAGATCATCGGAACAGCGGGCGAGAGCGCTCTTTTACTTGAGGAGATTCCAAAAACCGTGCGAAGCGTTACAAAGGGTTACGTTCCTACCGACGATACGGCAGCCCGCAGGCTCAACGAAGCCCTTACCGTAATGGTGTTCGCTTATACGGCAGGGCAGTACAAGAAGGAAGCGGACAAACGTTTTTTACAGTTAAAGGAAAAGTGACATGAAAGTTAGTGCAACAGGCGAATTTGCCAAGTCAAAATGGAAAAAACTAATTATAATAGGCGCAGCGGCAATTTTTGTGCTGGTTATCCTTCTCAACAGCTTCACCGTAGTTCAGGCAGGCCACACGGGCGTTGTAGTTACGATGGGAAGCGTTAACGAGGGCGTTTTGCAGGAGGGTATCCATTTTAAAATCCCCTTTGTGCAGAACGTGGTGAAGATCGATAACCGAATCCAGAAGCTCGAGGTAAACACCGAGGCGTTCTCTAAAGACTTGCAGAGCGTTAAAACGGTGCTTGCCATCAACTACAGGGTAGATACCGCAAAGAGCTACAGCATATACAAAAATATCGGAGCCGACTACGAGGACGTTCTGGTTGTTCCCGCAGTAAACGAGGTTCTTAAGGCGATCACCTCAAAATACACCGCCGAGGAAAGCGTAACAAACCGTGTGCTTATCTCAGACGGACTTATCAAAGGGCTTAACGAAAAGCTCAACGATTTGGGATTGTATATCACGGACGTAAACATCATCGACTTTGATTTTTCCGAGGCGTTCATAACGGCTATTGAGGAAAAGCAGGTCGCTCAGCAGCAGCTTTTGAAGGCCGAAACCGAAAAGCAGACCGCCATTACAAACGCTCAGGCGGCTGCCGAGGCGGCTAAAATCAAGGCTGAGGGTGACGCAAAGGCAAACAAGCTGCTCAACGATTCCCTGACCGACAAGGTGCTTGAGAATAAGAAGATAGACAAATGGAACGGCGAGCTGCCGAAGGTTTCGGGCAGCGGCTCAACTATTATTGATTACGGCGACTTAAACGGAAATTCATCCAAGTCGCAATAAGGAGATTATACTATGATTTTTGGCATTATATCGTGTTTTATTATAGTAGCGGTACTCATCATAGTAATGGTACGCGGATTCAACTACAATCACAGAATAGGCGAGGGCATGTTCAAAAACAGCGAGTACAACCTCGATGAGGCTGACGACTTTGTAGATAAAAACTACTACGACAAGGACGCCTTCCGCAATACTTTCGGAATGAAAACAAAGGACGATTAAGTAGCAAAACCCCGGCAGCCTGATTTGACTGCCGGGGTTTTTAGAATTTAGAGTTAAGAGTAGAGTTTAGAGTTTTATTAATCGGAGCGAAGCGACCCTTCACTCAACTCTTAACTCTGTTAAAGCGTTCCTAAAAATTTCTTAATTGAATCAAGCTGCTTACCTGCGTAATCATACGCATATTGGTAGCCCTTTTCCAGCTTGTCCCTGTTCATTTCAAACGTACCTACAAGCGTTCTTTCGGGGCGTATAGCCATGATCTTGCCCTCGTCGATATACGGCTGCATTGCCGCTGCCTGAGCGTTGTAGCGCTCCAGCCTGTCAAAAAGCTTTTTTGTAAGGTTAGGATAGTTTTTATATACCATTTGCATTGTGCGGTGATAGCGGTTGTAGTCGGTTGCCTGCTCGGTAACGGGCTTCGACATCACCACAAGCAGTTTGTCACAGCCCTGAGAAAACGCGCGCTCATAGGGCAGAGCGTCCGCAATGCTGCCGTCAAGGTACTCCTTGCCGTCAATCTTTACCTTTGAGTAAAGAACCGGAAGCGAGCAAGAGGCGCGCAGAATATCCATAAGGCGGGTCTCGTCGCTCTTTTCGCGGAAGTATTCGGGCAAGCCCGTGGCGCAGTCGGTAACTACGATCTCGGTTATAATATCCGACTCAAAAAACGCCTTGAAGTCAAAGGGCAGCCTTCCGTAGGGGTATTCGTAAACCATCTTTTTAAGGTCGCCGCCGAACATCTTTTTCAGCCCTACGCCGGTAAAGCCCTCTTTTTGAGGAATAATTATCTGCTTAGTCCGTTCGCTTTGACCCGCAACAAAGTTGAGCGCCGCCTGAGCGCCCGAGGAAATGCCTATGATGTAATCGAAGCTGATATTGTTTTGTGCAAGACGGTCGAGCACGCCCGCGGCAAATATTCCGCGTCTGCCGCCGCCCTCAATAATCAGTCCTTTCATACTTCCTCCTTAAACTTTGCCATTCTTAGGTAAAAAATGCCTGCTCGCAAGCAGTCCAAAGCCCTTTGACGTCAAAATGGGCTTTGATATTTTATCAGCGGTTTTTTGCGATAAGCTTAGGTTTTGAGCGAATTCCGCTCCCGCTTTTTTTATGTCCGCAAGATAGCATTCTCTTTGTCTTATCGGGTGGTCGGCAACAAATATCTCGCCCTGCGGACACAGAATAGGCGTGTATTTTCTGCCGCCGAGTATCAAATCAATTTGGTTGAGCAGCGCCGAATACACGGGCTCTGCCTCAACGTAGCCGCAGCTTGAAATTATAACCAGCTTTTTGTTATGCACAATTTCATCTTTGAAATCATGGAACGACGCGCTGTAGGGGTCGGTGCTCTGCGACATGTACGGAACCATAAGCGGCAGGCAGCGGTCGGTAAGTGCCTTCAGCTGAGAGGGAACTCCGAAAAAGTACAGCGGAAAGCTGAATATTATTATGTCCGCGCGGAAGATTTTATCGTGGATTTCCTTTACGTCGTCCTTGATTTTACAAACTCCTGTGCCGCTTTTCCAGCAATAGTAGCAACCTGTGCATGGCTTTACGTCGCACTTGTAAAGCTCAACGGTTTCAAGCTCGGTATCGGCAGAAAATCCGCCTACAAACGCGCGCGTGATATTCATGGTGTTGCTGCGCTCGCCCTTGGGACTTGCGTTTATTACCAAAAGCCTCATTGCGCGTATACCGTGTCCTTGTCGATTGAGGTGAACATCATGCTGCCCTTGGCTTTAACAATGCCGTCGCAGCTTATTACCGCGCTGAACTCATACGCCGCGGCGGTGGCGCGGATAACCTCAACCTTTATTTCAAGCCTGTCGCCCGGAATAACGGGGCGAACAAACTTAAAGTCCTTTACTTTTAAAAGCACATACAGCTTGTCGTCGTCTGCCGCGGAGTCGGGGGAGATGACAAGGCTGCAAAGCTGTGCCGCGCTCTCTATAAGCAGCACTCCCGGCATAATCGGAGCGTCGGGAAAATGCCCGTTAAAGTGCGGCTCGTTTACCGAAACGCACTTAATGCCCACAGCGCTTTTATTTTCTTCCCATTCAGTCACCCGCTCAATCATCTGAAAGGGCGGGCGCTGCTTTAGTCTTTTGTTGATTTCAAGAAGGTTCATCATAAGCTGAGCCCTCCGTCAAGCACGATGGTCTGACCTGTAAGGTACGAGAAGTCCTCGGAGCAGAGCGACGCCACGGTGTTCGCAACTTCCTGAGGGTCGGCAAAACGGTGCATGGGCACTTGTTCAAGGTACTTCGCCTTAAGCTCCTCGGGGATAGCGTCCATCATTTCGGTGGCGATAAAGCCCGGGGCTATCGCGTTTACGGTAATTCCCTTGGGGGCAAGCTCCTTAGCCATAACGGCTGTCATTGAGTTGACAGCGCCCTTGGTGGCGGAATATACCGCCTGACCTTCAACGGCAAGTACCGAGCTTACCGAAGAAATATTGATGATTTTGCCGCTTCTCTTGCTCAGCATTTTAAGAGCCGCCTGCTGGGCGCAGTGGAAATAGCCCTTGATGTTAATGTCAAGGCTGCGCGTCAGCGAATCCTCTCTGATCATCAGCAGATAAGCGTCGTCAACGACTCCCGCGTTGTTTACAAGCACGTCAAGCTTGCCGAACTCTTTTACAACCTCGCGGAACATCTGCTTAACGGCTGTTAAGTCGGCGGTGTCAGCCTTATAGGCTACCGCCTTTCTGCCCAGCGAGGTTATTTCGTCAACAACCTCCTTAGCCTTTGCGTCGTTGGAGTTGTAGTTTACCGCGATGTCATATCCTCTTTTGGCAAGCGCGACGGCGCAGGCTCTGCCTATGCCGCGCGAGGCGCCTGTGATGAGCGCAACCTTTTCCATAACTTCCTCCGTTTATGCTTTCTTTATAACAACTGCCGAATATGAGCCGCCCAGTCCGAAGGACACAGCGAGAATATATTCAGCGGAATCGGTGTTAAAATCTTTAGCCTCTGCCTTGCCCGAGAGTAGCTCAGCCGCGTATGCCGCGCTGAGGGCAGCCGTGGCCGCTCTTGCCTCGCCGTACTGCTCTTTAACGCTCAGAACGGGAATATCCCTTCCGAATACCGAGTTCAAAGCGCTCTCTTCAAGCGCGTCAACGGACTTGTTGCCGTTGGCAAAGCCGCAAACCGCGTCGATTTCATCGGGAGTAATGCCTGCGTCGGCGCACGCGTCCTTAATTGCCTTTTCAAGCGCCTTCTGTGAGCCGCTTATCTCAAACGCCTCAACGCTTTCGTGAGCCGTTGCGCAGCCCGCGATTTCCGCGAGGATTTCGGCGTTTCTCGCCTTAGCGGCGCTCTCCTTTTCAAGCACGAGTGTTACCGAGCCCTCGCCCAGAGCGATTCCCTCGCCGCTGTAGGGCTTGCCGCTGCCTGTAATGCCAAGACGTCCGCTAAGCGAGGTTTCAATATCGGTGTTTTCGTCGGTGCCTGCCGCAAGCATAATGTCGGCTTCGCCTGCCTTTATTACGTCAACAGCGTAGCAAACGCTCTGTAAGCCCGCCTGAATGCTGTTGGCGACGGTGGCGTTGTAGCCGCGGATGTTTGAGAAAATGCTCAGATAGCCGCCCGCAGCATTGTAAACGGTGTTGGGGAAGGCAAAGGCGCTGCCCTTTTCGGTGCCGTTTTTGATTGCGTTGATTTGGAAGTCGGCAATCTCCTTAAGGGGGCCGTCGGCAGTTCCTATTACAATGCCGATGTCGTTCTCATTTGTTTCATCCACGATGATTCCCGCGTTTTCAAGCGCGCTTACGCCGCTTAAAAGCTGAAGCTGACTGAAGCGGTCGAGCTTGCGGAAAAACGCCATTTTAATGCCGTGAGCCTTGAAATCGGCTGAGGTGAACTGCGCGCGCAGACCGTCGGATTCTTCCTCGCATGGAGTGCCGAGCAGCTTGCCTACGCCCGTGATATAAACCTTTTCGTCAGTCTCCTTTTCGGGGAGCTGAGTGGGATTCTTTGAGAAGATAATGCTCGCATTGTTGCCGCCGAACGCAAAGGAGTTTGACATTACATTAGTAACGGTCTTTTCTCTTTTGGTGTTGGGTACAAAGTCGAGCTTGCCCGCCTTTTCGGCTAACTTGTCAAGATCCTCGTCTGTGTAGCCGATCGTTGGCGGAATAACGTTGCCGCAGACGGATTTAACCGAGAAAACAGCCTCAATCGAGCCTGCCGCGCCAAGGCAGTGACCTGTCATTGACTTGGTGGAGCTGACCGAGAGGTTGTCGCTGCCGTCAAACAGTGTGTGGAGCGATAAAAACTCCGCCTCGTCGTTCTTAGCGGTGCCTGTTCCGTGAGCGTTGATATAGTCGATGTCATTAAAATTCAGCGCGGAATTTTTGACAGCGCGCTTGATGGCCGCCATCTGACCCATTCCGTCGGGACGCGGAGCGGTGATGTGGTGAGCGTCGCTGCTTACTCCCGAGCCGAGCACGTCGCAGTAGATTTTAGCGCCGCGCGCCTTAGCGTGCTCGTAGCTTTCAACAACAAGAATGCCCGAGCCCTCGCCTAAAGTAATTCCGCTGCTGCGGTTAAAGGGTGAGCAGCTGTCGGCATCAAGAGCGTGCAGAGCGTGGAAGCCGCTGAACGCAAGGGACGAAAAGCTGTCGGTGCCGCCCGCGATAAAAGCGTCAGCCTTGCCCGCGCGGATTAAGTCGCAGGCGTAGGCAATGCTCATCGTGCCCGCCGCGCAGGCGTTTACGATGTTGGCGGTGGTGCCGTTTAAGCCGAAGTGCTTTGCAACGTTGTTGGCGATTGCGGAAGCGGACATCTTCCAAATATCCTTGGGGTCGCTTTCGCCGCCCTTTATTTCGTCGGTGTAGTATTTGTCGATGCTTGCCGCGCCGCCCACGCAGCTTCCGAGGATAACGCCGATGCGGCTGCTGTCCTCGCCTGAGATGTCAAGCTTTGCGTCAGCTACAGCCTCCGCTGTCGCCTTTATGCAGAGCAGGGAAGAGCGGTCGTAGTTTTCGCCTGAGAGAGCCCCGTTTTCAAGGTCGACCTCGGCGCCCTTGTGAGCGTAGCAGTTAGCGGTGTCAACCGACTTAACGTCGTCGATACCCGTTACGCCGTTAACAGCATTGCTCCAGCAGGTCTGCACGTCGTTTCCAAGCCCGCAGATAAGCCCCAGGCCCGTAACAACTACTCTTTTATCAGCCATATTTTACGCCTCTTTGTGAGTTTCTACATAGTTTGTGAGAGTCTCAATAGTCTGGAAGTCCTCTCTGGGAGCGCCTGTCATGTCGATGCCGAACAACTCGTCGATGCAGGCGATGATCTCGATTGAGTCGATAGAGTCAAGACCGATGTCCTCGCCGAACAGCTCAGAGTCAAACTCAAGCTCGTCCTCGGGGATTCTGAGGGTGTCTACAAGTACCTTTTTGATTTTTTCAGCAATTTCGATGTTCATAATTAACTTTCCTTTCAGGGATTATTTTTTATTTTATATTGTAAGTGCTCAGCACTTATCAGCATAGGTTTCCTCAAAATACACGCCGTTTCTGCCGTATTTCTTTTCAAGCTCGCCGTACAGCCTGCGCACCTCGTTCTGCGAGGTATGCATAAGCTCTTTGGCGTATTTTGAGTGGCGCATGTTTTCGGGACAGCGGCTTTGTATCGCCCTGCCGACAAGCGCGCGCTGACGCTTTCCGAAAAACATTTTATATCGCCCGTAAATGGCTATGGGTATTATCCTCGCGCCTGTTTTAGCGCTTAA
>ONCY01000117.1 GCA_900316435.1 uncultured Eubacteriales bacterium | reverse complement strand
ACGCGGCAAAGGAAAGCGCCGCCGCAAGCAGCAAAAACGGCTTTGAGCCCGGCAGCTCCGGCAAAAGCTTAGGCGTGCTTTGAAGCACCCAGAGCAGCAATATCTCAAATCCAAACGCGATATAGCGGAAAACCGCTCGGTTACTTTTTCTTTTCATCGCCGGGTACCACCTTGCCCTTCGCGTCAAAGTCAGTGATGACCGCCGCCGAGGTTATTGTGCGCACATCCTCGTAGGGCTTGATAATCGCGCTGCGCGACGCGTCGTATTTATTGAACTCTATAGACTGAACCTCGCCGATAAGCAGCCCCGAGGGGTAAACTCCGCCAGTACCCGAGGTAACTATCATATCGCCCTTTTTAATGCTGTGGTTCTCGGCAAGCTTGCTCATGCTTGTAAGGTTTTGGTCACAGAGCGTTACACTTCCGCTCAGAATGCCGCTGTCTTTGCTCTGCTTATCGCATACGCTTGCCTTGGTATCGGGCGACAGAATAGTCTTTACCCTGCAGGAAACGGCGTCAGCCTGACATACCCAGCCCACAAGCCCGTTTTCGGAAATAACGGGCGCGTTAACATGCACGCCAACGCTTGTTCCCACGTCGAGGGTAAACGAATAGAAGTCATCGTTTACATCGCGCCTGATGACATTTGCCGGCGCGATTTCATACGACGGGTTTTCCTTTTTAAGGTTATAGTATTTCCAAAGCTTTTCGTTTTCGTCTTTGATGTCGGTATAATCCGCAAGCTGCTTTCTAAGCTCGGCGTTTTCCTTGCGAAGGGCTTCAAGCTGCTCCCTGAGCTCCTCGGGCGAGGCTGAATCATTGCTTGCAGCGGCTGATGCCGTCAGCTTAAAGAGCCCCTTGCTTGCGGCGTTTATTCCGCTTGAAACGGGCGAGTTGCCGACGCGCGACAAAATGCCCAGAAACGCGATTATTACAAGCGTTATTACAAGCGCTCTGAAATCGCGGTTTTTCTTTCTTCTTCCGTTACGCATGGCTTTAACTTCTGTTGTGCTTATATTTGCTCGTCAAAGCCCTGCCGAGCCGCTTGCCCGCTCCGTCAACAACGCAGTCGAGAGGACGGCTTGCCACATGAACGGGCATGCCAGTCTGCTGCATAACAAGCATATCGATTCCTCTAAGCAGAGCGCCGCCGCCCGTCAGCATGATGCCGTGGTCGATAATGTCGGCGGAAAGCTCGGGAGGAGTTTTTTCAAGCGTGGTCTTAATAGCCTCAACTATTGTATTGAGCGGGTCGGCAAGAGCCTCTCTTACCTCGGCAGCCGTTATTGTGACGTCCTTGGGCAGACCGTCTACAAGGTTTCTGCCCTTTACGACCATGCTTTTCTCGTTTTCATACGGATAAGCCGAGCCGATTTTGATTTTGATGTCCTCGGCTGTCCTTTCGCCGATAAGCAGGTTGTACTGCTTTTTGATGTGCGACAAAATAGCCTCGTCGAACTTGTCGCCCGCGACTCTTACCGAACAGGCGGAAACAATATCGCCCAGCGAGATGACCGCGACCTCGCTAGTGCCGCCGCCGATGTCAACGACCATGCTGCCTGTGGGCTCGTCCACGGGAAGCCCCGCGCCGATTGCCGCCGCCATAGGCTCCTCTATCAGAATTACGGGTGGCTTAGCGCCTGCCTGATACGCCGCGTCCTCGACCGCCTTGCGTTCTACCTCGGTAACGCCCGTAGGCATACAGATTATTACGCGCGGTTTGCTGAAAATGCCCGGCTTTACGGACTTTCTTATAAAATGCTGCAGCATCTTCGCGGTGATTTTAAAGTCCGCGATAACGCCGTCCTTGAGCGGACGGACAGCCACGATCGAGTTGGGCGTTCTTCCTATCATATCCTTAGCCTGCGAACCGACCGCCAAAACCGTGTCGGTGCGGATATCCACAGCCACGACCGACGGCTCGCGGAGGATTATTCCCTTGCCCTTAAGGCAGACAAGCGTGTTGGCAGTGCCAAGGTCGATTCCTATTTCTTTAGAAAATGAAAACATGCTTTCGGCTCCTTTACATCTTTATTAGTATGATACCGATTAAAAATTTGAATTTCAACAAAATAATGTCTTATATTGACGTTTACTTTTTGCCCGTTGAGCCGAAGCCGCCCTCGCCTCTGTCGGTGCTGCCGAGCTCGTCGACCTCAACTATTTCGGGAGTGAGCACCGGCGCGATCACCATCTGAGCCACGCGCTCGCCGGGCTCAATTACATACG
Organism: uncultured Eubacteriales bacterium; assembly: GCA_900316435.1. Lineage (GTDB taxonomy): Bacteria > Bacillota > Clostridia > Oscillospirales > Acutalibacteraceae > Ruminococcoides. Next base: position 1,865 of record ONCY01000117.1, on the reverse strand, counting down.
GTTTGTCCGACACGTTGCAAAGCCCCGCGCAAACCTCGCCGCGGTAGTCGCTGTCGATAACGCCGACGCCGTTTGAAAGGCAGATACCGTGCTTTACGCCGAGGCCGCTCCTTGCGTAAAGGAAGGCGGCGCAGGTGTTGTCGGGCAGCTCAATAGCGATGCCGGTAGGGATAACCGCAAGCTGACCGGGGTTAAGAGTTATGCTCTCACTAATGCAGGCGTACAAATCCATTCCGGCGGCGCCGTCTGTAGCGCGCTTTGGAATACGCGCGTTGTCCCTGAGCTTTTTGATTTTTAATTCCATATCATTCATTCCTTCATTTTTTTATATTTTTGCAGGATTTTTTTATTTTCTTTATGATAATTCCCAAGAGTAATTACCCAAGGGAATATTAAAAAAACTCTTTATTCCTTAAGTCAATTATAATAATTCGCTTACTGAAAAATCATTCAATTCATCGTACTAAAGCGTTCAATCAACCCCGCGCCTGTATAAACCGCGGGTAAAATTGCCTTTTAACATTGAAAAGTCTTTAAAAAAGGATATGTTATCAACGTTTTCCACATAGTTTTCCACACTGAAACGCAAAACGTGGAAAGATGTTGATGTTTTTGATATTTCCTCAGGTGCAATATAAAGCGGAACGCAGTTGAGAACCTCGGTGCATGTCCCGTCACATCGCAGCAAAAAGCGCTTGCCTTTCCTGTCCGTCATTTTTGACCGGTTCTTGCAGGATTTGCAGTCAACGCCCGCGCTTTTTACAGGGCAGTTGCGGCAGAGCATTACGGGCAGATAGCCGTAGCTTACAAAGCCCCTGCCTATATTTCCGCCCAAGCGGTTCATCTTGTCAAATTTCAGCTCTAAACTGAGTTCAACGTCCTTGACGCCGTACTCCTCAGCCCACAGCAGATCGTATGTGTTGCACAGGTTCAGCCCAAAGCCGCCGTGAAGCGCAAATCCGCACCTTTTAGCCTGATACAGCGCGCCGATATTATGGCACAGCGCGTGGCTGACGCCGATTTCCTTTGCGCGAATAAGCTGTTTGTCTATCTGCTCCCCGCGCCCGAACATGCCGCGCGGTATCTCCACTCCGACATGATAGCCCTCGCTTATAAGGCGCTCAAGCTCGCTGATATCCGAGAAAAGCGGCACGAAAACAAGCTCGCACTCTTTAAACGCCGCGCCGATTTTTGTTTTTGGAACCCTTGCCCTGAGCTTTTTCTCAGTATTCTTATACGGAGCATGAGGCAGGATTTTTATATCGTTGATTGTATAGTTATTTACTTTTGACCTGAGCGCGTCAAGCTGCTCAAGCGCCGCTCGTCTTAGGGTGTTCAGCGCGGAAAGCGACATTGAAACGCCGTTTTCAATATCTATATTTAAATCGGATACCGAATAAGCGGTTCCTCCTGTTTTGCAAAGCTGGGCGCTGACCTTTTCGGCGCTGAGCAATGCTTTTAACGCCTGCTCGGCAGCGGCGTCGGAAAACACCTCAACCGAATTTACGCCGTCAGTGAGTGAAAGCCTTGCCTTCTGCCCAATTTTTACGGTGAAGCTGCCGGTAAGCGCAACGTCCTGCACCTCGTCCTTATAGCCCTGACGAATCTGCGCAAGGAGCTTTTCGTCTGCCGAAACAACGTCGTCGCGCGTGCGTGTGCCGAACATGCCTTTGCCGCGTTTGCCTGTATAGTAGCCGTCGGTAAAGCCCGTCCGCGCAAACACTCCGCGAAGCTGTCCGGCTGTTTTGTCGGTAATGAACCCTAAGTCGCGCTGCTCAACGCAGGCTTTTACAGCCGCCGCTACATATTCGGGTCGCTTCATCCGCCCCTCGATTTTAGCTGAAGCTATGCCGAGCTGTTGAAGC
>ONCY01000088.1 GCA_900316435.1 uncultured Eubacteriales bacterium | reverse complement strand
GGTCAACGACGGTGGAGAGGAATATACCGAACCCAAGCTAAACGTCCGCGCCGACGGTTCTCATATCGGAGAATCGCAGACAAAAGCGGAGTTTCACGAGAATTTCCACGTGCTTATCGTAGCTGAGAAGTATCAGACAGGCTTTGATGAGCCGCTACTGCATACCATGATAGTTGATAAAAAGCTCCGTGGTGTGAAGGCTGTGCAGACGTTATCAAGACTAAACCGCACCTGTCCGGGCAAGACTGACACCTTTGTGCTCGATTTTATCAATACACAGGAGGAAATTCGAGACGCATTTCAGCCATTTTATCAGGAAACCATGCTTGAAAAAGAGGTCAACGCTGATCTGCTTTATCAGGTACAGCATGAGCTGCGCGGTTACGCCGTTTATTCCGATGACGACGTAAACGCTTTCTGCGATGAGTATTTCAAGGACGGCAATCAGGATGACCGCGCGATGGGTCGCATGACGAGCATTTTGAAGCCGGTTGCCGACAGATACAATGATTTGTCAGCCGACGAGCGGTATCAGTTCAGAAGACTTTGCCGCAGCATGAAGAAGTGGTACGGATATATCTCTCAGGTTGTGCGGATGTTTGACGTTGAACTGCATGAGGAGTATGTGTTCATCTGCTATCTGCTCGGACTTTTGCCGCCCGACGAAGTGCAGCCGCTTGACCTTGATGGTAAGCTTAAGCTTGAATACTATAAATTGCAAAAGACCTTCGAGGGCGCGATTGAGCTGAAAGAAGAAACCGGAGCATTCACACCTGCCACTGCCAAAGGTGCAACAAAGCCCGAAGAAAAAGAACCGCTCGATGAAATCATAGAGAAAATCAACGAGCAGTATAAAGGCGTTTTCACCGACGCTGACAGAGTAATGGTTGATGTGCTCAAGACTGTGCTCATGCGCGACGAGCACCTGAAAAAGAACGCAAAAACCTCCGACCCGCGCATCTTTGCGGAGAGTATTTTCCCCAAAGCCTTCGGTACCGCAGCGCAGAATAGTTATATGCAATCGCAGGACGCTTTTTCATCGCTTTTTGCTGACTGCTCTAAGTTCTATTATCTATAGAGAGATGCAGACAGGATAGAAATATCCTTTGAAAAAATGTTGGATGTTTGTGCAGTTGAATTAAAGCCCTCCGTCAAACTGTGGGGAAAGTTGTTTTATTTAGTATTCCGTTTTGACAGTCGTGACGCGGTACTCCCGCTTGAAGTCCTCCAAGTCCTTTTCCGAGCGGATCAGCATGACCTCGGAAAAATGACCGTCCTTCTTGCTCTTGAAGCCGGCGACCTTTTCACCGGTGCATATCGAGCTGCGTATCACCGCGTCGTGGGTTTCGGGAGAAAACGCCGGTTGGTCAAAATCGCTGTGTGATTGAAAGATGCGGAATCGTTTCATCCTGCTCCCTCCGTTTCGTTTGGCGAACTATGCGTTCGCTCTGACGGATTTTAAGATCTCGTGATAGGCGGCGCGGTTCCGGTCGTCACCGTCCAGACGGGATACGTACTGGATCACATAGACTTTCTTATTGACGCGCAAGGCGGAGGTCTCGCCGATCTGTCGGATATCCGCATCGTTTGCCGTGTAGGTAAAGCGGATGCCGACCGCCTCTTTGCCGCCGACGTTGATCATGAAGCTGTCCTCGCGGTCGAAAGCGCGGAGGTTCCTTTTCATGCAGCGCTCGGCGTTTTTGAGGATGGACTTGGGATCCGTCAAAAAGCTCAGCAAGCCCGGCTTTGTCCAGGAGACGATGAACAGGCAGTGATTTTCCTTGTCCATAATGCCCCAGTGATTGACGGCGGTGCCGCAGTACGTTTTCAGCTCTCCGGCAGTCATGATGTTGAACGGCTCGTTATAAGAAAGGGTCAGTTCGTTGTTGATGTTGATCTTTTTCATTTTGAGGACTCCTTTTCTCTTTGATGGCACCAGTATAGCACACCGAGTATGACAACATCATGACAATATGCGCCGGTGGGCGCTTTCTCCCGCCTTTTTAAAATACCATCTTGACGGAACTGCCATCAACGGCGGGAAGGAAAATTTGCCTATAAAGCAAAAAACAAGTAATCCAGGAAATACCGCATAATAATATAGATGCGCGGTGTTGCCTCGTTTATTTTTTCGTGATATTCAGCTGAGAGTGACCTTCATCGTCCTCGTAGATCTCAAGGCTGTAATGATACGCCTTGTCGCCGTCGGTGATGGTGAAATCCGACGTGCCGTAGTCCTTGCCGTCGACGTACACCTGATCCGGCTCCAGCACGCGGATATCCGCGATATTCGGATTCTCGACCGCCGTCACGACCGCCTGATCGGACAGCACCGGCTCGTCGGGAAGGAAGTAGTTGCCGCTGTAGGAAACCTTGGGTGTGACGATGACATAGGCGATCACGGCGATCAGCGGCACAAAGAAGCCGATCGCGCGCTGGATCCACTTGGGCGTGAACGCGTAGAGATACAGCACGATCTGCGCGAGACAGAACAGCGCGGTGATGAGCTGATGCGGAAAATGACGGAACGTGAACATGAAGGAGTTCACCGAGGTGAACATCAGCAAAAAGAGGATCGGCGAGAGGATCAGCAGGCTCAGCCAATTGCGCTTGGTGATGAACCAGCCGACAAACGCCATCGGGAAGGTGAGCACCGTCCAGATCGCCCAGTATTTATAGTACATGAACAAGCCGAAGCCCATCTCGCTGAACGGTACCTGAAGCAGATAGATCAGCGGTTGGCTGATGAGGAAAAACACAAAGGTTTTCAGCGCGGATTCCAGCGGCTTTTTGCAGTTAGACATAATGATGATCGCAAAGAGCACCCACGCCTCCATGGTCTCGCCCATGCGGATAAAGGAGGTGTTCTGAAAGACGGGCACGATCAGAAAGACTGCCGTCACCACCGCCGTCGCGACGGCAAAGATAATGACGACCGGCCAGCTCATATTGAGACCGCCGAACAGCTTGTCGGTAAAGCGCCGGAGAATATTCTTATTTTCCATTGGAGATTGATCATCCTTTCTATGGATACTTCTTACAAATGCTCATTCATGCCTGAGCAGGTATTGCTCCGCCTTTTTGACGGCGAACCGGTTGACCGCGAACGCGGTGACAAACAGGGCTGCCGCCACGACGAAAGCGACAACGGCGATGACCGTCAGCAGCAAGCCGTCGTCTATTCTCATGTTCTTGATGATGAACGGACTGAGGATCGAGAGCATGAACGCGATGAACATCGCAACGCCGATCACAATGACGACGACGTTCACCCAAGTCAGCTTTCTGGAAAACTCGGTCTCGCTGTCCCAGTCGAACTGGGGCTTTTTGGCGTTTTTCAGCAGCATACAGTTGATGATGATGCTTTCGCCCAAAAAGGCGATACCTGCGCCGACAAGGATCGTCCAGCCGCTTTGCGGGGTGATGAAGCCCATCACCAGACAGACGATACCGAGGACGAGGATATAGAGCACGCTGCCGAGCGAGCAGATAATACTATTCTTAAATAAAAAGCTTCAATAATAACAAAAAGTGTGGTATACTGAATATGGTGGTGCGACAGTTCGGTGTCGAGAGTATAGTCGGTGGGAAGCCGACACGGTAAGGAGTAGTCAACCGCCGTTATCCAGCCTTGGAGCCGAAGCCGTGAGGTGAGGTTTAAGCGTAGGCAGGAAACTGAGCGAGCCGCAATGCGAAAGCGTGAAGTGATAGAGCCTCGTTAGAAATATAGAACGGAAGCCGATGTTCTCACCTAAACAGCAGGCAACAACATTTGCTCGTTAACGACGAGAGTAAATGGGTTCCGTCGGGGTCTGAGAGCGTGGCGAGCTTAAGATTGTTACTTTCGGCATACCTGCGAGGTCTTGCGTGTTCTGAAAAAAAATCAGTATTTGCCGTACAAGGAGCATTTTGTCTGAGACGGTGAAGATGATACGCAAGAAGTCGGATTAGCCCATAGTACCTGTGAAGCGGGTAATGACCGTGGAGGGAAGGTGCTAACATACCAATCGCTCTGAAAAGAGAAACAACACTTACACGCAGAGGTAAAAAAGTTGGCAAGTGATTTTGACAGAATAGCATTACAGTCACAACATCACGAAAGAGTGCAGACCATAATGCACTATGTGAACAAGGATACCCTGAGAGAAGAACACAGGAAACAGAAATACGGTAAGGCAACAGGAATAGATAAGGTCAGCAAAGAAGAATATGAGCTGAACTTGGAGGAAAACCTCGAAAATCTTCTTGCGAGAATGAAGCGATTCAGCTACAAACCGCAGGCTGTAAGACGGACGTATATACCTAAAGCAGGGAGCGATAAAATGCGACCGCTGGGAATACCTGCCTACGAGGACAGACTTGTTCAGGGAGTTATGCGTAAGGTTTTCGACCAAATCTACGAATGGAGATTTTACGATTTCGCATATGGGTTCAGAAAGAGACGGGATTGTCATCAGGCAATCAGAGAAATCAACCAAACAGTGATGACAAAGAAAGTCAACTTTGTGGTTGACGCAGATATCAAAGGGTTCTTTGATAATGTAGACCATCGATGGTTGATGAAGTTCCTTGAACACGATATACAAGACAAGAATTTTCTGCGGTACATTGTACGATTCCTTAAATCAGGAATAATGGAAGATTTGAAGTACTACGAAAGTGACAAAGGAACACCGCAAGGCGGACTGATATCACCTGTACTCGCGAATGTATATCTTCACTATTTTTCTTTAAAGCCCCAGTACTCAGCCTTGGAATTTTTGCAGGTTTCAAAGACCTCGGCCGCGTTTTCAACCGTTAGGTCGTTATGCGTCAGCATTACGATAAGTTCGGGATGATCGTTCAAGCCTCCACCTCATTTCAACATTATACCGCGCGTAAACAAAAAGCGTCTTACCTGATATCAAGATAATCGGAAAAGCCCGTTATCCTCAGGATCTCCATAACCTTTTGATTGACGTTTTCAAGCTTCAGTCCGCCCTTGCTTTCCATAATATCGTTAGCGTTAAGGATAGCTCTGAGCGCCGCCGAGCTGACGTACTCAACGTCCGCCATGTCGAGCGTAAGAGAGTCGTTTTTTGCTCCGAGCTCCGTTACTTTTTCCTCAAACTCAGCGACCGTAACGTGATCGAGCTTGCCCTCGGGCGCGATTACCGCGTTTCCGTTGTTTTCAGTACATTTTATGATCATTTTTATGTCCCCTTTTTATTCTGTTTTTCTCAGCAGATCGCTGAGGATTTGTTGACCTATCTCGTTGAATTCCTCGTTGCGAAGGAATGTCAGAATTGCGTTCAAATACTGCCTCGGATAGAGTGAGAGAAGATAATCGCGCAATTCCTCGGGCGAAAGAACTTTCCGCTTTTCGGCGACCACGGGGTCTATGCCGCGGAAGGTAAGAAGGAACTGGAGCAGCCAGTTTTTCGCGTCGTTGCCGAAATTCCTTTCAAACTCAGCTTTTGCCGCTTTATCTCCGGCAAGCAGCTCGCTGTGCTTTTTGCTGCGCTCATAAAAGCCGCTCAGATCCTGTGCTTCGTCATATACGCAGCCCCTTTCGGTGCGCAGTACGCGGTGCGGCTTTACCGTAAAGCCGTCCTTGGTAAAATCAGCCTCAAGCACCAAGCCCTCGCCGAGAAGCGGCGTAACATCATTTCTGAAATGGAAGCAGAAATTGCCCTGCCCGTATAAAAAATACGCGCCGTTGCAATACTCCTCTTCTCCTATAGCGTGGGTGTGCTGCGAGATGACGATATCCGTGCCGTTGTCAGCCATTCGGTGAAAGCGGCGGCGCATTATTTCGCTGTTGTAGCGGGTTCCTTCGATTCCGCCGTGATAAAACACAATAAGATAATCACACCGCTTTTTAAGCTCGTTCAGCTCGCGGCAAACGCGGTATTCGTCGTAAAGGTTCACGCCGGGGTAATCATCGCCCGGAGCGTTGTCAAACCGCTCGGTAACGTTGTAAAGAGTAATTTTGAAGCCGTTTATGGAAAGCTCCTGATAGCTTTTTATTTCGGATGCGCTGTCGCCCCAGCCGAAATACCCTATGCCGTTATCGCTGAGCGTTTTGCAGGTGTCGAGATAGCCCTGCTTTCCGTAGTCCATCGAATGGGTGTTGCCCAGCGTAGCGTAATCTATGCCGAGATTTTTTACGGCTTTGATGGTTGATGTCGGCGCTTTGATGTTTGGCCCCGTCTTTTCTATCGGGCTGTCGCTGTCCGTAAAGCAGCCCTCTAAATTACACACGCGGCAGTCCGCCGAGGCAAAAAGTGAGCACAGCCTGTCGCCGAACAGCGTCTTGGTATCTCCCTTTGAAAACAAATCGTAGTTGCAGGGCATAGGGAGAAAATCGCCCGCAATCAGTAGTTTTACCTGACTCATATATCCCTCCTAAAATTCCTTTTCGATTCTGAGAATATTGTGGCCGTCGCGGTACTCGTAGCTTACGTCTGTCATCAGCTTTTTTACAATGAAAACGCCCAAGCCTCCGGGCTTGCGTTCGCTCAGATTAAGCGTTGTGTCGGGCTCGCTGACAAGCAGCGGATTAAAGGCTCTGCCGCTGTCTTTAAACTCAACTATCATGCGGCGGCGTCTGCACTTTGAGGATATTTCAACATCGCCGCCGTTTTCATAGGCGTAGGAGTCGATGTTCGCCAGGATCTCGGATGAGGACACGACGATACTGTTCACCGTCATTTCGTCGCAGCCCGCCTTTATACAGCAGCCTTTTATATAGTCAAGCGCGTCGTCAAAGGTGAGTTTATTCAAGCGGAACACCTTTTTTTCGGGCGCGGGAGGCGTATGCTTTGCTTTATAATACAGTGCGAGTATCGTAGCGTCATCATAGTGCTCCGCGCCGTGCTCAAACTCGTCAAGGCTTTCTCTTACAGCGTTCACGATCTGGATTTGATTCATATTCTTTGCCGCGTCAAGAACCGCGAGCAGTCTGTCGTCCTCAAAAAACGAGCCGTCGGAGGACTTTGCCTCGGTAACCCCGTCGGTATAAAGAACAAGCTTGTCGCCGGGCAAAAGCTTTACGCGGTGCTCCATATACTTTACAAGCCTTTTCCTGCCAAGTACAAAATTCGGCTTTGCCTTAAGGAACTCGGGGCGTGAGCCGCAGCGGATAATGACAGGATAATTATGCCCCGCGTTGGCGTAGGCGAGGCTGCCTGTAGACAGATCAAGAATGCCCAGCCATGCCGTAACAAAAAACTTTTCGGGGTTGGACTTAACCAGATAGCGGTTTGTGCGCTCAAGTACCTTTTCGGGCGAGAATTTCCCGCGGGCATATACTTTGATAAGCGTTTTTGTCAGCGCCATAAACATCGCCGCGGGCATACCGTGCCCCGAAACGTCGCCGACCGCTATAGCTAAATGGGTTTCATCGACAGGGAACCAGTCGTAAAAATCTCCGCCGACCTCAACAGCCGGGGTCATGTCGGCATAAACGCCGCAGCATTTTGTATCGGGGAAATCACCGGCGAGGATTCCTTTCTGGATCTTCTGCGCGACATTGAGCTCCATCTGAGAAGAAGCGTTTTTGCGGATAAGCTCAGCCTGCTTCTGATAGAATCTTCTACCGCTGAAGGACATATAAACGCACACGCCCATAATAACCGAGATGATAATAAGCGAAGTGATCCTGTATTCCCATAACGACAGCTCATTTGTTTTTGAAAAGTCAAAGGCGTCCGAAATCAGAGAAGAAACATCTGAATACGTCAGTTCGTCAACCTTTGCGGCGTTAAGGCTTATTCCGTTGAAAAGGACGATTTGAAGCATAACCCAGGAAACAGCCGACGTAATAATGGTATAGCGCGGATTGAAGTAAAAAACGCTGATGAAAATAGGAAATACAAACGATAAAATGTACAGCGTATCCTGCTCCAGACACAGAACAAGAACGGCGATCAGCATGACCGCGAAGTTGATGTATTTTATAAAAGGCAGCGTGCGTTTGCGCTGGGCTATATTCACGATAATTACCGCTGTTACCAGAAAAACCGGCAGGTTTGATAAAGCACGTATAAAAGCCGAATGCCCGTGAAAAAGCGCGTGCAGCATTACGCCGATATCAACGGCGATCAACTTTCGGTTTCGCGCAGCATTTTTACAGCGTCTTGCGAAAGGCGCCTGAAGGTAAAATGGTTTTTTGTTTTTTTCATAATTATGTATAAGAAACGGTTACATTCGTCACATTAAAGCCGAGGATGCGATTGTAGTTGACCGAGGAGCTCAGCAGCCTTACAAGCTTAAGCCCCGTGATTTTTTTGCCGCTGTTGTCTATATAGTCGGTGGGATCGAATTCGGGGCCGCTGTCCCGAAGCCGCACGTTTACCTTGTCGTCGAATACGCGCACGCAAACGTCGACCATGCTCGAGGACTCTGATTTTGCATATACCGCTATATTGTGACAGAGCTCCTCAACCGCTACGCCTACAGCGTTCCAGGTGTTTTCGGGGACATTCTGCTTTTTGCAGAACGCCATTGCTTCCTCGCTTGCTTTGATTGCTTCGGAAACCTCGTTTTTGATTGAAAAGTCCAGCGCTGTGCCGTTCTGCTCCTCGATTCCGAGGAGGTTTTTCTTTTTACGGACTTTTTTGCTTATCACCATTGCCGCAAAAGTGATGGCTATCGTCAGCGCCTTTGAAACGGGGAAGGACACCCAAAGCCAGTAGATGTCGTAGTTTGAGAACCAGTACATCAGCGGGATTATGGTGATAACGCCGTCAAGCATAACGAGAAAGTTTGCGAGCCCCTTTTGATTTGTCGCCTGGAAAAACGACCTCATGACATATATGACGGCGAGAATGGGTACGTTTATTGAGAAAATGCGGAATGTTACCGAAAAAACCTCGGTTATTCCCGGGTCGGTCAGTCCGTAAAGCGACGCGAGCTGAACAGGCAGGATTTCGGACAAAATAAGTACTATTGCCGAGAGCCCAAGCGTAAACAGCATTCCGTACCGGAGCGTGAGCTTTTGCCCGTTGGTATCCTTTTCACCGTAAAGCGCGCCCAGTATGGGCAGCAGCGTCATTGAAGCGCCCTCAACAAAGATGAACGCAAGGCTGTTCAGCGAGAACGAAACCGACGCTATCTTTCCTCCGACAACGCCGGTAGCGGAAAGGATAATTGCGTTTGTAAAGAACAGGCGCAGAAAATTGCAAACATATATGAGCGCTGAGGGCAGACCGATGCTGATGATTTTTCCGATTTCTTTAAGGCGTCTCAAAGCTTCCTTTGTAAAGTGAACAGTGCGCTTTTTTGACTTGAAATAAATCAGCGTCAAAACGGTTCCGACCGCGTAGCCTGTAAGCGTTGCCCAGCTTGCTCCCGCGATTCCCCAGCCGAACACCGCCATATAAAGATAATCGCAGGAAAGGTTGATTATATTGGCTACTATGGGAAGCGCCGTTGCCAGCTTGCGCATTCCGTCGGTACGGGCGTAAGCCGCCGTCTGATTGACTGCCGCTACAAGCGGAGTGTGCAGCCACAGCGGCAAAAGATATTGAATAAGCAGATCGGTGATCTGAACGTTACCCTGTGAGAGCAGATTTGCCGAGGGGACAATAAAAGCTATACCCAGCGCGGAAATGATAACTGTGGAGATTATGCCGAGCCAGAATGACGCGGTAAATACCGTGTCCGCGCCGTTTTGGTCGCGTTTGCTTTTCCTGATGATGGAAAGCGTGTTGCCGCCGTAGGTCGATATGGCTATGGGAATGCTGCGCAGAAAGATTATGCACGACGTCAGGTTAACGGCATACAGCTCAACCGTTCCCAGAATGTTGCCAACCATGATGCCGTCTACTATTCCCGCAAGGTAAGTGGAGGCGGTCATTGCCAGGGTAGCGACAAGCAGACTGCGGTATTTTTCGTTTAGAAGCATTCCGCTTCGTTTCATGTTTTTGCCCCCTTATCGTTTCAGGTTATCCTTGCGGAAGAACATGAATCCGCGCAGGACGTTGATAAAGTCGTCGACATATTTTTCGGTGCTTGCGTTCCAGAAGAAGCCCATGCGGGCGAGTATCTGGGTGGTGTAGTGAGCGGAGAACGGAAGCGCCGTTATCTTTTTGCCGTGAGCGGTGTTCATATATGCCGTCATGCTTGAAAGGATAGCCGCCTTGTCGGGATCCTTCTGCGCCTCGTGGAGAGCGGCGGCAAACTCGTCGTACTCGACAAAGCGTATGCTGCTGCCGTTTTCGTTCATCTGGCGGATTATATCGCCGAGCGGAAGCGTATGGTTGTTGACGGCGTTGAACACGCAGCACTCTTTCGGGGTGGCGGCAAGCTTTAAAAACGCCTCGCAAGAACGGTCGATAGGTCCCATGCAGACCTGATTTTCAATCATGTTATACGGGAAGCAACCCAGCAGGCTGTAGGAGCGCAGACGTCCCATAAAGTTGTTTGTAAGGAAATTTATCTGGAATTCGCCGTCTGATTCGCGCGCCGCAAGGGTGCCTACGCGGATGACTTTTGCGTCAAGCCCGTCGGCCGCGGCAGCTAATACCTCGCGCTCGCCCATCAGCTTTGACGAGGTGTATTTGTTGTCGAGGCTCTGACCGTAATAGAGAGTCTGTTCATCCAGCTCGCGGCGGCTGAGCTTTGAAACATCTTCCGTAGTGCCCGATACCGAGACCGTGGAGAAGTGTATCATTCTTGCGCCGGTTTTCCGGCAGAGCTTAATGCAGTTGACAGCGCCGCCTACGTTTATATCTTCAATATCCGTGCCGTTTGAGAAGTGCTTTACATTGGCCGCGCAGTTGAATACCGTGTCTATCGGCAGGCTTTCAAGCGGCTCAAATGATTTGTAGTCGGTCACGTCGCCGTTGAGCACCTCTACGCGCTCGGAAAACTCATTCTCCAAATCTGAGCCGAAGTAATAGAACATAAGGTTTTCAAGGCGTTCTCTTGCCGTGTCAAACTTGCCTTTGCGGATAACGCAGTAAGCCTTTCCGCTTTCGCGCTTCAGGTATTCGGCAAGCAAATGCGCGCCCATAAAGCCGCCTGCGCCCGTGATCATAATGTTGCCGAGCGGACGCTTTTCTCCCGCGCGGAAGGCATCTACCGTATTCTTTGAGAGAAGCTCGTTTATCTTTGTGTAATCGTAGCCCTCAAAATCAAACAGCTTGCCCGTGTCGTTTACCTCGCCGTCCTTAAACAGCTCGGCAAGCGCGCGCGGAGTGGTGTATTTGAATACGTCGCCGTAGGTGATCGGGAATCCGTTTTCCGACGCGTCGAGCACCACGGCGGTAACAACAAGCGAAGTTCCGCCTATTTCGAAGAAGTCATCCGCTGCGCCGACTCGCTCGAGTTTCAGTGT
>ONCY01000051.1 GCA_900316435.1 uncultured Eubacteriales bacterium | reverse complement strand
CACCGCGAGGCAAGCGTGCTGCTCGCCTGCGAGGACGAGGAAAAGCTCAAGGAAATCTACGCACTCGCCGAGCAGATCAAAAAGGACTTTTACGGTGACAGAATCGTTATGTTCGCGCCGCTCTACCTCTCTAACTACTGCGTAAACGGCTGCGTTTACTGCCCCTATCACGCCAAAAACAAGCACATCTGCCGCAAAAAGCTCACTCAGGAGGAGGTAAAGGCTGAGGTTATCGCGCTTCAGGATATGGGACACAAGCGCCTTGCAATCGAGTCGGGCGAGGACCCCGTAAACAACCCCATCGAGTATATCCTCGAATGCATTAAAACTATTTATTCAATCAAGCACAAAAACGGCGCTATCCGCCGCGTTAACGTAAATATCGCTGCTACCACGGTTGAAAACTACAAAAAGCTGCACGATGCGGGTATCGGCACATATATTCTTTTCCAGGAGACATACCACAAGGAGAGCTACGAGCAGCTTCATCCCACAGGCCCCAAGCACAATTACGCCTATCACACCGAGGCAATGGATCGCGCGATGGAGGGCGGCATTGACGACGTGGGCTTGGGCGTTCTGTTCGGATTGGAGCTGTACCGCTACGAGCTTGCGGGACTTCTTATGCACGCCGAGCACCTTGAGGCCGTTCACGGCGTAGGCCCCCACACGATAAGCGTTCCCAGAATACAGCCCGCCGACGATATCGATCCCGAGGACTTTGACAACGGAATCAGCGACGAAACCTTTGCCAAGCTTATCGCTATCATCCGCATCGCCGTTCCGTACACGGGCATGATCATCTCAACCCGCGAGAGCGCCAAGGTGCGCGAAAAGGCGCTGCGCCTCGGAATCTCTCAAATCAGCGGCGGCTCGCGCACAAGCGTAGGCGGCTATGTTGAGGAGGAGAAAATCGAGGAAAACTCCGCTCAGTTCGATGTTTCAGACCGCCGCACCCTTGACGAGGTTGTGCGCTGGCTTATGGAGCTTGGCTATATTCCGTCTTTCTGCACCGCCTGCTACCGCGAGGGCAGAACAGGCGACCGCTTTATGTCGCTTTGCAAGAGCGGACAGATTCAGAACTGCTGCCATCCCAACGCGCTTATGACGCTGGAGGAGTACCTTGTCGACTACGCCTCGCCCGAAACCCGCGCAATCGGCGAAAAGGTGATCGAGGAGCAGCTCAACAACATTCCAAAGGAAAAGGTAAGAGCAATTGCCGCCAAATATATTGAGGAAATCAAAAACGACGGCAAGCGTGATTTCAGATTCTGATTATATAGGAAAATAAGGAGTTAAGCTTATGTCATTAAATTCCACTCCTTCGGGCGAGCGCGTCCACATCGGCTTTTTCGGCAGGCGCAACGCCGGAAAGTCCAGCGTTGTAAACGCGTTTACCAATCAGCAGATTTCGGTTGTGTCCGATGTAAAGGGCACAACCACCGACCCTGTGACAAAGGCTATGGAGCTTTTGCCGCTGGGGCCCGTAATGATTATCGACACACCCGGCTTTGACGACGAGGGCGCTCTCGGCGAGGAGCGCGTGCGCAGGACAAAGCAGGTGCTCAACCGCGTAGACATCGCTGTTCTTGTTGTTGACGGCACGGTAGGGAAAACCGCCGCCGACAGCGAGCTTATCGGCATTTTTGAGCAGAAGGACATACCTTATATAGTTGTCTACAACAAGAGCGACCTTGCGCAAAGCAAAAAACACGCCAACGGAATTGCCGTCAGCGCGCTTGAAAAAACGAATATTGAATTATTAAAGGAAACGGTTGCGCGGCTTGTAAAAACCGACGCGCCCGAAAAACACCTATGCGCCGATTTGGTTGAGCGCGGCGACATTGCGGTGCTTGTTGTGCCGATTGACAAGGCGGCTCCCAAGGGCAGACTTATTCTGCCTCAGCAGCAGACAATCCGCGACCTGCTCGACAAGGGCGCGGTGCCTGTTGTGTGCCGCGACGAGGAGCTCTCAGTCACGCTTGAAAAGCTCGGAACGTCGCCAAAACTCGTTATCACCGACAGTCAGGCGTTCGGCAGTGTAAAGGACATTGTGCCTCAAAGCCTGCCGCTGACCTCGTTTTCTATATTGATGGCGCGCTACAAGGGCTTTCTTGAAACCGCGGTAAAGGGTGCGGCGGCTATTGAAAAGCTTAAAGACGGAAGCCGCGTGCTTATCTCGGAGGGCTGCACACACCACCGCCAGTGTGACGACATCGGCACGGTAAAGCTGCCGCGCATGCTCAGAAAGTACACGGAAAAAGACATTATAATAGAAACCAGCTCGGGCAAGGGCTTCCCCGACGACCTCTCGCCGTATGATCTTGTTATCCACTGCGGCGGCTGTATGCTCAACGAGCGCGAAATGACATATCGCCGCAAGTTTTCCGGGGACAGCGGCGTGCCTTTTACAAACTACGGCACAGCATTGGCGTATATGCAGGGGATATTAAAAAGAACGCTCGGCGTTTTCCCCGATTTGCTGAAATTAGTTGATGAATAATTCAACAGCGGACGTGTTTTACTGCACGTCCGCTGTTATTTTAATATGCTTCGATCATGGAGATGATCTCTGATTTGCCGACGGTTTTCGGCTGGATCATATTGTCGGTATAATCCTTTATGGTTGAGTTATATTCATCCAGGCTAAGGTCTTTATCGTCCCACTTGCACTCGTCCTTCATGTTCCGCGTGCCTGAATGTATGGCAGTTACCTTTCCGTCCGAGAAGGTTTCTACCTCTACCATCTGTGAACCCGACATCGTTGTTGACGTCAGCAGCAATCCCTGACCTTCGGCGTAGTAAAGGCTCGCGCCCATACCTTCTTCCTTTATCGTGTCGCCGTCCATAAAGCAGATTCGCGTGCCGAAAACGGGCTTTGACGCTTCGGTTGCGCTGAAAAGCTCGGGAATATCGTCGCCGTCAATGTCTATCAGAGAAAACAGGGTAAAAAACTTGTCCGCGTTGTTTACATAGTCGATATACGCCTGCTTCCAAGCAGCTGCCGGAGCGGTCGTCGGAGCTTCGGTGGTCGGCTCTGCGGTCGTCGGCTGTTCGGTAGTTGGCGGTTCGGTCGGCTTTGTCGTCGGAGCCGCTGTTGATGCTGTCGGCTCAACCGTAGTTTCGGCGGTCGTTAAAGCCGGCTTTTCGCCGTTATTGGGGCGCGGCTCGATGATAATGCGTTTTTTATCGCGCGCCCAGGTCGTTACCGACGAAGTGTTTTCGATTTTCTCGCGCTTCTTTTCCTTTAATTCGGAAATCTGAGTCAGCGCGTCCTTTTGAGTAAGCGAGGGCTCAGCCGTCATAATGCTTGCCGCCGCCATCTTTACTCCGTCGTCGGTGTCGTCGGGGCCTACGGTGATCTTTGTCACTTTTTCGCTGTCCTTGTCGGTGTCAAGTTCAATTGAAAAAGTCTTTTCGCTGTACTTGTATCCGCTGCTGTTCGGAGCCCATTTTGACTGTTCAAGCTTATTTCCGCCCAAAATGCGGTTCATCAGGTCGGTGTACTCCGAGCAGGTGTAGTCAAAGGTGTTAGGCTTTGCTTCTTCATCGCTTTGGTTCATTACAACAAATATAATAATTGCAACGACCGCCGCCAAAACAGCCAAAAGGCTTATCAGCACAGCGATAAGAGCCTTGCGGCTTTTGTTTTCCTGAGGCTGAGGCGCTCCGCAGTTTGGGCAAACCCGGGCGTTTGGCGGAACCTGAGCTCCGCATCTGCTGCATGTTTTCATTACGGCTTCTCCTTTGTCAAAAACTCTATGCTGCGCTCGATTGAGTCAATCGAGGTGCCCCACTCCTGACCTTTGCTTCGGTAGTCAAACATCGTTACAAAGTGCGAGATGTCCTTTTTAAGCGATTCAAGGTAGTTTTTTACAAGCGCCAGAGTGTCGGCGTGGAACTCCGCGAGCTGCTTTGAGGGCACGCCGCCTTTGCCGGACGCCGCCGTCATCATAAAGCGGTAGTGGTTAAGGCAGATATACGGCTGCTCGCTGAAGGTCTTTCTGAACTCGCCGCCCTTTGACCACTCGGCAAACACCGTGGCCATAAGGTGGAGCATGTCGCGCTCTACGCGGTCGCAGACGTAGCAGGAGGAAAGCATCCTGTCCAGAGCCTCAAGCTGCTTTTTGTCGGGCTTTCCCGCCTTTTTTGGCATGAGCTGCTCCATGATTTCCTGCAAATGGCTTTCTAATATAAGGGCGTTCGGCAGCTTTTGTCCTACCTGAGTCATCCTTGAAAAATGGCGGTGGCAAAAGCCTGTTTTGTTTGTTTCCACCCTTACGCTCGGCTCCATCATCGCGTCGCCCGTGATAAACTCGCAGTACTGCTCCTCGAGCATGCTTTCCATGCGGCACAGAGGGCAGCCGTCCTTGGGCGCGAACAGGTCGTTGATCGGAATTGTGACTATAGTTTCCTTCAAATTGCTCATCTCCTTTTTGCAAAAACATAATATATTGCTGAATTATAATAAAATATGCAAATAGTTCGCCATAGTCCTTAAAAATCGAAAAAGACTGTCAAATAGAATATGACAATTTGATTATAGCATATTTCTACAGGATATGCTATAATATACGCAAATTTGCACGGAGATTTTTTTAAGGCGGGAGTGGTTGCGGCGTCATGATCGTTTTTCGTGATGTTACCGAGCTTGATTTATTAAATACCCTCGACTGCGGACAAAGCTTTCGCTGGACGCAGCTTCCCGACGGTTCGTTTTCGGGCGTGGCGTTCAAAAAAAGCGTGCGCGTCGCTCTTGAAGGCGGCAGCCTGATAATTGACGGCGCGGATGAAGCTGACAGACAGCTTTGGAGCGACTATTTTGATTTGCCGCTTGACTACGGCAAGATCCGCTCGGATCTGAGCGAGCTTCATCCCGTGCTCAAAGAGGCGGCTCAATACGCTTCGGGCATCAGGATCCTGCGCCAGGAGCCGTATGAAGCGCTGTGTACCTTTATAATCTCTCAAAACAACAATATCAGGAGGATAAAGGGAATAGTGCAAAGATTATGCGAGGGCTTCGGCGAAAAGCTCTCCGACGGAAGCTTTGCTTTTCCCGACGCCGATACAATGAGCGCTCTTACCGTTGAGGATCTGGCTCCATTAAGAGCCGGGTTCCGCGCAAAATACCTTGTTGACGCCGCGCAAAAGGTCGCGTCCGGCGAGGTTGATCTTGAATATTGCCGTACCGCAGACTATGACGCGGCGCGTGCCGAGCTGATGAAGATCAAGGGCGTAGGCACAAAGGTCGCCGACTGTACGCTGCTTTTCGGGCTTCACCGAGTAGAGGCTTTTCCGCTTGATGTGTGGATGAAGCGCGCTATGAAGACGCTTTTTCCCGAAATGAGCCCAAAAGATTTCGGAGAATACGCCGGAATTGCTCAGCAGTATATTTTCCACTACAGCCGAATGCACCCCGAAATATTCAGTGAAATTTAAGATTTTATAAGTGATGCATATAAAATTTGAAGTGTTTTGTGCAACATAACAATTATTTCGTTATCTTGTACAAAAATGCAACAATTTTTTTTACCAAAAAAATTCAAGTGTTCAATTGCGAGATTTGTTAGTCTATGATATAATTATGCCAGATAGTAGGCTAACTGCCTTAAATCGGAAAATTTTAGAAGAGGAGCAATTAACATGAGAGCAATCAAAAGAACAGTTTCCGTTCTGCTTACACTGATGCTTGTGCTTGGTATGGTTACAATTGCAATCGGTACTGCAAGCGCTGCGGGAACCTACAAAATCAATGTTACTTCAAACATTGGTAAATCAACATCCAAAGATTACAACGCAAGCACAGAGAAAGTAACGATCACCTTCAACATCAAGGCGGCTAATCTTATCGGTACCCGCGGTCTTATCACCTATGACCAGAATGTACTTGAGCTTGCCGACACAACAGCAACCAAAATCTTCCCCAACCTTACAGCAGGTCTTGTTGCCAACACAACCAAGACTGACGGAAGAATTCCCTTCAGCGCGTACAGCCTTAACGGTTTTGAGTTTAACACAGCAAAAACTTATGTAAAGCTTACATTCAATGTTAAGAGCTGCACAAAGGATACTACCGTCAACCTTGACATCCTTGACCTTATCGGTTCAAGCACAATCCCCAACAAGGATGAAACCGATGAAATCAACTATATCCACAACGGCACTATCATTGACGCTTCCGCTTTCACAGCAAGCGTTGCTGAGACTGTTACTCCCGAGGTAGTAGACGAAGATCCCTTTATTCAGAGCGAAACACTTGCTCTTGAAGGCGAAATCGGCATGAACTTCTATCTTTATAATGCACCCACAGGCTATACAGCTTCCAACATAAAGATAGCGTTCACAGGTCCAGGCACCGATTACAATAAAACAGTTAGCCTTACAAGCCTTCCCCAACGCACAAGAGACGGAGTTACTGTAAGAAGATATTCCTATTTTGTAGCGCCTTCCGATATGACAAAAACTATCACTCTGAAGTTCTACAACGGCTCAACTTTGGTTGAGACATACACAACATGCATTGCTGACTGGGTAGATAAAAATATCTCCAAATTTGAAACAAGCACACCCAAGGGCGCTCTTATGATGAAGACAATGCTCAACTACGGTGCTGCCGCTCAGGTTTTCTTTAATAGTAATACAGGCAATCTTGCAAACAAGAACAGCAGTTATGCGCTGACGAAAATTAATGCAAGCCAGATTTCTGTTCCCAGCGGTTTGGATGTAGCGCCCAAGATTTCGGGTTGCGGTTTAAGTTTCACACAGAGTACAGCTGCCCTTGAAGCAGGCACTGATCTTCGTATAAAGTGCAGCATTACCGATGCAACAAAAGCAAGTGCGGCTACCGTAACATGTGATGGCAAGACTCTTCCCTCCAGTAGTGACAGCACAAAAAAGGTATTTACTCTTAAGAGCATTGCTGCATCTTATCTTGATACTGTATATACATTCAAGTTTAGCAATGGCGCTCAGTATAAGCAGAGTATAATGAACTTATGTAAGACAACTCTGCAGAGTAACAGTAACAATGAACAAGTTGTAAATCTGGTATCTGCTATTTACTGGTACAACCAGGCTGCCAATGATTACTTTGGCGAATAATTTAGTTTATATGTAATTAATATATATAATTGCATTAGTAAAGAAGGAGGTGCTCACATTGAAATATACAAAGGCTTTGATCGATGTTATCGAGCTGGAGGCTGAGGATGTTGTCCTTACAAGCGGATGCCCTGATGATTGTCCGCATGAATTCGGTGGATGTCCTACAAATTGTCCTGATGACTGCCCACATGAGTTCGGTTGATTTTCAATCAAAACAAAAAGCTGCCGTATTTATATACGGCAGTTTTTTTGCATTTTCATATTACCTGTACCGCTTGCATTTTAGCGCCGGATAGTGTATTATAAGAAAAACAATTATTTTTTGAAATGATTTGAAAGCGGTGAAGAAAATGAATATATTATATGAGGGCGACAAACTTGTTAAAACTGTAATAGGTGTAAAGCAAACAGCTCCCGACGTTGTTTACAGATGGTCCGACTATGCTGTTCCGTACACACTTGATGGAAAGTTTTATCTGTATAATAACTTTACCAAAAAGCTTTATCAGCTTGACAGCGCCATGGATGTTAATGCCGAAGCGCGGTTTTCTTACGACGAAATTAACGCCGTCGACGATTTAACGCAGCTTGTTGCGGATAGCTTTTTGGTTCCCGAGAATAAGGACGAGGCGGAAACATATGTCAGCTTCTGTAAAATCGCGCGCACTATGCGGATGAATTCCAAAGGATACAAGGGCTTTACTATTCTTCCCACAACAGCCTGTAACGCAAGGTGCGTTTACTGCTTTGAACAGGGCATGAAATACGTCACCATGAACGATAAAACCGTTGAGCAGACGATTGAGTTTATAAAAAAGGTTCGCGACCCCAAAAAGAGAATTCATTTTCACTGGTTCGGTGGCGAGCCTCTTGTCGGTGAAAAAATCATAGATGAAATCTGCGGTGCAATGCGCGAAGCGGGTATAGATTTTTCTTCCAATATAGTAACAAACAGCGCTCTTATTAATGAGAAAAATCTAAAAAAGATGAAGGAAGACTGGAACGTTACTTTCATGCAGATAACGCTTGACGGCGTTGAGGATGAGTATAACCGCCGCAAGAATTACTACTTCAATTACGATTCCGCTTATTGGCATGTGCTCTCGCGCATAAAAATGGTAAACGAGCAGGATATACGCATTAGTATCCGCGTTAATGTCGACGAGGAAAACATAGACGGCGTGCTTGAAATGGCCGAGGACTTAAAGAACTTTATCACAAAGCCCGAGCTTGTTAGAATATACCTTTCGCCGCTTTTCAGCTTACAGGAAAGCCCTGACGGTATCAATATTTGGAAAAAGTCCTTTGAAATTTGCAGCGGACTTGAAAAGCTTGGCTTTAATGTCGGCTATTATTATGATGTAAAATATGTGAAGGTCAACTTCTGTATGGCGGATTCAGTAAACAAAAGTCTTGTTATCTCACCTGAGGGAATGCTGCACAACTGTGAGCATATTGGTTTGATTCCGCCGCTGGGCGATGTTTGGCATGGCGTTACCAATAAAGAGCTGTACGACAAGCTGTTGTCGGTTGAGCCTGCACAGGACAAATGCCGCGGCTGCTTCTCGCTGCCTAACTGCACCACCTTTACCGGCTGCGACCATGTGCGCGTTGACTGCCGCTACACGGCTCGGAAAAATATGGAGAAGATTCTTGAAAGGCATATCCGCGCCTTGCTGAAAAATGAGGAAGCCGAAGAAGATTCCGAGGTACTTGAAACCGAAAACTGTTAAAAGCAGTGTGACGGTATATTAAGAATTTTTATAATATAATAAAAACGGAGCGTTTCGGTACGCTCCGTTTTGTGTATGGCAAAATAATTAAACAAGCTCTTTTTTGATTGCTGCAAGAAGCTCGTCATAGGTTTCGTAAGCGGGAATATCCGGGTTGTCCGCCTTGATGTTATCGGGAGCCTTGAATAAAAATCCCGCCTTGCTCGCGTTGATCATGCCGAGGTCGTTGTAGCTGTCGCCGCTGGCTATTGTCTCAAAGCCGCAGGACTGAAGCGCTCTAACGGTGGTGAACTTCGATTTTTCACAACGCATCTTAAAGCCGGTGATCTCGCCGTTTTCGCTCACGACAAGCTCGTTGCAGAAGATTGTGGGCATACCCAGCTTTTTCATAAGAGGAGCAGCAAACTGAGAGAAGGTGTCGCTGATAATGATGGTCTGGCAGGTCGCGCGCAGCTCGTCAAGGAACTCCTTTGCGCCTTCCATGGGGTCGATCGTAGCGATAACGTCCTGAATTTCCTTTAAGCCCAAACCGTGCTCCTTAAGAATGTTAAGGCGATAGTTCATCAGCTTGTTGTAATCGGGTTCGTCGCGAGTGGTCTTTTTAAGCTCGGGGATTCCCGAAGCCTCCGCAAACGCGATCCAAATTTCGGGAACAAGTACGCCTTCAAGATCCAAACAGGTTACATACATAGTTAGTCTTCCTTTCTATTTCCAAAATACAGGAATCAGTATAGCACTTTTTGCCGCTAACGTCAATATTTTGTTTGGACGGCGGTTTATTTTTGAAAAACGCTCAAAAACCCTTGACTTTTGTTTTCATACGGATATTATTAATGGTATAAGAATAAGGAGAAATGTGCAGAGTTATGAAACGTTTTTTGATTGTTGTCGACATGCAGAAGGACTTTGTGGACGGCGCTCTCGGAACAAAAGAGGCGGTTTCTATTGTCCCGAATGTCGTTGAGAAAATAATGAAGTTCGACGGCGAAGTTTTTGTCACGTTCGACACCCACTTTGAAAACTACATGGGTACCGCTGAGGGCAAAAAGCTGCCTGTGCCGCACTGCATAAAGGGTACCGAGGGACATAGGCTCGACAAGGCGGTTGAGGCGGCGCTTGAGGACAGGGGATATACGCCCGTTGAAAAGGTGACCTTCGGCTCAGTCGATCTGCCTGATATGATTGCGCTTGCCGCCGGCGGCAACGAGTTTACAATTGAGCTTGTCGGGCTGTGTACGGATATATGCGTTGTCAGCAACGCTCTGCTGCTAAAGGCTCATTTTCCCGAGGCGAAAATCAGCGTTGACGCTTCATGCTGCGCGGGGGTTACTCCTCAGGCGCACGAGGCAGCTCTTACAACCATGAAAAGCTGTCAGATCAATATTAACGAATAAAAAAGTATATACGGAGGGTTATTATGTTTAACGCGGAAAAGGTTAAAAACGAATGCGTAGAGTGGATACGCGATTTTTTTGAAAACAACGGCAAGGGCTGCAACGCGGTAGTGGGCATTTCGGGCGGCAAGGACAGCTCGATTGTAGCCGCGCTCTGCGTTGAGGCGCTGGGAAAAGACAGAGTCATCGGCGTGCTTATGCCCTGCGGCGAACAGGCGGACATAGATATGGCTAAGCTGCTTGTTGATACGCTCGGAATAAAGCACTACATCATTAACATCAAGGACGCCGTAGAGGGACTTACAAAGAGCATTCCCTTTGAGCTCAGCGATCAGAGCCGCACCAATCTGCCGCCGAGGATCCGCATGTCCACGCTGTACGCGGTTTCGCAGAGCAACAACGGCCGCGTAGCAAATACCTGCAACCTCTCTGAGGACTGGGTGGGTTACTCAACTCGCTACGGCGATTCGGTAGGCGATTTCAGCCCCTGCTCAAACCTTACCGTTGCCGAGATGAAGCAGATCGGCAGGCTTTTGGGACTTCCCGATGTGCTGGTCGACAAGGTGCCTATTGACGGACTGTGCGGAAAAACCGACGAGGACAACCTCGGCTTCACCTACGCCGAGCTTGACCGCTATATCCGCACAGGCGAGATTGAGGACATGGAAAAGAAGGCCAAGATTGACCGCATGCACAAAATGAACCTGTTTAAGCTTCAGCTTATGCCCGCGTTTGTGCCCGGCAGTGAGGAATAATATGAAGGACAAGGCGTTTAAGCTGGGAATAATTGTCGGCAGGTTTCAGACCTTTCACACGGGGCACAAGTATATGGTCGATAAAGCGTGCGCTGTCTGCGACCGTGTGGGCATTCTGGTGGGCTCGTCGCAGGAGTCGGGAACGCTTAAAAACCCCTTTTCCTTTGAAATGAGAAGGGAAATGCTGAAAAAGGTGTTTGGCGACCGTGTCAGGATCGAGCCGCTGCCTGACATCGGCGTGGGCAATAACAGCAGGTGGGGCGACTATGTGCTGCAAAACGTGCAGAGATATTTCGGAAAAGCTCCAGATCTGCTTGTTTCGGGCAAGGAGGAGCGCCGTGTCGACTGGTTCGACAGCGCTGAGGGAGTTTCGGTTGCCGAGCTGTATGTTCCAAAAACTATAGATATGTCGGCAACAAGAATGCGGCAGTTTTTTATCGACGATAACAGGGAAGAGTGGCAGCGCTACACGCCGCCTCAGCTCTGGGACGATTACGAAGCGATGAGAGCCGCGGTGCTTGCGGCAAAGGATAATCTTTTTACAGAAAGTATATAGGCCGGTCAGTTGCGCCGTTAAACCGACTTTTTGAAAAAGCCGATTTCTACATAGGCGCGCTTCCTGCCGCGTGGCGGCAAAGCATATGAGAGATGAAAGGGGAGAGCTATGGATAAATATATAGAGCGCAGGCGAATAAGCTTCAGCGGCAGAGTCCAGGGGGTGGGCTTCCGCTATTACGCGCAGTACGCCGCCAGTGACGCGGGCGTGACGGGCTGGGTGCGCAACGAATACGACGGCACCGTTACAATGGAGATCCAGGGCACTCCGCGCCAGATCGACGAGGTTATCAGCGCCATTCAGCGAGGC
>ONCY01000085.1 GCA_900316435.1 uncultured Eubacteriales bacterium | reverse complement strand
CTTACCATATGCTTAGTAATCTATCTGTCCGTAAGGGCTAAAATCAAAAAGCTCAACGAGCAGATCCAATAAACGAGAGGTACGAAATGAACGCTATTGAAACCCAAAATCTGACAAAACGCTACAAAGAAAAAACCGCCGTCAACAACCTTAACCTGACCGTCCGCGAGGGCGAGCTCTACGGGCTTTTGGGCGTAAACGGCGCGGGAAAATCAACCACTATCAAAATGCTGTCAACGCTGACTCAGCCCACAAGCGGCGACGCGCAAATCTTAGGCAGCAGCATTATAAGCGACGCGGCAAAGGTGAAGGAGATAATCAACGTTTCGCCTCAGGAAACCGCCGTAGCCGCAAAGCTGAGCGTTCGTGAAAATTTAGAGTTTATCGCAAAAATCTACGGTTCAGAGAAGCGCACAGCTAAAGCAAAGGCGCAGGAGATGATTGAGCGCTTTGATATGGAGGACGTGGCAAAGCAAAAGGCGGGCACGCTATCGGGCGGCTGGCAGCGCAGGCTGAGCATAGCAATGGCGCTTATCTCGGAGCCCAAGGTTCTGTTCCTCGACGAGCCTACCCTTGGACTTGACGTTGTGGCGCGGCGAGAGCTGTGGCGCGTTATAGAGAAGCTGAAGGGCAAGGTGACTATTATACTGACCACCCATTACCTTGAGGAAGCCGAGGCGCTGTGCGACAGGATCGGCGTTATGGCAAAGGCAAAGTTAAAGGCAGAGGGAACCGCCGCCGAGTTAAAGGCGCTCGCGGGCATAGACGATTTTGAAGAGGCGTTTATTCGCATTACGGAGGAAACAAAATGAGAACAACAGCTTTTGCGTCAAGAAATACAAAGGAAATGCTGCGTGACCCGGTCACACTGATTTTCGGGCTGGGCTTTCCGCTGGTGCTTATGGTGCTGCTTACGGCAATCAATTCAAGCATTCCCGAGCAGGCCGAAATGAAGCTTTTTCAAATCGAAAGCCTGGGGCCCGGTATATCGGTATTCGGCCTGAGCTTTTTGGCTCTGTTTTCGTCAATGCTTATCGCAAAGGACAGAACCTCAAGCTTTATGCTTCGCCTGTTTACCTCGCCTTTGAAGCCGAAGGACTTTATTCTCGGATACACCCTGCCTCTTGTTCCCATGGCTATGGTACAGACGGCTGTTTGCTGCCTTGCCTCGGTATGCTACGGAATGAAGGCGAGCGTTAATCTGCTGATGGTGGTTATCGTCAACCTGCCGATAGCCGTTGTGTTTATCGCAATCGGACTTATCTGCGGCACTCTGCTCAACGAAAAGGCAGTAGGCGGCGTGTGCGGCGCTCTGCTAACAAACCTCTCGGCGTGGTTCTCGAATATCTGGTTCGACACCTCAATGGTGGGCGGCTGGTTCAAGGCGGTTGCAAACGCGCTCCCGTTCTCTCACGCGGTAAACGCGGCAAGAGCAGCGGCGGCAGGCAATTACGGCGAGATTTTCCCCGACCTTTGGTGGGTAATAGGATATGCCGTTGCGCTTTTGGCGGCGGCAATATCCATATTCGCTGTTAAACTGAAAAAGAATTGATGTATATACGACAAAAGCCCCGCGTTTGCGGGGCTTTTCAGCGTTATTTTATATCAACGAGCAAACCAGATCGGTGTATTCCGAGGGGTTCTCAAGCGGCAGACCCGCAATTAGCAGCGCCTGGCAGTACAGCACCTCGGCGTATTTTTTAGCCTTGTCGATGTCGGTCTGAATAAGAGCCTCCATTGTCTTTACGGCGTTGTGGCTTAGGTTGAGCTCGAGCACGCGCTGAGCCTTCATGCCCGAATCGGGCTGAACCGAGTTGAAGTACTTTTCCATTTCAAATGAGATTCCGCCCTTCGCGGTTAGGCAAACGGGGTGAGAAACAAGCTTTTTGGAAGCGGTGACCTCAGCGACCTTATCGCCCAGAGTTTCCTTAACAAAGGTCAGCAGCGCCGAGCTGTCCTTCTCGTCCTCGTCCTTCTTTTCGTCGTTCTCGATCCCGAGGTCGTCGTTTGTAGCGGAGCAGAAGCGCTTTTCCTTGTACATCATCAGGCTTTGCAGGGTAAACTCGTCAACGTCCTCGGTGCAGTAGAGGATCTCAAAGCCCTTTGAGCGCAGCAGCTCGGTCTGGGGCAGCGCGTCGATAGCGGCGGCGTTTTCACCTGTAGCGAAGTAGATGAACTTTTGCTCCTCCTTCATGCGGTCAACGTACTCGGAGAGGGTAACAAGCTTCTTTTCGGTTGAGGAGTAGAACAGCAGCAAATCCTGAAGCTCGTCCTTGTGCATTCCGTAGTCGGAAACAACACCGTATTTAAGCTGTCTGCCGAATGACTTGAAGAACTTTTCGTAGTTCTCGCGGTCAGAGCCGAGCATAGAGGTCAGCTCGCGCTGTATCTTCTTCTCAATATTCTGGGCGATCGTCAGCAGATGGCGGTCGTGCTGCAGCATTTCGCGCGAGATATTAAGCGACAGATCGGCGGTGTCGACAATGCCCTTTACAAAGCGGAAGTGCTCGGGAACAAGTTCCTCGCAGCAGTCGGTAATCAATACGCCGCTTGAGTAGAGCTGCAAGCCCTTTTTGTATTCCTTGGTATAGTAGTCGTAAGGAGTTGATGACGGGATAAACAGTAGCGCCTTGTAGGTGACAACGCCCTCTACCGAGGTAACGATAGTTTTAAGCGGCTTCTCCATCGACATGAACTTTTCGGTGTAGAACTTGTCATATTCCTCCTGAGTAACGTCCTTTTTGGGGCGCTGCCAGATGGGAACCATGCTGTTGAGGGTTTCAAGCTCGTAGTAATCCTCGTATTCGGGCTTGTCGCTGTCCTTGGTGTCCTCCTTGACGCGGCTCTTTTTCATTTCCATAAGGATAGGATAGCGGATGTAGTCGGAATACCTTTTTACAAGCCCCTGTATCCTGTACTGCTCCAAAAACTCGTCGTAGTTTTCGTCCTCGGTGTTGTCCTTAAGCGTTAGGATAATCTCGGTGCCGAGGGTATCTTTATCGCATTCCTCGATTTCATAGCCGTCGGCTCCGCTTGACTGCCACTTGTAGGCGGCGTCGCTGCCGTACTTTTTGGTGATTACGGTTATTTCCTTAGCAACCATAAACGCGGAGTAAAAGCCTACGCCGAACTGGCCGATGATGTCTATATCATCCTGCTTTTCCTCAAGCTGCTGCTTGAACTGGTAGGAGCCGGAGGAGGCTATGGTGCCGAGGTTGTTCTCGAGGTCGTCCTTGTCCATGCCGATACCGTTGTCGTTAATGGTGAGGGTGCGCGCGTCCTTATCCGCTTTGATTTCGATTTTGAAATCCGAGCGCGTCATGCCCAGCTTGTCGTCGGTCAGGGCGATAAAGCAGAGCTTGTCGATAGCGTCGCTGGCGTTTGAAATGATTTCACGCAGGAAAATCTCTTTGTGAGTGTAGATCGAGTTGATCATTAGATCCAGCAGTCGCTTTGATTCGGATTTAAATTCCATTTTTGCCATTTGTATTACTTCCTTCTATAAAAAATTATTTTAAACTGATTTGATTTGTCGGTAGATTTCCTGCGCTTTTTGACCGTTGCGCAGGATTTCTTCTTTTAATATATCAAGGCTTTCAAACTTCTTTTCAGCCCTTATAAATTCGATCAGGCGCACGTCGGCGGTCTGGCCGTAGATCTCGCCGCCCTTGTACTGCGGCATCCAGGTTTCCCAAAGCGGAGTTTTTCCGCCTACGGTCGGTTTTACGCCAACGTTTGTAACGCCGCAGTATTCCTTGCCGTCCTCAAGCGTTACAACCGACGCATAAACGCCGAATTTAGGCGCGATTAAGCCTTTTGTCATCGGCTGGTTTATTGTGGGAGTTCCGAGGGTGTGCCCGATATGCTTTCCGTGGTGTATTGTTTCCTTTACGCCGAAGGTGCCGCAGAGCAGGTCGTTTGCGCGGCGCACATCGCCCTCTGTGATAAGACGCTTTATAAGCGTTGAGCACACCACCTCGCCGTTGTCCTTTTCGGGAGGAACAATTGTCAGCTCCACGCCGAACTCATCGCAAAGGCGCTTTAACACCTCGGTATCGCCCTCGGCATTTTTGCCGAAGCGGTAATTAAAGCCGCAGTAAAGCTTTTTCGCCCTTAGCGTGTTTACAAGGATCCGCTCAAAAAACTCACGAGCGCTGAGGTTCATTATTGCGCGGAAGTCCGTAAAAAACACATGCTCAATGCCTATTTGCTCAAGCGCCCTGAGCTTGTCCTCGCGCGTCATCAAAAAAGGCAGCGCCTTGCCGGCTATAACAGCCTTGGGGCTTTCGGCAAATGTCAGGCACACGGGCAGCAGACCGTTTTTGCGCTGTGCCGCCGCGCCGCCCAGCACCTTTCGGTGGCCGCGGTGAACGCCGTCAAAAAAGCCCAGAGCTACGGCGCAGTTTTGTTGTTCGGGTAATAATGTCTGAAAACTCTGCATTGTATATTTACCTTTATATCTTTCCGCTTTGCAGAAGCGCCGCGGTTTTTAATACGGCTATCTGGGTTTTAGCGTCAAAAATTTGGTTGTTGAGCACCATTTCAGCCGCCTTAAGCATAGGTATGCGCTCAACGTTTAAAAACTCGCCTTCATCGGGGCGCGCCTCAGTCTCTTCCTTAATGCGGCAGGCGTAAAGGTGGATGATTTCATCGGTGTAGCCCGGAGAGGGATATACCTGACCGAGCGAGATATAAGAGTAGCCGACCGCGCCTGTTTCCTCAATCAGCTCGCGCTTGCCGTTTTCGAGAGGAGTGCTGCCCTTTTCAAGCTTGCCGGCAGGCAGTTCGAGAACCACCTCGCCGTAGGGATAGCGGAACTGGCGCACAAACAATAGGTTGTCGGCGCTGTCGATTGCGGCCACGCATACGCCGCCCGGGTGCCTTACGACCTCGCGCATAGCGGTAGTGCCGTCCTCAAGCGCCACCTCGTCGTGGAAGACATGGAGTATTCTGCCGTTGAAGATGTCCTTGCCCGACAGCTTTGTTTCCGTAAGCTTCATAATTTTTCCTCCGAAAGAGCGTTTTATACTAATTCCTGATAGAAAGTAGACTTGGATTTGCGAGGATATTTTTTGCAAGACGAGGCGAAGGATGCCGCAAGGCTGACGCCTTGCAAGGACTACAACGAAGTATTGCGGAAAATAGACCGCAAAGGCTGTCCACTTTTTATTAGGTATTAGTATTAAATTGCCCTTACCTAAGCGAAAGCGCGCACAGAAATGTACACGCTTCGGCTTGATTTATTATTCTTCGTCGTAATCCTCTTCATTAAAGAAACGAATCTGACTTACAATATCGTTGACTGCCTCGTCCGAAATAACATTCGGCTCGTCGAGGTATTTAGAGCGTTTTTCAATGCTGTCAATTGCCATCTGCATCTGCTCCTGAGGAGTTGCCGGTGCTTTGGGAGTCACATAAACATTGTCGTCCTCGGGGTTTGAGATGTTTACATATTCTTCGTCGGCCGCGTTCGCCTCGGCGGCAGGTTCCTCCTCGGTTTCAACTAAGGCGGGCTCGCTGCCGTCGTCGGCAGGCGCTTCCTCGGCAGGAGCTTCCTCAGCGGGAGCTTCCTCAACAGTAGCTTCCTCAGCAGTAGCTTCCTCAACAGTAGCTTCCTCAGCAGTAGCTTCCTCAACAGGAGCTTCCTCAGCAGGTGCTTCCTTAGCCTTTTTCTTGAAAACAGGTATGCGCGGCGACTTTTGGGCGGGGGCGGCGTCATCGTCGTCGGTAATAGCTTCGGCAGCCGCCATAATCACTTCGCCGGGAGCGTTTAGCTGCTTTTCGCGCCTCGCCTCGGCAACTGCCTTAAGCTCGTCAAGGTGATTAATCGGCTTTTCAACCTTTTGATTGTCGTCGTCAAAGTAAATGTCATACCATACAAGGAACACATAAACCGTCCATACGCGGCGGCTGTTGTCCTCTTTGCCGCTGAAGTGCTCGTCAAGCCAGCCGACAAGCGCCTCGG
Organism: uncultured Eubacteriales bacterium; assembly: GCA_900316435.1. Lineage (GTDB taxonomy): Bacteria > Bacillota > Clostridia > Oscillospirales > Acutalibacteraceae > Ruminococcoides. The sequence goes on along the minus strand of ONCY01000085.1, from coordinate 1,205 downwards.
TGTTAAAGAACTTTTCGGCGGTTTTGCCCTGGAATTTCTTTTTGACGATGTTGTAGTATTTTTCATCTCTGAGCCATACGCGGGTGGGAACAGGGAATCCGAGCTTCTCTTTTTCGGCGGTCGTTTCGGGCATGTGCCGCGCCGCCGCCTTGCGCAGGGCGTATTTGGTGTTGTATTTGTTTACCCTGAGTTCGGAGGGCAGCTTTGAGGCTACCTTGAATACCTCCTTGTCAAGGAACGGAACTCTGAGCTCAAGCGAGTTCGCCATACTCATGCGGTCGGCTTTAAGCAGGATATCGCCCACCATCCACATGTTGATGTCGAGATACTGCATTTTTGTGACATCGTCGTACCTGCGGCAGCGGTAGTAGTGTTTTCTGGTAAGGCGCTGCGGAGCCGTAGCAATGGACGGGTCTTTCAGGATAGCCTGTTTCTGCTTAAGGTCATACATAAACGCGTTGCCTATATAGCGATCCTCAAGCTTGTCGCAGGCGCGGATAAGGTAGTCGCGCCCTTTGATGTCGGGGAGCTTGCGGGCTATCGCGCGCAAAGCCTTCCTCAAAAAGTGAGGAACTATTTTTTGATATATTTTGAATACTCTCGGGTCGTTGTAGCAGGTATAGCCGCCGAACAGCTCGTCGGCTCCCTCGCCCGAAAGCACTACCTTTACATAGTGGCTGGCAAGCCGCGAAACAAAGTACAGCGCCACGCACGACGGGTCGGCGAGCGGCTGATCCATGTAGTACTGAACGGTGGGAACAGCGTCCCAGAATTCCTCGCTTGAAATAAGGTGGGTGTGGTGCTCAACGCCTATAAGCTTGCTCAGGCTCTCCGCCCAGCTTATTTCGTTATATTTTTCGCCGAAGTCAAAGCCTACGGTAAAGGTCTTTTGGTCGGCGAAGTAGGTCGAAACATAGCTTGAGTCAACGCCCGAGGATAAGAAGCAGCCTACTTCTACGTCGGCTATTTTGTGCGCGTTTACCGAGTTGTCGAATACCTTTTCAATAAGGTCGACAGCCTCGTCCTCGCTCATGTTCTCGTCGGGATTGAATTTAGCTTCAAAGTATCTTGTGGTTTCAACAACGCCGTCCTTGTACCACAGATAGTGACCGGGCAGCAGGCAGTAAACGTCCTCAAAAAAGGTTTCGGGCGGAACCGCGTACTGGAAGGACAGATAGGTGTCGAGCGCGCGTTTGTTAAAGCGC
>ONCY01000046.1 GCA_900316435.1 uncultured Eubacteriales bacterium | reverse complement strand
GGAAAACATTTGCCCACCTCCGTTTTCATTATTAATTAATTGCGGTGCCATTTCGTTCATAAAACACACAAAATGACACGAAATGACACCTTTTGAATTAATTATAATACATAAAAATCAAAAAATCAAGGCTTTGAAATAATTTTTTTAATTTTTTGAAAACTTTTTTTCAAATTGTTACCGAAGCATATATAAAAAGCGTCCCGGAAATCCGAGACGCTATATGAACGGTATATTTACTTAACAACGACCTTGCATGTTGCAGCTATATGGTTGAAGGTTTTGACCGTTATTGTGACCGTTCCCTTCTTTTTTGGAGTAAGCTCTCCGGTTGAGCGGTTCACACGGCAGATATCGAGGTCGCTGGACTGGAAGCTGAGCGCGTTGGAGGCGGAACCGTCATCAAATACGACCTCGGTCTTGAGCGGCTCACCTACCATGGCGGTGTACTCGCGCTGAGCAAACGACACGCGGACGGGCGCCTTTTTTACGCTTATTTTGCATATTGCTACAGTGCCGTTGAAAGCCTCGGCTGTAACAGTCGCCTCTCCCGCCGAAAGGGCTTTTACCTCTCCGCTTTGGTCTACCGAGGCAACGCCCTCGTTGTCAGAGCGGAAAATCATACTGTTTGAGGCACTTCCCTCCGGAAGATTAACGTTAAGGACCGTGGTTTCACCCATGCCCATGCTCATTTCGCCGCTGTCGAACCAGATGTCGTACGGCGCTTCCTTTACAATTACGTTGCAGCCCGCGTGGACGCCGTTATATGTCTTGGCTACAACGGTGGCTGTGCCTATGCTGACTCCCGTAAGCAGTCCGCCTGCCCTTTCAACGCTTACCGCCGACGGATTGTTTGAAGAGTATTCTACGGCGCGCGCTATAGTACCCTCAGACAGTCTGCTGTCGAGGTCAAAGGTTTCGCCCCTGCCGATAGTAAGCATGGTGGCATTCAGTGTCAGATCTTTGGGAGCGGGCATCACATTTACATGGCATACCGCTGTTTTTCCGTTTTCAGACTGAACCGTAATATCGGCTTCACCGTAGCTGTGAGCCGTTACAACGCCCTTTTCCGATACTCCCGCAACGAGCGTGTCGCTGCTTTTCCATGTGAGCTTGGAAATGCAGTTTACGGGTGAATATGAGGCGCTCAGGCTGTATTTTTCATTTTCACCGAGATTGAGAGAATTCTTGTCAAGCGTAAGCGACTTCATTTCAGCAAGCATATAGTAGTTGCTGCCGATAGAGCCGGTTGCCTTCTTTTCCTTTTGAACGGCGCCCTTGCCGCAGTTGCAGATAATGTTGCCCGAGATGCTTCCTCCAGCGCTTTTGGGACGAATATTGATTCCGTAGCGCGAGATTTTATTGATAAAGTTGCCTGTTACCGAACCCGTGACCTTTGACTCCGCCTCAAAAACAATACCGTCAAGAGACGTATCGGTGATGCTGTTACCCTTGACAATCGTTATGGCTGACTCGGCAAGCTCCATTCCGTGATACGGGGCGGATTCTATTGAGTTGCCGCTTATCGAGTTGAAGTTTACTGTCAGCGCGGTAATGGGGTTGCACACCTTTTTTGAATATTTGCTTTTTGCGCAGGTGATAGAGTTGTTGTCAACCGCTATATTCCTGATATTTTCAAGATATATTCCGTCACCCGCGGTGTTTATGGTATTGTTTTTGATTGTGATTCCGCTTATGTAGTAGTCGCCCTTGGGGTAGCCGCCGCTTCCGTCGGTGTTCTGCTTGAGCGCCTTTTTGAGGTTTTTGCCGATAAAGGAAATCGCCAGCGGCTCATAGCTCGCATAAATGTCCTTTACATTGCCGCAGTTTGTTATAATATTTCCTGAGATGAGGATATTGGCATTGAACGGAGTCTGATACGAGTCTGGAACCGATGTTTCAGTTTTGCCTTCCTTTGCCAAAACGCTCGCTTTAAAACCGCAGTCGGCGTTTCCCAGCAGGGAATAAAAGGCTACTGCGCGCGGAGTGTTTTCAATGCGGTTGTTTGTGATCTGGACGTTTTTCCAGTTTTCCGCCTGAATAGCCGCGCTTTTAATGTTCTTAAAGGTACTGTTGGTGATCACAATGCCGTCGAACGGGTTGTTTAAGATCTGGGTGTGCGAGCCGACTGCGCGTGGGCAGTTGGAGAAAAAGCAGCCTTCTATACGCACGTTTTTATTATTTACAGCCTCGGAGCGACAGCCGAAAATATGCCCTTCCTTAGGAATATCGAGCTGAATAGCCTCGTAGCCTACCTCATCGGCGTCCAGAACCTGATTTTTGAATGAGCAGTTTTGGATAACAAAACCGTCAACCGCCGCGACCTCCATCATATGCGCATTTTTAAGGTTGGCAAGAGCCGTTCCCGCCATGGTGAAGTTTGACGCGTGGGTCACCTTTACCATCGTATTTGAGGTTGAGTTGCCGTTGAGCGTGCCCCCCTCAATTGTAATATTGGTGTTCTGCGAGTAACCGGTCGCGCCTTTATCGGGAGCGGTATCATCTCCGGTGCGGATCATATTGCATATCGACTCTTTGTAACGGTAAAGCTCGACATTGTTTAGCGAAAGAATGGTATTGCTGTAAATATGAAGCGCATAACGAAGCTCATACTTTCCGGGTTCCACGATCACCTTATATACATTGTCCTTCGTGGCGCTGTAATGAGCGGAATTCAGTGCAGGCTGGATAGCCTTAAAAGCACCTTTCGCCTGGATCTCGGCGGAGGTTACGCGGATCTCGGTAATGTGGCTCTCGGCGGAATCGTCAGCGCAGGCAGAAAAAGGCGCAGAGGTCAGCACGACTGCCAGCATGACAGTCGTAAGTACAAGGGATATGATTTTGAAAAAGTGCGGTTTCATAGCCGGCCTCCTTTGAATGCTATTTTCTATTTTAGAATAATCAGCAGAAAATGTCAATAGATTTTTGTCAAATTTTGCATCTTTTAGGATAATTTTCACAAATTTTTCACATGATTATCACAAAGCAGCATGTTGCCCATAATTGAATCCGCGCAAAAAACTGCCCCGCTGTAAAGCAGGGCAGCTGATATTATTTATTACGTTTGCGCTTAAGTGTGCTCAGATCATACGGCGTCGCCTGATATACAAAGTAGTTGAGCCAGTTGGTGTAGAGCAGCGTGGCATTGCTGCGCCATACCATGGGCGGCGTGAGCGTTGAATCGTCGTTCGGGAAATAGTTGTAGGGAACTTCTATCTCCAGCCCTTTGCTGATGTCGCGGAAATACTCGTTTGCCAGGGTGTCGCGGTCGTATTCGGCATGGCCTGTGATAAACACATGTCTGCCAGTGCGGTTGCAGATGACCGATGGTCCCGCCATTTCGGACACAGCTAATATCTCAAGCCCCATATGCTTGCGGATGTCCTCTTCCCTGACGCCGGTATAGCGCGAATGAGGGATTTGGAAAGTGTCATCAAAACCGCGCATCAAGGGATGGTTCGGCTTTAAGACCTTGTGGGTATATATTCCGCTGAGCTTTTTATCAAACTGATACTTCTCAATGCCGTAGTGATAATACAGCCCTGCCTGAGCGCCCCAACAGATATGGAAGGTGGAATAGACGTTTTCGTCTGCCCAGTCCATTATCTCGCATAGCTCGTCCCAGTAGTCGACCTCCTCAAACGGGATCTGTTCAACGGGCGCGCCCGTTATAATAAGTCCGTCAAAGCTGTCGTCCTTGATTTGGTCAAAGGTTTTGTAGAAGGTTGTAAGGTGGTGAGGCGAGGTGTTTTTTGAGGTGTGAGTCGCCATCTGCAAAAGCTCGATATCAATTTGCAGCGGAGTGTTTCCCAACAGCCTGAGCAGCTGGGTTTCGGTTGCGATTTTTGTGGGCATAAGGTTGAGGATAAGGATTTTAAGCGGACGGATGTCCTGCTTTAAAGCCACCTCGTCAGGCATGACAAAGATGTTCTCACTCTCCAATACCTTAATCGCGGGCAAATTGCTCTGAACCTTTATCGGCATTTTCTCACTTCCTCTCTGATAAATTGGGTGTGGGCGAAGCCCACCGTAAACTATTCACTAACCACTAACCACTATTAATACTGTTTTCCCCAGTAAACCATGTGCTTTGCGGGCTTGCCGCAGCATACGCAGGTATCGGCCAGGTGCTCCTCCTCAAAGGGAATGCAGCGGCTCTTTACGCCGCCCGTAACGTCCTTAAGCTTATCCTCGCACTCGCTGTTGCCGCACCACATTGCCTTGATAAAGCCGGGCTTGTTTGCGGCGGTGTCAACAAACTCCTCGTAGCTTGTGGCGGTAAAGGTCTTTTGCTCGGTATTTTTAAGCGCGCGGTCGTACATGTCGTCGTGGATTTTTGCCATGAGCTCGGATATAAAGCTTTCGAGGTCTTCAAACGGAACAAATGCCTTTTCGCGGGTGTCGCGGCGGACAACAACGCACTGACCTTTTTCAATATCCTTGGGGCCGATTTCAACGCGGACGGGCACGCCCTTCATCTCATACTCGGCAAACTTCCATCCGGGAGCGTGGTCGGAATCGTCAAGCTTTACGCGGTAGTTCTTCTGAAGCTGAGCCTTAACCTCATCAGCCTTGTCGAGAACGCCCTCCTTGTGCTGGGCAACGGGAATAACCGCAACCTGAATAGGCGCGATCTTAGGCGGCAGAACAAGGCCGTCGTCGTCGCTGTGAACCATGATAAGCGCGCCGATCATGCGGGTGGAAACGCCCCATGAGGTCTGGTGCGGATAATGGAGCTTATTGTCCTTGCCGGCGTAGGTGATGCCGAAGCTCTTGGCGAAGCCGTCGCCGAAATAATGCGAGGTGCCGCCCTGGAGAGCTACGCCGTTGTGCATCATCGGCTCTATCGTATAGGTAGCCTCGGCGCCCGCAAACTTCTCCTTCTCGGTTTTTCTGCCGATAACCGCGGGGATAGCCATGGTTTCTTTATAGAAATCGTTGTAAACATTGAGCATTTTGAGGGTTTCTTCCTGAGCCTCCTCGGCGGTGGCGTGCATGGTGTGACCCTCCTGCCAAAGGAACTCGGAGGTGCGCAGGAACGGACGGGTCGTTTTTTCCCATCTTACAACGCTGCACCACTGATTGTAGAGCTTGGGCAGGTCGCGGTATGTATTGATAACCTTTTTGTAGTGCTCGCAGAAAAGGGTTTCGGATGTAGGGCGAACGGCAAGGCGCTCGGTGAGCTTTTCCTGACCACCTATTGTTACCCACGCACACTCGGGAGCAAAGCCCTCGACGTGGTCTTTCTCCTTCTGCAAAAGACTTTCGGGAATAAACATGGGCATGTACACATTTTCGTGGCCTGTTTCCTTAAAGCGTCTGTCCAGGTCAGCCTGAATAAGCTCCCAGATTGCATATCCGTAGGGACGGATTACCATGCAGCCTTTTACACCGGAATAGTCCACAAGCTCAGCCTTTTTTACGATGTCGGTATACCATTTTGCGAAATCAACGTCGCGGCTTGTAATTGCCTCGACCATTTTTTTGTTGCCTGCCATATTTTTACCTCCGTGCGGTATTTCGTTTATTGTATAACATTTCTATTATACAGCATTTTTATTATTTTTCAAGTGTTTTTGAATTTTGAGGAAAAATAAAAAGCAGCGCCTTGGCGCTGCTCTGTATTAGCCCTGTTTTTTCTGGGAACTTGCGATGTTTGCGCGGGTCTTTTTGATCTCTGTAAGCTGGGAAGCGAGGCTTTCCTCGGTGCGCTTCATAATGCTGTCGACATAGACGTTTGTAGCCTTGCGGATCTCAGCTGACTTATGCTTGGCGTCCTCGATGATCTCTCTCGCCTTAGCCTGAGCCTCTCTTACGATCTCGTTCTGATTGAGCATAATCTTTTTGCGTTCCTCGGCAGCGCGGATGATGTTCTCGCTCTCGCGGTTAGCCTCGGCAAGGATCTGCTTTCTGTCGGCGACGATATGCTTAGCCTGTCTTACCTCGGCGGGCATTGCCTCCTGGATCTGGTCAATGATGTCATAGACCTCATCGCTGTTTACAAGAACCTTGCCGCCCGAGAAAGGCATTGATTTTGCGTCATTTACTAAATCCTGAAGCTGCAGAATTAAATCGTCAACTTTCATGTTATCCACTCCTATTATCTGATTCCTTATTTTTTATTGAAAGCCTCATTTATGAGGGTTATTTCCTTAATTTTTTGATGATTCTGTCATGTACGCACGCGGGTACAAAGTTGCTTATGTCGCCGCCCATCGAGCCGATTTCACGCACCATGCTGGAGCTGAGGAAGGTTGAGTCGGCGTCGGCGGTCAAAAAGATTGTTTCAAGCTTTGGATTGAGCTTTTTGTTGGCTATAGCCATCTGGAACTCGTACTCAAAGTCGGACACCGCTCTTAACCCCTTAACGATGGTGTCGATTCCGCATGTTTTGCAGTACTCGGCAAGCAACCCCTCAAAGCTTACGATCTCAACATTCGGCAGAACGCTGACTGCCTCGGTAAGCAGCTCAATGCGCTCCTCGGTTGAAAAGGTAGGCGTTTTGCTTGAATTTACAAGCACAGCCACAACAACCTTGCCGAACATACCCGACGCGCGGGTGATTATGTCCAAATGCCCGAGAGTAACGGGGTCGAAGCTGCCCGGACAGATTACCGTTTTACTCATATAATAAAATCCTTGTGTCTGAATGTTGTTATTTTTATTTTACCATAGCGATACTGTCTGTCAAGTACAAAATCGCCGTATTGCGGCAAAAGTTCCTCATCAAGAGGATTCTCCGCAATAATAACGCCCGTTTCGCTCATGCAATCAGTCACAAGCGAAAGCGCGCTTTGAAGAATTCCCGTTTTGTAGGGCGGGTCAAGAAACGCTATGTCAAACGAAACGGGGTTCATCGACAAAAAGCTGCGGTAGTCCGCCTGAACAACCTTTGCGTTCTGCTCAAGCTTTACGGTCTTGAGGTTGCGCTTGACGGTTTCTATGGATTTTTTTGCGTTGTCAACAAAATATGCCTGCTTGGCGCCGCGGCTGAGCGCCTCAATTCCCATCTGTCCGCTGCCCGCGAACAAATCAAGAAAGCTTCTGCCCTCTGTCTGGAACTGAATTATTGAAAAAACCGCTTCTTTTATTCTGTCGGTGGTGGGTCTTACGTCCTCGCCCTCAAGGGTTTCAAGACGTCTGCCACGCGCCGAGCCTGTAATAACTCGCATAAAAAACCTCACTAACAGAAACAGTATATCATATAACGCATGATTTTACAAGAATATTTTTTCGTTATAATGTATAAATTTGCTGGAATATCAGTTTTCGTTCTCAGGATGAAAGTACCTGTACACCGAAAGAGCGCTGTCACGCGTCATTTTAGGCGCGGACTCAAGCTCCTTTAAATCCGCTTTTGAAATATTGTCAATGCTGCGGAAGAATTTCAGCAGCGCCTTTGCCCTTACCTCGCCCACGCCCTCGATTGAGGTCAGCGAGCTTCTGAAAGTCGTGTTTTTTCTGCGCGTGCGGTGATATTCAATAGCAAAGCGGTGAACCTCGTCCTGCATTTTGCTGAGGAACGAAAACAGCGCGCGCTTTGAGCTTATCGCTATTTCGCCGCCCTCGCCCGTAACCGCCCGGGTGCGGTGCTTATCGTCCTTTACAAGCCCGAAAAGCGGAACATTGATGTCCATTTTATCAAAGACCTCGCGCACCGCCGCGACCTGTCCTTTACCGCCGTCAAGCAAAATTAAATCAGGCAGCTTGCCGAAGCCCTCGTCGGATTCTTCGGCGGCGTAGTACTCCTCAAAGCGCCTTGTCAGGGTTTCCGCCATTGAGGCGTAGTCATCCTGTCCCTCAAAGCCCTTGATTTTGAACTTTTTATAGGCGGATTTAAGCGGCTTTCCGTTTTTATAAACTACCATTCCGGCGACGTTTTCGGTACCCGCAAGGTTTGAAATATCGTAGCACTCAATGTATTCGGGCAGCTTTTCAAGCCCCAGCGTCTGCCTTAGCTCCTCAAGCACGTTGAACTCATGCGCGGTAACTCCCTTTTGCTGAGCCAGAGCCTCGGCGGCGTTTGAGCGGCACATAGCCGCAAGCTGAGCCTGCTCTCCGCGCTGAGGAACACTCAGCGTAACCTTGCTTCCGCGCTTTTCGCTGAGCCACCGCCCAACGTCCTCAATGCCCTCAAAGCCGCTGTGCAGCGCTATGTTTTTTGGAATGTCGGGGCGCATTGTGTAGTAGCCGATGATGAATTCCTCTGTATCGGATTCGGCGTCGCCGCTGTCGAAAATAAAGCTCTCGCGGTCAAACAGCCTGCCACCTTCAAAGCGGAACACCTGGAAACAGGTTTTGCCGTCGTTTTCAAAGGACGCTATTACGTCCTCGTCAAGCACCTTGCTGAGCACGACCTTCTGCTTGTCGCCCATTCTTTTTACGGCGGCTATTTTGTCGCGAATCCGCGCCGCGCGCTCAAACTCTAAGTTTTCCGCCGCTTCCTCCATCTGCTCGGTTAGCTTTTTGACTGAATTTGACGAGCCGCCCTTTAAGAAGTCGAGCGCCTGACTGAGGCTTTCGCGGTAATCCGAGAGCTTTACCCTGCCCGTACACGGAGCCATGCACTGCCTGATATGGTAGTTCAGGCACGGTCTGCCCTTGCGGAAATCGCGCGGGAACTGACGGCTGCAGGTTGGCAGCATAAAGATTTTGTTAGCCTCCTCAACCGCGCTCTTTACATAATAGCTGCTTTTGTACGGGCCGATATACGTCGCGCCGTCATCAGATTTTTGCAGCACATACGAAAGCTTGCCCCAGTCGCCGCTGCCTACTCTGATGTAGCTGTAGCCCTTGTCGTCCTTTAGCAGGATATTGTACTTGGGCGTATGCTGTTTTATAAGGCTGCATTCAAGGATAAGCGCCTCAAACTCGCTGTCGGTGATGATATACTCAAAATCATCGACGTTATCCACCATGCGGCGCACCTTTTCGGGATGGTTGTTCTGAGAGCCGAAATACTGACTTACGCGGTTTTTAAGCGCCTTTGCCTTGCCTATATAAATTATTGTGCCGTCTTTACCGTGCATGATATACACGCCCGGCAAAAGCGGCAGCGCCATTGCTTTTTTGCGGAGCACGCTCATTTTAGGATTCAAGCCCTCACCTCCCGGGATTTTTCAGCAAGAAAAAAAAGGCGGAGTTACCCCGCCCAAAATGCATATAGTCAAAAATTACTCAGCAAAGCCTGATTCTACCAATTCTGCAAGGCCTTCAACCGCGTCGGTTTCATCTGAACCATCAGCGATGATCTTAATTGATGTGCCGCCGATGATGCCGAGGGACAAAACGCCCAAAAGGCTTTTGGCGTTAACGCGGCGCTCTTCCTTTTCAACCCAGATTGTAGCCTTGTACTCGTTGGCCTTCTGAATGAAGAATGTTGCGGGACGAGCGTGCAGACCTGCTTTATTCTGAACCAATACTTCCTTTACATACATTTTAAATACCCTCTTCTCTATCTGATAAATTAAATATGGATTAACCTCTTTAACATTATAATCATTTTTTTCACCGAGGTCAATACACTAAATTATTTTCGTGTGAAGTTTCACTCGACGTAGAATTTTAAACCCGTTTATTGTGCATTATTACAAAGTTTTATGTCGATTTTTCTGTTTTCAATCTTATATATCGCAAATTTTTACAACAATATTGCCTAATCGAGCATATCCGGACGCTTATTTCGGGTGACTTCAACAGCTTTTTCGCGCCTCCATTTTTCGATGTTTGCGTGGTGTCCGCTTAGCAGAACCTCGGGCACTTCAATGCCGCGCCACTCGGCGGGCTTGGTGTACTGAGGGTACTCGAGCAGTCCGTTGAAGTGGCTCTCCTCGGTAAAGCACTCGTTATTTGTCAGCACGCCCGGCACCATTCGGCAGAGCGCGTCGGTAAACGCCATCGCGGGTATTTCGCCGCCCGTAAGCACAAAGTCGCCTATTGAGATTTCCTCGTCAATAAAGGTATCGAGCAGACGCTGGTCAACTCCCTCGTAATGGCCGCAGAGCACGCAGATATTTTTATACTCCGCAAGCTCCTTTAGCCGCCCCTGACTGAGCGTTTTGCCCTGAGGCGACATATAGATAAAGTGCGGGCGCTCGCCTGTTTCCTCACAAATAGCCTCAAAACAGAGCGCGATAGGCTCCGCCTTCATCAGCATGCCCATCCCGCCGCCGTAAGGGGTGTCGTCAACACGGCGGTGCTTGTCAAAGGCGTAGTCGCGGAGCTGGTGGGTGTGTATTTCAATCGCGCCGCTCTGCCGCGCCCTGCCGATTATGCTGTCGCCGAAAACAGGCTCGAACATCTCGGGAAACAGCGTGATTATGTCAATCCTCATCGTCAAAAATTCCTTTCATCGGCGTAATAAGCACATAGCCGCCATCGGTGTTTATCTCGCACACGACCTCGTCAATTACGGGAGCGAGGTACTTTTTGCCGTTTTTGGTTATTTCATAAACGTCGTTGGCGCCCGTGCGCAGAACGTCGGTAAGCGTGCCGTAGACCTCGTTTGTGTCGAAGTCGCGCACCTCAAGCCCGATTAAATCCTGAACAAAATGCACGCCCTCGCCAAGGTTAATGTCGTCGCGGTTGATGTAGACGATTTTTCCGCGCATACGCTCGGCGTCCTCAACGGTGTCTATGCCCTCGATTTTGCAGAGCGTAATATTTTTGTGCGGACGGGACTTTACTTTAATCGACTGCTCGCCGCGCTCGTCAAGGTAAAGGGTTTTAAAGGCGGCAAGAAACGCGGGCGAATCGCACCACGGGTCGATTCTTACCTCGCCCTTGATTCCGTGGGTGCCGACGATTTTGCCGCTGTCAAGAAACTGTTTTTTCATATATATCTCCTATTTATTAACTATTTCAGCTCTACAATGGTAACGCCGTCCTCACCCTCGCCGAAGGTACCCAGGCGCTGAGATTTTACCGCCTTGTGGTGACGGAGGTGCTGGTTTATTTCGCGGCGGAGCACGCCCGTGCCCTTGCCGTGGATAATAGTGAGCTTTGAAACGCCCGAGAGCACGGCGTTGTCTATCGCCTTGTCAACGATAGCCACCGCTTCATAGGCGGTCTGGCCGCGCACGTCTACCTCGGTTTCGGGGCGGACGTCCATGCGGCTCGGGACATTGCGCATTGAGGCAAATTTAGGAACATTCGGCTTTAGCTTCGACTTTAACAGCCTCAGGTTCTTTATGTCGACGCGCGTCTTTATTATGCCCGCCTGAACAAGCACTATGCCGTCCTTGTTTGGCGGCGCTAAAACTGTGGCGTTTTTGTCAATATCGTATATGAGCACCTCGTCGCCCACCTTAAGGGGACGAGGCAGTTTATACTCCTCGTCGGGAGTGTTTTTGAGCTTTACGGGGTCGGCGTATGCTTCCATTTTGTCGATGTCGCGCCTCAGCTTTGAGCGGGTTTCGGCTGACATCTCCTTCTCCTTTCGCGCCTTTTCAAGCTCCTCAACAAGCGCGTCCGCCTGCGCGCGCGTCCTTGAAATTATGCGCTGCGCCTCCCGTCTGGCTCGCTCAACCTCGCGCTCGGCGTCGGCTTTGGCGCGCTTAAGCTCGTTTTCAGCCTTCTGCTTTTCGGTATTCGCCTTGGCTGTGAGGCGGTTGGCGTTCTCTACCTGCTTTTCAAGGCTCTGGCGCTGCTTTTCAAGCTTTTCAACAACGTCCTCAAACTGGCGGTTCTCGCTGCTGACAAGCTGCTGAGCGCGCTCTACAACCGCGCCGTCCATTCCCAGCCGCTTTGAAATAGCAAAGGCGTTGCTCTTGCCGGGAACGCCGATAAGCAGCCTGTAGGTAGGCTTCAGCGTTGCTACGTCAAACTCGCAGCTTCCGTTTTCAACGCCCTCTGTGCGCAGGGCAAACTCCTTTAGCTCGGCGTAATGGGTAGTTGAGGCGATTTTTGAGTGCTTTTCGCGCAGCTTTTCAAGTATAGCTATAGCAAGCGCCGCGCCCTCGACAGGATCGGTTCCCGCGCCCAGCTCGTCGATAAGACAGAGCGTGCCCGCGTTTGCAAGCTTGATTATCTGAATAATATTTGTCATGTGAGCCGAGAAGGTCGAAAGCGACTGCTCAATGCTCTGCTCGTCGCCTATATCCACCAAAACGCGGCGGAAAACGCTCAGCTCGCTGTTGTCGGCGCAGGGCACCAAAAGTCCGCACATCGCCATTAAAGTAAGCAGCCCGAGCGTTTTTAGGGTTACGGTTTTGCCGCCCGTGTTGGGGCCTGTAATTACAAGGGTATCGAAGTCTTTACCGAGATGAATGTCGATAGGCACGACCTTGTCCTTTGGAATAAGCGGATGACGCGCCTGTTTGAGGTTTATTTCTCCCCTGTCGTTGATTTTGGGCATTGAGGCGCGCATGGAATAAGCCAGGTCAGCCTTGGCAAAAATAAGATTGAGGCGCGTAAGGCTTTGGTAGCTGCGGATAATAGCGTCGGCAAAGTCGCCCGCGTTTGCGGAAAGCTCAAAGAGGATACGCTCGATTTCCTCCTCTTCCTTGCCCTTCAGCAGCTTGATGTCGTTATTAGCCTGCACAACGCCCATCGGCTCGATGAACACGGTCTGTCCGCTTGACGAGGTGTCGTGAACCAAGCCCGGCACATTGTTGCGGCACTCGGCGCGAACGGGCACGACATATCTGCCGTCGCGCTGGGTGACGATTGTATCCTGCAAGTATTTTATGTATTTGCTGCTGTGGATGATTTTATCAAGCGTTTCGCGCGCCTTTGAAGAAGCGGTGCGAATCTTTCGGCGGATATCCGAGAGCGGCCGAGGTGATTTTTTCCTCCAGATATTTATTCGAAATAAGTCCGCTGAAATCGCTGTCAAGCGTGGTTTCAACCGAGGAACAGCGCGACTGCCACTCCCTTACGGTGCGGATAATGCGCAGAGTGTCGGCGATTTTTAGCAGCTCGCCCGCTGTAAGGCAGCCGCCCGCCTGGGCTCGCCTGAGGCTACCCGAGCAGTTGTTTGCTCCGCCGAATGACGGCGCGCCGAAGCGGCCGCTGAGCGCTACAGCGTCGTCGGTCTGCTTAAGTAGAAAGCGCACCCTTTCAATGTCGGTCTGCGGCTCAAGCGCCAGCGCCATATCATGCGCGTCGGAGAGGTTTGTGCACGATGCCAGCTGTTCAAGTATTTTATTAAGTTCAATTATTTAATAGCTTTATAAAAATTAAGTGTTTTAAATTCCTTTTCAAATCTGTATTGCAAATACGCCTCGCTTGCATGGTTAAGCAGTTCAAGTCCCTCGTCCGAAAGCGAGAACGAAAACAGCTTGTCGTCGTCGGCATACACGGTATGACGCAGAGCGGTAAGTGCCGCCTCTGTAAGCGGCACCGAGCCGTTTGCCTGAGAGCCGCGGCAGCGCGCACACTCTATCTCGCCCGTCTGAGGGAAAAAGTGCATGAGCGGAGCGGTATAAACACCGCAGGTTCTGCACATTATTAAATCGGGAAGATAGCCCGCCATAGCCGCAAGCCGCATTTCAAGGCACGGCTTTACAAGCTCGGCAGGCCGCTTGTCCTCATTTAAAAGATACAGCGAATTGAGCACGAGGCTGAGATATTTTTCGGCGTTTTTCTCCCGCGGGCAGATTGTGAGCGCAAGCTCGCAAAAATACTGGGCGAGGCACGTTTTTTTTACGTCGCCGCGCAGCTTTGAAAAAACGCGCAGAGTGCGCGCGTCGCCTATCGAGTAGCTGTCACGCCCGGTATGGAACGTCAGAAGCGAGTAGCTTAGCAGCGAGGTCGCTGCAGCTTTGCCGCCCTTGATGTTCTTGGCGCCGCGCACAAACGCCTTTACAACGCCGTTTGAGTTGGTGAGGACATGAACAAGCTTGTCCTGTTCACCGATATTCTGTTCCTTTATTATCAGTCCCTCGGTTCGGAATTTCATCGGTTTCCTCCCGTTTTACGGTATCAGCGCCCGTGTCGAGCGCTTCCTTAGCGCGCCTGTAATCAAGATAATCGAGCACGCTGCCGGAGTTTAAAAACAATCTCCAGTGACCTAATTCGTCCATAACAACACCCCCTGTTGGGTAGTGTTGCGGATTAAATAACGTATTATTATTGTCAAATCATGGTTTTTTTATAGAACACAATCGTCATGCCGTCCTTGATCTCGTAGCTCTCGCCCGTCTTGCGGTAACCCAGCTTTTCATACAGCCGGCAGAGTTTTTCCTCCTGCAATATGGTGTCGAGCTCCCATATATCAGCCTGTGGATTTTCCCGCTCAAGCTGAATCATTGCCGCCTGAGCATAGCCTTTGTTCTGATGTTCGGGCAAAATGAATATAGGAGAAACGCGCATGGTGCGGCCGTCAATTTCAAACAGGCGCACACCGCCGACAACGTCGTTTCCACTGATGATAAAATACCATGTTGTCTGCGGCTGGTTCATTTTTTCACGAATGCGCTCAACGCTTTCACAGGCCGGGTTTGTATCAAAGTCGCGGTATTTTTCAAGCAGCGCGGCAAAGGCGGCTTTCTGCATTTGCTGTATTTTTTCGCAGTCGGGCTGAGTGCATTTTTGCAGTAATAAATTCATAGTTTACACCTTAGTCGAAATCCTTTTCGTTATATCCGAAATTCTGCACAAGCTGGGCGCGGTTGCGCCAGTCCTCCTTTACCTTTACCCATGTCTGCAAGAACACCTTGCAGTCGAAGAACCTCTCAATGTCCTGCCTTGCGAAGGTGCTTATCTTTTTAAGCATTGCGCCGTTTTTGCCGATAATAATGCGCTTGTGTGTTTCGCGCTCGCAGAAGATAGTGGCGTCGATGTCAAGAATGCCGTTGCCGCGCGTTTTCATGCGCTCAATAAGCACAGCCGTGCCGTGAGGAATCTCCTTATCGCACAGGCGCAGGATTTTTTCGCGGATAATCTCCGCCACGATAACGCGCTCGGGCTGGTCGGTAAGGGTGTCGTCGTCAAAGAAGTGGCCGCCCTCACTCGCCTGCTTTTTAAGCTCGTCAAGAAGCTCGTCCATGCCGCTGCCGTCCTGAGCGCTCACGGGCACTATAGCTTCAAAGTCGTAAAGCTGAGTGTAGCTGAGGATTTGCTTCATCAGCACATCCTTTTCTTTTATCATGTCTATTTTGTTGATAGCTAAAATTGCGGGCATATCAAGCTCCTTGAACTTGCCTATCAGGTCAAGCTCGGTCTGTCCCGGCTCGCGGTCAGCCTCAACTACAAGCATACAGCAGTCAACGCCGCCGACGCTCTCGTTTACCGAGCGCACCATGTACTTGCCGAGAGTATTCTTCGGCTTGTGCATACCCGGCGTGTCAAAAAAGACAAGCTGGTACTCGCCCTCGGTCAGCACGCCCGTAATGCGATTGCGCGTTGTCTGGGGCTTTGACGATACGATAGCTATTTTCTGCCCTAAAAGGCGGTTTAGTATTGAACTTTTGCCTACATTAGGTCTGCCGACTATTGCCACAAAAGCGGATTTGTCATTTTGATTCATATAATCTCCCACTACATAAAAGAGGACGTATTGCGCGTCCCCTTTGATTATTTTTTCTTCTTACCGTAAAACGCAATAAACGCCGCCGACAGCAAAGCCAAAACTCCCAGCCCAACAGCCGAAAGCGGATACGCCGCAAAAAAGCCGCGCATATTGTTCCACGATCGGGCGTTGATAAAGAACATCGCCGCAACCTCTAAAGCGGCAACCGCCATTACAAGCACCGCTGCCGCCGCCAAGTCTTTAGCGAGCTTTATTTGCGCGTTATACTCCCTTGTTACCGAGTTGCAGACATGCTCGATCGAGGTATTAACAAGCTCAAGCGCGATAACGGCGCCGATAAGCACCGTCAATATCGCGAACCGCTCCGCCGAAAATTTGCATATGCCCGCAAACACAAGCGCAAAAACCGCCGCGACTATATGAAAGCGCAGGTGCGCCTCGGTTTTGAGCGCGCCCAAAATACCGTAAATTGCGTACCAAAAGCTGAGAAGCTGTTTTTTCATTTACACCTTGTCAACAATATAGCTTGATGACGCGGGCAGACCGAGCTGCTCCATAACAAGCTCTTCTTTTTCTCTCATTCTTACCTTTTCAAGCTTTTCAACGTGGTCGTAGCCCAGCAGGTGAAGCACGCTGTGAGCGGTAAGATAGCCGATTTCGCGCTGGAAGCTGTGGCCGTAAAGCTCAGCCTGGTCGCGCGCCTTTTCAACGGAAATAACAACGTCGCCCAAAATCTTGGCGCCCGTTTCCATATCAATGTCATAAACGCCGTTTTCACCCATAGGGAATGACAGAACGTCGGTTTCGATATCCTTGTCGCGATACTGCTTGTTAAGCTCGCGGATCCCAACGTTATCGGTAAAGGTAACGCTGATTTCCGCGGGGCCGTCAAACTTTTCAAGCTGCAGAACCGCATTGCAGCAGCGGCGCACAAGCATGCGGATGCCCGTAGGAATTTTAACGGTCTTTTGTTTGTTTGTAATTACTACTCGGATTTTGTCTGCCATAGTACCACCCTTTTCTATAGTTTTTCGATATATTAATGTAAAAAATTAACGCTTCGGATTTGAGTCATATTTTGCGTATGCCTTGATGATGTCCTGAACCAGTTTATGGCGCACGACGTCCTTTTCATCAAAGTAGCAGTGTCCTATGCCCTCAATGTTTTTAAGAATCTTCATGCAGTCCTTTAAGCCGCTTCTTGCACCCGAGGGCAGGTCTATCTGGGTAATGTCGCCCGTTATTACCATTTTTGAGTTGAAGCCCAGGCGCGTCAGAAACATTTTCATCTGCTCGCGCGTGGTGTTCTGAGCCTCATCGAGAATGATAAAGCTGTCGTCGAGAGTTCTGCCGCGCATATAAGCCAAGGGAGCGACCTCGATATTGCCGCGCTCGACATATTTCTGGTAGGTCTCGGCGCCCAGCATATCAAACAGAGCGTCGTAAAGCGGGCGCAGGTACGGGTCTACCTTGCTCTGTAAATCGCCCGGGAGGAAACCTAACTTTTCGCCTGCCTCAACCGCAGGGCGTGTGAGAATAATTCGGTTTACCTGCTTGCTGCGGAACGCCGTAACCGCCATTGCAACAGCCAAGTACGTTTTGCCCGTACCGGCGGGGCCTACGCCGATTGTGACGGTGTTTTTGGCAATGAGGTTGCAGTAGCGCTTCTGACCGATCGTTTTGGGTTTTATAGGCTTGCCCTTTGAGGTGATGCAGATGCAGTCGCCCGCAAGCTCCTCTATTTTGTCCTCGCTGCCCGAATTGACAAGCGAAATGCAGTAGCGCACGTTCTGGTCTGACAAAGCCTCGCCCCTGCTCAAAAACTGCAGCAGGCTTTCGATAACCGTTGTAGCCTTTGCCGCCTGCTCGGTGTCGCCGTCGATTTTCAGCTCGCTTCCGCGGCAGGTTATTTTCACGCCGAACTCGCGCTCAATAAGCTTTATATTGCTGTCAAAGCTGCCGAACAGCGCCACAGCGTTTTCCATTCTGTCAATATTTATGATGTGTTCCGTTGCGCATGACTCCTCATTATTTCTTTAGTTTATAATTATAGCATATTTTAACCATATTTTCATGTCAATTTTAAAAAAACTGTTAGATTTATACATTTTTGTATAAACGCACAATTTGAGGGGCGGTTTTTTGTTAACCTTTGTAATTCTTGCCCCGCAAATTAGCCCTTTAGTGCTTGCTTTGCGGCGTTGAAAAATAAAAAACCCAAATTGCTTGACAACTTAACCTAAATAGTATATAATAGCCGAGGTGTACAGCTTTTTTCTTTACACCCTAACATTAAGGAGAGCTGTAACAATGGAGAAAAACATTGAGGTTTCGCTGCTGCTCGACTTTTACGGAGAGCTGTTAAAGCCCGGAGTGCGGCAGACAATCGACCTTTACTACAACGACGATTTGTCGCTTGCCGAGGTAGCCGACCGCTGCGGAATAACCCGCCAAGGAGTGCGCGACAGCGTAAAGCGCGGCGAGGCGCAGCTTTTTGACTTTGAAAAAAAGCTGGGGCTTATGCGCCGCTTCCGCGAGGTTGAGGACGGGCTTAACAAAATAGTCGGGCTTGCGGATGAGATCGCGGGAAAATCATCGGACAAAAACACCGCCGAACTTGCCGCGCAGATAAGCGCGCTTGCGGGCGGACTTAAAGAATAAGAGGTTTTTATGGCATTTGAAGGACTTGCTGACAAGCTCGGCAGAGCGTTTAAAAAGCTGAAAAACAAGGGCAAGCTTAGCGAGAGCGACGTTAAGGAGGCAATGCGCGAGGTGCGCCTTGCGCTTCTTGAGGCCGACGTAAACTACAAGGTTGCCAAGGATTTTACCAACAAGGTCACCGAGCGCGCAGTCGGTCAGGACGTTATGGAAAGCCTGACTCCCGCGCAGATGGTAATTAAAATAGTTGACGAGGAGCTTACAAGCCTGATGGGCGGCGAAAACGCGCGCCTTGAGTTTGCCTCAAAGCCGCCCACGATCATCATGATGTGCGGCCTGCAAGGCTCGGGTAAAACAACCCATTCGGCAAAGCTTGCTAAAATGCTGAAGGAAACGCAGAACCGCAGACCGCTGCTTGTTGCCTGCGACATCTACCGTCCCGCGGCTATCGACCAGTTGAAGGTTGTGGGCGAAAAGGCTGGCGTTCCCGTATTTGAGATGGGCACCGAGAACCCCGTTAAAATCGCCAAAGAGGCGGTTAAGCACGCAAAGGATTACGGCAACGACATCGTTATCCTCGATACCGCCGGCCGTCTGCATATCGACGAGGTCCTGATGAACGAGCTTAAGGACATCAAGGGCGAGGTAAACCCAGACGAGATCCTGCTTGTAATCGACTCAATGACAGGTCAGGACGCCGTTAACGTGGCAAAGAGCTTTAACGAGCTGCTTGAAGTCACCGGCGTTATCCTTACCAAGCTCGACGGCGACACCCGAGGCGGTGCCGCATTGTCGGTAAAGGCGGTCACGGGCAAACCCATTAAGTTTGCGGGTACGGGCGAAAAACTCGACGACCTTGAGGTGTTCCACCCCGACCGAATGGCAAGCCGTATTTTAGGCATGGGCGACGTACTTACTCTTATTGAGGACGCGCAGAACAAGCTCGACCAGAAGGAAGCCGAAAAGATGGCTGAGAAAATCATGGCTAACCGCTTTGATTTCAACGACCTGCTCGGTCAGTTTGAACAGATTAAAAAGATGGGTCCGCTTAAGGGTATTCTTTCAAAAATCCCGGGCGTCGGCAAGCAGCTTGACAACGTTGACATAAACGACCGTCAGATCGACTGGCTGCAGGCTATCATCCTTTCGATGACTCCCCAGGAAAGAGAAAACCCAAGCCTTATGAATCCCTCGCGCAAGCGCAGAATCGCGGCAGGCTCGGGCAGAACCGTTGAGGAAGTAAACCGCCTTATCAAGCAGCTTGACCAGATGCAGAAGATGATAAAGCAGATGAACAAGGGCGGCAAAAAAGGCAAGCGCAAAAAGAAAATGATGCTCCCGGGTCTCGGCGGAATGCCAATGGACGGTATGGGCGGCATGGGCGGCAACGGAATGCCCTTTTAGCCGCCACGCGATAAATTAACAGGTTCTCCAAGCAATTGGTGAATATAAATCTACAAAAAATTTTTATGAGGTGTAAATTATGGCAGTAAAAATCAGACTTAGAAGAATGGGCTCAAAAAAGGCTCCCTACTACAGAGTTGTAGTTGCAGATTCAAGATATCCCAGAAACGGCCGTTTCATTGAGGAAATCGGCACATACGATATCCTTAAGAACCCCAGCGAGTTCAAGGTTGACGCAGAGGCTGTTAAGAAGTGGATCGCCAACGGCGCTCAGCCCACTGATACAGTTAAGGCGCTTCTTAAGAAGAACGGCGTAATTGACTAATCGCGGAGGATACCGAAATGCAGGAATTACTCGCGATTATTGCAAAGGGTCTTGTTGACGAGCCCGACGCGGTAAGCGTTGATAAGGACGAGCCTGCCGAGGACGGCACCGTGACATATCACATTCACGTTGCAGAGCCCGACATGGGCAGAATCATCGGCAAAAAAGGCAGAATTGCCAAGGCTATCCGCACCATCGCCCGCACAGTTGCTATCCGCAATGACGAAAAGGTCGTTGTTGAAATCGACTGATTATCAAGCTAACAAAAAAGGACGCAGAGGAAAATCCGCGTCCTTTTTGTTATGCGATTTAATATATCCCCTGAGCCGTTACCTCGCCGGAGTTAATTCTTATTTCGGAGCCGTCTGAAAGCATAACAATCAGCTCGCCGTTTTTGGCAACTCCCGAGGCAGTGCCGCTCAGCTTGTTGCCTCCGCGGTAAAAGCTGACGGTTTTCCCCACGGTGGCGCATAATTCGGTGTACTCTTTAAGCGATTCCCCGGTAAACTCCAGATTGCATTTTACGAACTCCTCCTCCATCTGATTGAGCACGGCGGCAAGCAGCTTGTTTTTGTCAAACTCTCTGCCCGCCTCAAGCCTAAGCGAGGTCGCTTTATCAGCAATATCATCTGCAAATTCCGTCTGGTTGACGTTTATTCCCGTTCCGATAATTATGTACTCAACGGCGTCAAACTCGGCGCTCATTTCGGTCAGGATTCCGACCAGCTTTTTGCTGCCGACAATAACATCGTTAGGCCATTTGATGCGGCAGTCAAGCCCCGTAAGCGCCCTTAGAGCCTTGCAAACGGCAAGCCCTGCCAAGGGTGTCACAACCGAAACCTCGGAGGGCGCCATTTTCGGGCGAAGCAGCACCGAAAACATCACGTTTTCGTCCTTAACGCTCTTCCACACTCTGCCGAGCCTGCCCTTGCCGCCGACCTGCTCGCGCGCCGCTGCAACCGTTCCGTTTTTGCAGCCGCTGTTACCGAGCTGCTTTAAATAATCGTTTGTAGAGCCTACCGATTTCAGGACAATAAGCTCGCTGCCGATTATCGCCGTGCGCATTTCTCGCTTAATTGCTTCGGCTACAAGATAGCCGGGCATTGAGCTGAGCCGATAGCCGCGGTTGGGTACGGACTCAATTTTAAAGCCCTTGCTTTTTAGGGCATTTATCTCCTTCCAAACCGCCTGACGCGTTACGCCAAGGGTTTGGGCAAGCGACTGCCCCGACACATATTCACTTGA
>ONCY01000153.1 GCA_900316435.1 uncultured Eubacteriales bacterium | reverse complement strand
GTCGTAAAGCGAATTCTTCGCTCTGCCGACAAGGATATGCGCAAGCAGATTAACGAGCTGCTTAAATACCCCGAGGACAGCGCGGGCTCGATTATGACTACCGAGTTTATTTCGCTGCGGCCCGACATGACCGCCGAAATGGCTATTAAGCGGATCAGGCGTACGGGCGTTGACAAGGAGACTATCTACACCTGCTATGTCAACGACGAAAACAACAAGCTTATCGGTATTACCACGGTAAAGGATTTGCTGCTTGCCAACGATGACGATGTTGTGCGCGACATGATGGAGGAAAACGTCATTGCCGTTCACACCCTTGACGACCAGGAAAAGGTTGCCCAGATGTTCTCGAATTACGACTTCCTGGCGCTTCCTGTTGTTGACAACGAGCAGCGCACAGTCGGTATTGTAACAATCGACGACGCAATCGACGTTATCCAGGAAGAGGCTACCGAGGATATCGAGAAGATGGCGGCGGTTCTGCCATCGGACAAACCGTATATGAAAACGGGCGTTTTCGGAATTTACGCAAAGCGCGTGCCGTGGCTGCTGGTGCTTATGTTATCGGCGACTTTTACAAGCACGATCATTTCATCGTTCGATAATGTTTTACAGCGCATTATTATATTGTCGTCGTTTATTCCGATGATCACGGGCTCGGGTGGTAACGCCGGCTCGCAGGCTTCGGTTTCGGTTATCCGTGCTCTGTCGCTTGGCGAAATTGAGTTCAAGAGCATTTTCAAGGTGCTTTGGAAGGAGTTCCGCGTGGCGGTGCTCTGCGGACTTACCCTTGCAGTGGCTAACTTTATTAAGCTGCTGATGTTCGATCTGAGAGGCTACGAGGGCACAGGCGCCCCTGTGCTTATCGCGCTCGCGGTATCGCTTACTATCTGGGGAACTATTGTTATGGCGAAAATCGTCGGCTCAAGTTTGCCGCTGCTCGCTAAGAAAATCGGCTTTGACCCCGCGGTTATGGCAAACCCGCTTATTTCAACGGTCTGCGACTCGCTGTCGCTGCTTATTTACTTTGCGGTAGCCACGCTTATTATCCCCCAGCTTACTCAAATTTAAATAATGTTTACCGAATAAAGTGACCGGCTCAAAACTGGAAAGGGTTTTGAGCCGGCCTGTTTTTATGCCGATTGATTAATTTTACGGGAACTTGCCGAACCATCGGTCTGGAGCGTGTGTTTATCCGTTCAGAAGCTCAACATAAGGATAGTCGCCATATCCGAACATACCGATTTGCCCGTCAGCCCAGGCTGTTTTACCGTTCAGATAAATAATGCACCACTGATGGGTCCACATGTTTTCGTTTGCGTGCTTCCAATCGTAGCCCATGTAGTCGAGGAGCAGACCGAGCGCGCGGGTCGAGCCTGCACAGGTATATTCGCCCTTTACAAAAACTCCGTATGGGGTGGCGTAGTCGGAGCCTTCGGAGGTGTAGGTTGCCTTTGAGCTGTAGTACGCGACCGCGTTTGCGGCGTACCGGATTTTTTCCTCATCGGAAGCGTCGTCGGGCACGGAGCTGAGTATTTCCTTGGCTACCGCTGCCGCCTGCTTCTCCTTATAAGTAAAGTCTTTTTCAGGGTTTGTGAATTTGATTTTTTTACCCTCGGTAATATACGGACTTGTGTATTTGCTTCCGTCGGCGGTAACGCAGCGCACGGTATAAGTGTAGGTGCTGCCGTCGCTTACTTTCTTGTCGAGATAAGAGCAGTTTGCGGTGTCTGCAAGCTTTGCCCAGTTTCCGTTTTTATTGAGGTAGAAAACTCGATATTTTTCAGCGCCTGCAACCGGGCTCCAGCGGATGCTGACTCCTCCAAGTTTGCTTTTCAATGTAAAGTCGGGCGCGGCGGTATAGGTTATTGTTTTGCCATTAGGGTTGTAGTCGCTGATGAAGCTGCCGTTTTTATCGACACAGCGCACCGTGTAGGTATAACTCTTTCCGCTGATTGCGTCAGAGTCGGTATATGAGGTGGAGGTGACGCTAACAAGGCCTGCCCAGTTTCCGCTGCTGTTTTTGCGGAAAACTCTGTAGCCGTAGGCGCCCTTT
>ONCY01000084.1 GCA_900316435.1 uncultured Eubacteriales bacterium | reverse complement strand
TTCCAAATAAGAAATCTTCTGAGAATCATGGAAGAACCCGCATAAACACTGGGTTTTTCCCATGAATTCCATATTCTCAGATTGTCCTTAGAAGAATGGAACTTTTGGGACGATTGATATATTCCGGCGAATAGAGTTGATTTTTTTATGGTAATAACTGAAAGGCGGATACCCTCATGTGACGGTATTCATCAGCTGTATTGCAGGGTTTACACGCCCGACGGTGAGCCGCAGGGGCTGTTTCACGTTGCCCACGGCATGACAGAACACATAAGCCGCTATGACGGATTTATGCGAAAAATGGCCGAGGAGGGCTTTATCTGCTACGGCTACGACCACCTCGGGCACGGCTACACCGCCAATGACGAAAGCGATCTGGGGTATCTGGGAAGCTGGAAGCTGCTCGTTGAGGACTTGCAGAATGTATCGCGCCTGATTAAGAGCGAGCACCCCTCTCTCCCCTGCTATCTGCTCGGTCACAGCATGGGCTCGTTCATAGCGCGCTGCGCCGCCACTCCCCGAATCTGGAAAAAGGTTATTTTCATGGGCACGGGCGGTCCCACTCCCGCGGCAAAGGCGGGGCTTGCGGTTGTACGCGCCAAGATAAAAAAGGACGGCGAACGCGCAATATCTCCCGAAATTGAAAAGATGGTTTTCGGCAGCTACCGCAGCCATTTTAAAGACGAGGACGACGTAATTGCGTGGGTAAGCTCTGACAAAAAGGTGCGCGACACCTTCCGTCAGGACAAATTCTGCACCTTCCACTTTACATTAAACGGCTTTTACACCCTGCTTAAGCTTCACACGCTATGCAACAGTAAAACCTGGTTCAAAAACGTGGGGAGCACACTGCCGATTCTTTTGATTTCGGGAACCGACGACCCTGTAGGCAGCTACGGCAAGGGCGTAACAAAGGTTTACAAAAGCCTGAAGTCAAACGGCAAAAACGTTAAAATGAAGCTGTATGAGGGCTGCCGTCATGAGATTTTAAACGATTTCAGGCAGGACGAAGTAACGGCGGATATTTTGGATTTTATAAGAGGATAAGCTTAGGGCAGGCAACAAAATGACGTTGCCTGCCCCTGTTTTATTTATTATTCTTTTTACCGAGCAAACCGATATTTCCGAGGCGTATGCTGCCCCAAAGGCGGTTCCAGCTGCGCTTGTTTGTTTCGGAATACATGCGCCTGAACGCAAGTCCTGCTGAATCCTCTATATCTTCAAACGCCACGTTTTCATTTTTTCTGTTAAAGAAAATATAACGCGTTATATATCTGCCCGTGGTAATTTTTGAAACATCAAGCGTAAACTGCTCGCTGTGGGTCTCGCCCTTTTTGCCGCTGTAGAAATCCTCTATAACATATGACGTTATAGGGATTCTTCGCGTGTCCTGAACCTCTATCCTGAGTGAGAGCGAGGGAATATCCTCTAAGTTTTCCCAGCTAAGCTCAAGCTGCAGCGGCTCATTATCATAAAACAAATTGGTGGTTCGTCCTATATATTTTACGCTTTTAAGGTTGATGTCACGGCGTTTCACGGGGCTTTTGAATCTGTCATCGACAAACTCGTAAGAGAAAAATTCGTCATTATCCCCACCCATATATAGCTTTATTGCCTCGTCGACATCGCCGTCATAAACCTTTTTGCCGTGCTCAAGCACAATACAGCGATTGCATAAATCCTGAATGGTACCCATGTTGTGCGAAACATAAAGCACGGTGCGGTTTTCGTCTATTGCCAGCTCGCGCATTTTGCTGATGCATTTTTTCTGAAACTTCATATCTCCTACCGCAAGCACCTCGTCCATTATCATGATTTCGGCGTCAAGGTGAGAGGCAACGGCAAAGGCAAGCTTGACGAACATTCCTGATGAGTAGCGCTTTACCGGGGTATCGATAAACTTTTCACACTCGGAAAACTCGATTATCTTATCGATTTTTTTATCTACCTCGGCGCGCGTCATTCCTAAAATAGCGCCGTTGAGATATATGTTATCCCTGCCCGTCAGCTCGGGGTGGAAGCCCGTGCCTACCTCAAGCATACTGGCTATTCTGCCCCTGTAAGCTATGCTTCCGTCGGTAGGAGAGGTTATCCGCGACAAAAGCTTTAAGAGCGTGGATTTACCGGCGCCGTTTGCGCCTATTATTCCGACGCGCTCGCCCCGGAATATCTCAAGATTGACGTCGTCAAGCGCGAGAAAGCAATCGCCCTTCTCGTACTCTTTAGAGCCTATTCTGCGGTTAGGGTCGTCCTTGCCGCGCTTTTTAGCGATCCAGCTTTGAATATCATGGCGCAAAGTGCCCGTGCCGATAACACCCAGCTTATATTCTTTTTGTAAATGTTCGGTTTTTATAACACAATTCTTATCCATCATCATACCGTATCGATAAAGTTCTTTTCAACCTTGTTAAACACCAGCAAACCCGCGAAAACTATGACCGCGGTAACGCCGAGGCTGACAAGCCAGTATTCCCATTCAAAGTTTCCGCAGCCGAGGAAAGCGTGGCGGTAGCTTTCAACTATCGGAGCCATTGGGTTAAGCATAAAAATCTTTCTGAGACCGCCGGGTATCCTTGAAACCGGATATACAATGGGCGTAATATACATCCAAAGCGATACTCCGAAACCGATAAGGATATTGAGGTCGCGGTACTTGGCTGTAATCGACGAAATAATAAGCCCGATTCCCATTCCAAGCAGAGCGGTCTGCAACACCATAAGCGGCACAAAGCAAAGCGTCATGTTAACATGCACAGCGGGGTTTGTAATGGAATAATAGATCACAAGACCTATGAACACTATCATCTGGATCATATAGTTTATAAAGTTGTAAATACTTTCTGAAACGGGCGTTACAAGCCTCGGAAAATATACCTTTCCGAAAATCCGGGCATTGCTCAAAAACGTTGTTGAGCACTTGTTAAGGCAGTTTGAGAAGAAGCCCCACAGCACATTTCCCGACATATAAAACAAAAACTGAGGCATTCCGTCGGTGGAAATGCCCGCAATAACGCCGAAAATAACCGTGAAAACCGTGGTAGAAAGCAAGGGGTTGATTACTATCCACAACGGTCCGAGGATCGTCTGTTTGTATGAAGTTGTTATATTTCTCTTTACAAACAGAAAAATAAGGTCGCGGTAATACCACAGTTCTTTGAACTTGATATTAAACCATTTATTATTCGCCTGTATATATGTAATTCTTTCGCTGTCCATTTTTTCACTTCCGAGAAAATAATTCCGCATTAAATTTTAGCACAATTAAATGTAAGTGTCAATAAATGTAATAATTATCCTTGACTTTATAAGCCATATAGTGATAGAATAAATCGATAACGGGAAACGGTCTCCCGCAAAATATTTTAAACCATGGAGGTATAAGAAAATGAATACGAAAAAAAGAATAATTTGCCTTGTACTCACACTTGCCATAGCGCTTTCCTGCGCAGTGCTGACAGGCTGCGGCACAAAGAACGAGATCAAAGGCATAAACACCAACACTTCAAAGGCAACCACATCGGCTACAGAGGCGGTAACCCAGGCTGTGGCGACTACCTCGGCGGCGTCGAGCGATTACAACTACACCCCTAATACCGACGACAAAAAGGATTATAAGCCGATTGAGCTTGAAGGCTATAAGAAGCCGTATACAGGCAGCTCAAGAACCGTTGAAATCGACGTGAAAAATTACGGCAAAATCAAGCTTGTGCTCGATCCCACATACGCGCCTATCAGCGTTCAGAATTTCCTCAACCTTATCAACGAGGGCTTTTACGACGGCCTTACCTTCCACAGAATCATGGAGGGCTTTATGATCCAGGGCGGCGACCCTCAGGGGACCGGCATGGGCGGAAGCGAAAAGACAATCAAGGGCGAGTTTTTGTCAAACGGCGTTGAGAACCCGATGAGCCACAAGCGCGGAGTGATCTCAATGGCTCGCTCAAACGCCATGGACAGCGCAAGCTCGCAGTTCTTTATCGTTCATCAGGACAGCACCTTCCTCGACGGCAACTACGCCGCCTTCGGGATGGTGACAGAGGGCATGGAAGTTGTTGACGAAATAGCCACAAAAGCTCAGCCCACCGACAACAACGGCACTATTCCCGCCGCAAATCAGCCGGTCATCACCTCTATCAAGATCGTTGAGTAAACGGTAACCTTAAAAGGAACGTGAACCCATGAAGAAACTTATTATCTCCGCAGCGGCGGCTCTTACCGCGGCAGTTATGCTCATATCGCTTACCGCCTGCGGAAAGGAAAACGTCGTTAACACCGATGAGGGCAAAAAGCTGACGGCGCACGCCTGGCAGACAAACTACACGGGTCGCTCTGAGGTTACATTCGATACCGACGGCACGCTCAAGGTCAAAACCAACAGCACCGGCGAAGAAGTTGAAGTACCCGGAAAGTGGAGCATTGACGGTACAACTCTTACCACCACCATTGAAAAGCAGCTTGAAAACGGCGAGCTTGTTGATAAGGAAAGCACCGTAACTTATGTTTACTCCGACTATATGAAGGACGAAATAATAGACGGCGGCGACGAGTCGATAAAAGAGGCAAGGGAAAAGTACGAAAAGGGCACTCAGTGGTACGTGTCGGACAAGTACCTGTACTTTGCCGGCTCGGTGTGGATTCCGAATAAATAATAAAACATCGGCAGGATAAGGCGTGTGCTTTACCCTGCCGTTTTTTATTCTGATATAGAATTATAACCCGTATCCGCCGTCATCACCCGCGGCGTATTTTTTTACGGTTTCAATAAAAAGCTTCGCTACGGGGTTAGAGAGAGCCTTTGACCACGCTATAACATAGGCAATGCCCGTGTCGGCGTCTGAAATAGGGATCGATACCGCCTTGTCGCCCGATACAAGGTTCGCAAGCGACTGAGGCACTACCGACACTCCCATCCCCGAGAGCACAGCCACATAAACCTCCATCAGCTCGTCGAATACACCATCGACCGTGGGCGTTATGTGAAATGTGCGCAGCATATCCATTATTTCCATATAGAGTATGGGCGCGGCTGATTCCGACAGCAGCACAAGCTTTTTATCGGCGAGGGCTGTAAGGCTCAGGGACTTTTTCCGCCTGAAATCGCCGTTTGCGGAAGCAAGCACAACAAGCGGCTCAATATGGGTCACAAGCGTTTCGATTCCCGAGCTTTCTGGCACCATGTCGCGCGGCATAAAGCAAAAGTCAAAGTCGCCGCCCGTTATTGCCAAGCTGCGGTCGGCGGCGTCAAGGCGCTTTAAATCAACCGAGATTCCCTTGTACTTGTCGGTAAAGTCGGCAATGCACAGCGACGGAAATTCCATTGAAGTAACGTCACAGCCGATTGTTAGCTTGCCCGTGCCGCCGTTCTGCATACGGCTGATTATCTTCTTTGCCTTGTCGAGCGTGACTACAATTTCAAGCGCGTATGGCAGCAGGGTTTTGCCCTCGTTTGTAATCACCACGTCGCGGTGAGAGCGCTTGAAAAGCTGCACGCCGAACTCCTTTTCAAGGTCGCTTATGTAGCGGCTGACCGTGGACTGTGAAACATAATTGCGACGTGCTGCCTCGGAAAAGTTTAGCGTCTGAGCTACCGATATAAAACAGTTGAGTTGGTTTATGTCCATGGTTTTCTCCGTTTAGTCAAGTATCTCAACACCCATTACGCAAATCATACAATTGCAGTTAAAAGACCTTCCTAACCCGAGATTTAAGACCCGCCGGTCGCGTGACGCGACTTTCAGTACGCGAATCAGATGTTTGCAATAAACAAAACTTCCGTTCCCGCGATTTATGTTGCGCCGTTATACCGAGTTTTCCCATAAGCCGATTTCTCCAAAGGCGCGCTTCCTGCCGCGTGGCGGCCGCGTGGCGGCTATGCAGTTTCTGCATGGAATCATTCACAACTTATTATTTTTGCATTATGTATGGTGTTGAAAATTTGGAATAATCTGTTATAATCTAAATATAGCATAACAATATGCAAAATGTAAATAGCTATTTTAAAATTTTGAACGGAGTATGCTGAAATGAAAAAAATCGTTATCACGGGGATGGGCGCCGTTACCCCTATAGGGATCGGCGTTGATGAGTACTGGAAAAATCTGATTGCGGGCAAATCGGGCATTGATACCATAAAAAGTTTTGACCCGTCGGAGCTTGCGGTTCAGTTTGCAGGGGAAATAAAAGACTTTACCCCTACCGATTATCTTGAAAAAGACTTGGTGAGAAAGACCGACCCATTTATGCAGTACGCTTACATAGCGGCTGAGGAGGCTATTAAACAGAGCGGAATCACTATTGAACCCGAGCGCACGGGCATTGTTATGGGCACCGCTATGGCAGGTGTGGCTACAACAGCTTTCACCCAGGACGCGCTTTCGGGAGCTTCTCACAAAAAAGTAGGCCCCCGCTTTATTCCGAAAATTCTGGGCAACATTGCCGCCGCGAATATAGCGATTGATTACAATATTCAGGGTCCCAGCTTTACCGTGAGCACAGCCTGTTCTTCCGGCGGCGACGCGATTTACATTGCCTCTACCTATATGCAGGCAGGCAAGGCTGACGTTATGCTTGCCGTAGGCGCCGAAAGCGTGCTTTGTCCGCTGGTAATTTACTCGCTTGCAAACGCCAAGGCTCTTTCTCGCCGCAACGACGCCCCAGTAACCGCAAGCCGTCCCTTTGACATTACCCGCGACGGTTTTGTTATAGGCGAGGGCGGCGGAGCGCTGGTGCTTGAAACAGAGGAGCACGCAAAGGCTCGCGGCGCTAAAATCTACGCCGAGATCGCAGGCTGCGGCAACACCTGCGACGCTCACCATGTTACCGCGCCTCACCCCGAGGGCAGAGGCGCTATGGCGTGTATCCGCCAGGCTATAAGCGACGCGGGAATCATGCCATCCGACATCGGCTATATAAACGCTCACGGCACCGCAACCCATAAAGGCGACGCTGTTGAAACCGCCGCTATCAAGGAGATTTTCGGCGATGCTCTCCCCTATGTCAGCTCGACAAAGGGCGCTACGGGACATATGATGGGCGCAGGCGGAATTACCGAGGCGATTGCCTGCGTCAAGGCTATTGAAACGGGAATGATACCTCCCACAATCAACCTAAACGAGGTTGACCCCGAATGCGCGGGAATCGACTTTGTACCCAATACCGCTAAAAAAGCCGACATCAAATACGCTATGTCAAACGCGTTCGGCTTCGGCGGTCAAAATTCAAGTATTCTTTTGGGAAAGTACGAGTAAAATACTGTATAAAAGGAGATTTTTATGACTTATACCTACGACCATAAAATGTTTCAGGA
>ONCY01000083.1 GCA_900316435.1 uncultured Eubacteriales bacterium | reverse complement strand
AATCTGAGAATATGGAATTCATGGGAAAAACCCAGTGTTTATGCGGGTTCTTCCATGATTCTCAGAAGATTTCTTATTTGGAATTCATGGCGATAATACTACCTTATAGCAATATATTACTATCATAATATTGTATTACGCTGAACGAATTACAGATATTCTCACTTGCAGCGCATATTATATTGTTATTTACATGATACTATTGCCAATAATCTCAAATGATTTCAGGCTGAGAATCATGTAAAAACCCACTGTTTAAGCCATTTC
This sequence comes from uncultured Eubacteriales bacterium, assembly GCA_900316435.1. Taxonomy (GTDB): domain Bacteria; phylum Bacillota; class Clostridia; order Oscillospirales; family Acutalibacteraceae; genus Ruminococcoides. Next base: position 14,019 of record ONCY01000083.1, on the reverse strand, counting down.
TCCCATGAATTCCAAATCTCTCATTGTCCTTAGGAATATTGGAATTATTGGGAATATCAGGTTTTACCTTATTCTAAAAACTAAAACTAAAAAAAGCCTCAGCGCAAAAAGCATTGAGACTTTTGATAGGTTTAATTATTTTCCGAATCCTTCCAGATTTCCTTAACAGCCGTTACACTGCCTGCCAAGCCCTGGATTTCTGAGGGAATGATGATTTTTGTAGCCTTGCCGTCAGCCGCCTTGGCAAACGCCTCAAGGCTTTTGAGCTGAATCACCCTGTCGCTGGGCGCGGCTTCGTTTAGCATTCTCAGCGCGTCGGCGTTAGCCTTCTGAACCGTCAGAATAGCCTCTGCCTCACCCTGAGCCTCGCGGATCTTCTGCTCCTTAACGGCGTCAGCCTTAAGGATAGCCGATTCCTTCAAGCCCTCGGCAACAAGGATCTGACTGCGCTTTTCGCCCTCGGCGTCGAGGATTCTTGCGCGGCGCTCACGCTCGGCCTTCATCTGCTTCTCCATTGCGTCCTGGATCTCGCGCGGAGGCAGGATATTCTTAAGCTCAACGCGGATAACGCGGATACCCCACGCGTCGGTCGCCTCGTCGAGGATAATTCGGATTTTATCGTTGATAGTATCGCGCGAGGTGAGCGTATTGTCAAGCTCCAAGTCGCCGATGATGTTTCTGAGAGTGGTAGCCGTAAGGTTCTCGATAGCGCTTATGGGGCGCTCTACGCCGTAGGTATAGAGCTTCGGGTCGGTGATTTCAAAATAAACTACCGTGTCAATCTGCATGGTTACGTTGTCGCGGGTAATAACCGGCTGAGGCGGAAAGTCCACGACCTGCTCTTTTAAGGACACCTTTCTTGAAATCCTGTCCACAAACGGAACCTTTAGGTGAAGTCCCGTTTCCCACGTCGCCTTATACGCTCCAAGGCGCTCGATTACAAACGCGTGAGCCTGCGGAACGATTTTGATATTGCGGACAATCAAAATCAGTATCAATAATACAATAACGCTTACAATTACAATTCCCGCTATTGTTGACATAAATCATCTCTCCTTTACTGCTCTGCTTTTTCTACGATAAGCTTAACGCCCTCAATGGCTATAACCCTTACCCTGTCGTCCTTTTTAAGGGGCGGGTTATCGGTTTTAACGCTCCATACGCTGCCAGATACCTTTGCAAGGCCTGTGTCCTCGGGCTTTGACAAATCGCCCGTCATAACGCCGATTGTGCCGATAAGCCTGTCGGCGTTTGTGCTTACCTTAATCTGCTTCTGCCTGAATTTGTTTACTATAGGCCGTGTTGCCAAAAGCACCAAAAGCGACACCGCAACAAATATAACCGCCTGCAAAACTATACTGTCTGTAAACAGAGTTGAAATTGCCGCGCAGACGGCTCCTATAACAAACCATACAGCCACAAGCTGAACCGTAGACATCTCGTATATAGCTAAGATAACAGCCACCGCTATCCATACATATGCCATATAAGCTCCCATTGCAATCACTTCCTTTTCTAAATTTATACCATATTTCGGTAGAAATTTCAACTATTTTTAAAGCAATTTATATTTGCCCCTACACTTTTATTTTATTATGTGCTATAATAGCCTCAGATATTATGAATTACGGGTGATAATATGGCATTTGATACCTTTGACGAGGGAATCGCTCCGGGCGGCCTCAGAAGCAAAAATGAAATTAAAATCCTGATATGTTACCTTTTCAACACCGTTGACGACAAAATGAGCCAGAGCCTTGTTGTTGAGGCGATACGCGCCGACGAGCTCGCCAACTTTTTTGAGATAGTTGTGGCGTTTGAGGAGCTGATTGCAGACGGAAACCTTGAAAAAAGCGACGTTACCGACGGCGAGCAGACCTATATTATAACCGAAAACGGAAGAGTTATTGCAAACGGGCTTGAAACAACGCTTGCCCACACCGTTAAGCAGAAGTCCTACGACTGTGCGCTGAGATTATTGGGAGAGCGCAGAACCGCGCGCGAAAACCACGTTGACATTATAAAGACCGAAAACGGCTTTGACGTTAATTGCAGGGTTTCGGGCGGAGAGATAACTCTGTTTGAGTTTACGCTTTACGCGCCGAACTATGAGCAGGCAGAGGTGATTAAAAAGAACTTTTTAAGCTATCCCCAGACCGTCTACAAAACAATGCTCGGCCTTATGACAAAGGATATCGAGAACGTAGGACAGGCGCTTGAGGAGGTTTACGGAGAAGTTAGAGGTTAGTGATTGTTGTTTCTTATATAATCAAATTTAAAAACAGCAGAAGCGTTACCCCGGGCACTCCGCCTATTGCCGAAGTCAGCACCGACAGCAGGCTTACGGGTATATAAACCTTGGTGAGCGCCGAGAGCATGTTGACTGCCGTAAGAGAGGCAAGCCCTATACACATAGACAAAAGCGCCCTTTTAAAGGGGCGTTTATTTTTTTCGGCAAAATGAAGCGCCGCAAATATAATAAGCGCTGACAAAAGTATTAAGGCTATTCCCCACCAAGGCATATTGAACATCTCCAAAAAGTAAAAAAATAGGCCGCCGAATACCGACGGTCTATTATATGCCCTGTGGCAAATAATTATTACTCTTACAGAATGTCAAAGTAAGACAGCACGTTAAGCGCGATAACAAAGATAACAAAAACAGCCGCGAAAACCTTTGTCCAGCGCGAGAGGAATGCGTCGATGGAGCGAGCCTTGTTTTTGGAGAAGTAAGAGTCCGCAGCGCCCGTAACAACGCCGATACCCTGCTGATTACCCTCCTGAAGGATGATTACAATGATAATTGCAACCGAAACTACCGCCAGCACAATTCCGAGAATAATACCTAATGCGTTCATATTATCGTCCTTTCATTTGCGAAAATTCGCCTTTTATACTAATCAACTTACTTATATTACCATATAAAATCAGGCTTTGCAAGTGTTTTTTTAAATTTTAAATAATTTTACAGCAAAGACAGCTGCTCGTCGGTCTTGTCCTCGTTTGAGGGCAGAGCGCCGAGCGCCGGAAGCGTTCGCGTGCGGTACCGCTGAGGCTTTGCAAAGCCGCCCTCCTTATACTCGTCTATGCAGAACAGCCTGTGCCCCTTTTTGAGCTTCATTACCGCCACGCCCTGAGTTGAGCGCGTAGTTTTAAGCGACAGAGCGCCCGTATGTACAAGCAGCATTCTGCCTGAGGACGCGGTGAACAGAACCTCTTTGTCCTCACCGAGCCAAAGCACGCCCGCAAGCGGACTTTTGTCGGAGTACGCCGCCGTAAGCTTTTTGCGGTTTGTCTTTGTGGCGTAGGCTTCAAGCGGAACCTTGGCGGCCTTGCCGTTTTCAAAGGCAAACAACATCATGCCCTTGTAGTCCTTTGTGGCGGCCATATAAACGGCGTTTTCGCCCTCGTCCATTCCGAGCTTTGCCGCTACATAATCGCCCAGCACGCTCGCCTTTGTGTCCGAGAAGTCGCTCGCCTTAGCCTTGTAGACCTGAGCTTTGTCGGTGAAGAACAGCAGGTCGCAGTTGTTTGAAAACTCGATTTCCTGAGTTATCTCGTCGCCGTCCTTTAGCTTGTGGGCGCCGCTCATCCTGAGCGACTGAGGCGTTATTTTCTTGAAGTAGCCCTCCCTGGTAAAGAAGAAGGTGCACGCGTAATCGGGCACAGCCTCGGCTTCCTCAACATACTTTGCGGTGTCCTCGTAGATTATTATGCTTCGCCTTGGCTGACCGTACTTTTCGGCGATAGCCTTAAGCTCTTTAACGATGATGGTCTTGATTCGCGCCTTGCTTTTTAGGATGTCGTCAAGCTCGGAAATCTCCTTTTCAAGCTGCTCAATATCCTGAGTGCGCTTTAAAATGTACTCGCGGTTGAGGTGGCGCAGCTTGATTTCAGCCACATACTCAGCCTGGATCCTGTCGATTCCGAAGCCTATCATAAGGTTCGGTACTACCTCTATTTCCTCGTCGGTTTCGCGGATTATTTTAATAGCCTTGTCGATGTCGAGCAGGATTTTTGCAAGTCCCTTTAAAAGGTGCAGCCTCTCGGCTTTTTTGGTGCGGTCAAAGTAGGTGCGCCGCTTTACGCACTCTATGCGGAAGGCTATCCACTCCTCCAAAAGCGCCTTTACGCCCAGCACCATAGGCACGCCGCCGATAAGCACGTTGAAGTTGCAGGCGTAGCTGTCCTCCAAAGTCGTAAGCTTGTAGAGCTTTGCCATAAGCGCGTCGGGGTTTGTGCCCCTTTTAAGGTCTATAGTGATTTTAAGACCGTCGATACCCGTTTCGTCGCGGACGTCGGAAATCTCCCTCACCTTGCCCTGCTTTACAAGGTCGATTATCTTCTCGATGATTACCTCACTTGTGGTGGTGCTCGGGATCGAGAGCACGTCGATACAGTTGGCGGATTTATCGTACTGATACCTTGCGCGAAGGCGAATGCTGCCCCTGCCCGCTTCGTAGACCTGGTCTATCACCTTTTCGTCGTAAAGGATCTGACAGCCGCCGATAAAGTCGGGAGCCGGCAGAGTTGACTTTACGTCATGGTCGGGGTCGCGGATAATAGCCGCAGTGGTCTCGCAGATCTCCTTAAGGTTAAATGAGCAGATATTTGACGCCATGCCTACGGCTATGCCCGTGTTGGTGTTTACAAGCACCGACGGAAAGGTAGCGGGCAAAAGCGTAGGCTCCTTCATTGTGTTGTCGTAGTTGTCCGCAAAGTCAACGGTGTCCTTGTCGATATCGCAGAACAGCTCGGTGCAGATCGGCGCGAGCTTTGCCTCGGTATATCGCGAGGCAGCCCAAGCCATGTCGCGGCTGTAGAACTTACCGAAGTTGCCCTTTGAATCGACATACGGGTGCAAAAGCGCCTCATAGCCGCGCGAAAGGCGCACCATTGTGTCGTAAATAGCCGCGTCGCCGTGAGGGTTGAGCTTCATTGTTGCGCCTACAATGTTGGCGGATTTTGTGCGGCTGCCCTTTAAAAGCCCCATTTTGTACATGGTATAAAGCAGCTTTCGGTGAGAGGGCTTGAAGCCGTCTATCTCGGGAATAGCGCGCGAGAGTATTACGCTCATGGCGTAGGGCATAAAGTTTTCGCGGATGGTTGATACGATAGGCTGCTCCACCACTTCGCCCGCGCCGTTTATAACGCCGTGGATTTTGGCAGGCGCCGCTTTGGGCGTTCTCTTTTTTGTTGAAGCCATTGCAGTGCCTCCTTAGCTTACGTCGAGCTGGTCGATATACTCGTTGCCGTGCTCGACAATATAGTCTTTTCGCGCCTGAAGGTTGTTGCCGATAAGAATGTCAAAAATCTGCGCGGTCTGCTCCGCGTCGTCGGGCATGACCTTAATCAGGCGGCGGGTTTTGGGGTTCATTGTTGTGAGGTTCATCATCTCGGGCTCGTTTTCACCGAGACCTTTGCTGCGCTGAATGGTGTATTTCTCCTCGCCTATCTGCTCAATGAAATTATCCTTTTCAACCTCGTCATAGGCAAAATAGACCTCGTTTTTGGTGGTGATCTCATAAAGCGGAGACTCGGCAATAAACACCCTGCCCTCGCGGATAAGCGTGGGAGTAAGGCGGTAAAGCATAGTCAGCAGCATGGTGCGGATATGGAAGCCGTCGACGTCGGCGTCGGTACAGATGATGACCTTGTTCCACCGCAGAGCGTCCATATCGAAGGTGGCAAGGTTTTTGTTCGCCTTGCTCTTTACCTCAACTCCGCAGCCTAAAACTTTAAGCAGGTCGGTGATGATGTCGCTCTTAAAAATGCGGTCGTAGTCAACCTTAAGGCAGTTTAAGATTTTGCCCCTTATAGGCATGATAGCCTGAAAGTCGGGGTCGCGCGCCTGAACGCAGGCGCCCTTAGCGGAGTCACCCTCCACTATAAATAATTCTCTTGAAGAAATATCCTTGCTTCGGCAGTCAACGAACTTCTCAACGCGGTTCGTCATGTCGAGGTTGCCCGAGAGCTTCTTTTTGATATTGAGCCTTGTTTTCTCGGCATTCTCGCGGCTTCGCTTGTTGATAAGCACCTGCTCGGCAATCTTCTCAGCCTCAAGCGGATTCTCTATGAAGTAAACCTCTAAGCTGCGGCGCAGAAACGCCGTCATAGCGTCCTGAATACCCTTGTTGGTGACCGCCTTTTTGGTCTGGTTGGCGTAGGACGCAACGCTTGAAAACGACGAAATAACGCAGATAAGGCAGTCGGCGACGTCGTCGTAGCTGATTTTCTTTTCGGTTTTGTTGTATTTATTGTTGGTTTTAAGGTAGTTGTCGATTTGATATACAAAGGCGTTGCGCACAGCCTTATCGGGGGCGCCGCCCTGTTCAAGCCAGCTTGAATTGTGGTAGTACTCGGTGGTGCTTACCTTGTTGGAGAAGGCGACGGCTATATTCATCTTAAGCTTATATTCGGGCTTGTCGTCGCGGTCGCGCGTCATAGCCTCGGTCTCCCAGTGCTGAACGCCCGTAAGACCGTTTTCGCCTATTATTTCCGCCACATGGTCTACAACGCCGTTGACGTAATTAAATACGGTAGTGTCAAAGCTTCTGCCGTTCTGGTTGCGGAAGATAAACTCAACGCCCGCGTTGACAATAGCCTGACGCTTCATAATGTCGGTAAAGTATTCGGGCGCTATGTCGATGTCGGTAGTTTTCGCCCTTTTCAAAATGAAGGGTGTAGCGGTAGCCGTCGCGGCGGATATCTACGTCCATGTACTCGGAGCTGTACTGGGTAGAGCACAGACCGAGGCCGTTCATGCCGAGCGAGAACTCGTAGCTTTCGCCCTCGTTGTTGTTGTATTTTCCGCCCGCGTACATCTCGCAGAACACAAGCTCCCAGTTGAAGCGGTTTTCCTTTTCGTTAAAGTCAACGGGTATGCCTCGGCCGTGGTCCTCAACCTCTATAGAGCCGTCGGAAAAGCGGGTCACGGAAATCTTTTTGCCGAAGCCCTCGCGCGCCTCGTCTATTGAGTTGGAAAGAATTTCAAAAACCGAGTGCTGACAGCCGTCGATACCGTCAGAGCCGAAGATGACCGCAGGGCGTTTGCGCACGCGGTCGGCGCCCTTAAGGGTGGTAATGCTGTCGTTGCCGTATTCCTGTACTTTTTTTCTTGCCATATACTACTTCCTTTTTTGAGAGTTGAGAGTGGAGTTTGGAGTGTGGAGATTAGGGTCGCTTCGCTCCGATTTATAAAAATCTCTAAACTCTTAACTCTGACTTTTATCAGAGCGCAATTTTTTGATTTTATCGCGCAGGTATGCCGCGTGCTCAAATTCAAGCAGCCTTGCCGCAGCTTTCATCTCCTTGGTAAGGCTTTCGATAAGCTGCTGGCGCTGAGCCTTGCTGAGCTTTTTAACGTTCTTGAATTCGCTGTCGGAGTGGGTTGAGATTTCAAGGATCTCGCTTACTTTTTTGACTATCGTTTTGGGAACGATTCCGTGTTCCTCGTTGTATTTCTGCTGGATCTCGCGGCGGCGGTTTGTTTCTGCTATCGTCTGCTGCATTGAGTCGGTCACGCTGTCGGCGTACATAATAACCATGCCCTCGCTGTTTCTGGCGGCGCGTCCCGTTATCTGGATAAGCGAGCGCGCGCTTCGCAGAAAGCCCTCCTTGTCGGCGTCCAGAACCGCCACAAGCGAAACCTCGGGAATGTCAAGTCCCTCTCTGAGCAAGTTGATTCCCACCAGCACGTCGAACTCGCCAAGCCGCAGGTCGCGGACAATTTCCATTCGCTCCACGGTGTCGATGTCGTGGTGCATGTATCTTACGCGGATTCCCAGAGTCTCGAGATACGAGGTTAAATCCTCCGCCATCTTTTTAGTCAGTGTTGTTACAAGCACGCGCTGCTTTTTTGCGGCTCGGATATTGATTTCGGATACCAAATCGTCAAGCTGCCCTTCTGTGGGGCGGACTGAAATCTCAGGGTCGAGAAGTCCCGTCGGGCGGATGATCTGCTCGGCGATGACCTGACTTTTTTCAAGCTCCAAGTCGCCCGGAGTTGCGCTTACAAACACCGCCTGATTAATGTGCGAGTAAAACTCGTCAAAATTCAGCGGACGGTTGTCGTAAGCCGAGGGCAGGCGGAAGCCGTAGTCAACGAGGCTCTTTTTGCGCGCGCGGTCGCCTGCGTACATGCCCCTTACCTGAGGCAGAGTTACGTGGCTCTCGTCCACAAACAGCAGAAAGTCGTCGGGAAAATAATCGAGAAGCGTGTAGGGCGACGAGCCCGGAGCCCTGCCCGACAGTATTCTTGAATAATTTTCAATGCCCGAGCAAAAGCCTATCTCCTGCAGCATTTCCATGTCGTAGCGCGTGCGCTGCTCAATTCGCTGAGCCTCAAGAAGCTTTCCGTTCTCGCGGAAATACTCGAGCCGCTCGTTTAGCTCGCGCTCAATTTCATTGAGGGCGACCTGCATTTTATCGCGCGACACTATATAGTGCGAGGCAGGATACACCGCCGCGTGCTTCAAAAGCGCTTTAAGCTCGCCCGTAAGCGGATTTATCTCTGAAATTCGGTCGATCTCGTCGCCGAAAAACTCAACTCGGATAATCGAATCACCCGACGCGGCAGGAAAAATCTCGACTACATCTCCCCTTACGCGGAATTTGTTTCTGATAAAGTTTACGTCATTGCGCTCATATTGCAGCTCAACAAGCTTTTTAACAAGCTCGTCGCGCGACTTCTGCATACCCGGGCGCAGCGAGATCACCATGTTGCGGTAATCAATAGGGTCGCCAAGGCTGTAAATGCACGACACCGAGGCTACGATTATAACATCGCGCCGCTCCGAGAGAGCAAGCGTTGCGCTGTGGCGCAGCTTGTCGATCTCGTCGTTAATGGAGCTGTCCTTCTCGATATAGGTATCGGTCTGGGCAACATACGCCTCGGGCTGGTAGTAGTCGTAGTAGCTTACAAAATACTCAACCGCGTTTTCGGGAAAAATCTCCTTAAATTCGCTGCAAAGCTGAGCGGCAAGCGTTTTGTTGTGCGCCAGAACAAGCGTGGGCCGCTGAGTGCGCTCGATCACGTTTGCCATTGTAAAGGTTTTTCCCGAGCCCGTAACGCCCAAAAGCGTGGTCTCCTTGTTGCCTGAGTTTATGCTGTTTACAAGCGTGTCAATAGCCTGAGGCTGGTCGCCCGTGGGCTTGTATTTGGAATGAATTTTAAAATCCATAGTTATTTACTTACAAAATACTTTTTGAATCTGTTACTTGAATGAATTGAAAAGCTGTCCGTATCCGTAAAAATAATATGATCCGCAAGTACTACGCCAATGCTGCAAAGCGTTTCGGACAGTCTGCGCGTTGTTTCAAGGTCGGGGCGCGACGGAAGGCACAATTCGCTTGGGTGATTGTGCGCCACATAGGCGAACTTGGCGTTATGACGAAGCGCCAAGTCAACGATCTTGCGGATGGGCATTTCGGTTGCTGTGATTGAGCCCTCGCACACGATATCGCACATAATAAGCCTTCCGTTTGCCGTACCCAGCGCCAAAGCCACCTTTTCGACATTTGCCCCGATAAATTTTGAGCGCAAAATGTCAGCCGCGTTATCGATGTCGATTATCTCGGCAGTATGCTTTGACTCGGAGTACACCCTTGCCATTTCGGGAATCATCTTAAGAAGCACCGCAGTAGATTCCGAAAGCCCGAAATCATTTTTGAGGATATCAACGGGAGCGTCGCACACCTTGGCAATACTTCCGTAGCGGTCGAGCAGACGGTGAGCCATTAGGTTTGTATCTTTTCGCGGAACGGCGTAAAAGAGTATCATCTCAAGGATCTGATGTTCCTCAAGCCCTTTAAAGCCGTTTTGGACAAAGTATTTTTTCATCCGCTGACGGTGACCCTCGTGGACATTTTTCTTTTCGCCGTCCATTATTACGCCTTTACGCCGTATTGCTCGTAATACGCGTCGATAGCCGCCTTAAGCTTATCGTCGATAATAACCCTGCCCTTGTATTCTTTATTATAGAGGTGCTCAACGACCTCAGCCATAGTTACGATGGCGGTTGTTTTAAGGCCGTATTTTTCCTCGATTTCAGAGAGCGCGCTCTTTTCGCCCTGACCGCGCTCCATTCTGTCAACGGAAACAACAAGACCGATAGGGTTAACGTCGCCCTGAGCCTTGATAATCGGGAGAGTTTCTTCAATAGAGGTACCTGCCGTGGTAACGTCCTCAATGATTACCACCTTGTCGCCGTCGGTAATGGGGCTTCCGAGCAGAATGCCCTTGTCGCCGTGGTCCTTGACCTCTTTGCGGTTTGAGCAGTAACGGATGTCGGTATCATATTTCTCGCTTATAGCGATAGTCGCCGCAACGGAAAGCGGAATGCCCTTGTAAGCGGGACCGAACAGCACGTCAAAATCAAGGCCGAAGGCGCTGTTTATCGCCTCTGCATAATAAGCGCCGAGGCGTCTGAGCTGAGCGCCCGTGCGGTAAAAGCCCGTATTTACAAAAAACGGAGTTTTTCTGCCGCTTTTAGTTACAAAGTCGCCGAACTTAAGCACCTGACAATCAACCATAAATTCAATAAATTCCTTTTTATAAGCTTCCATAATTAACCTCCGTCAAATATTTGTTTGCATATTTACACAAATTATATTTTAACACAAGATATTGTGTTTGTAAAGCTTTATTGCCACATTTTATTCTTACAAATTATTAACAAAAAGGGCTTGGCTCAAAATTTCATTCTCGCTTTTTGAACCAAGCTCCCGTTTAATATACTATTGAATTTTTGAAACGATGTAACGCTTATAGTTGAGGAACTCCTCAGTCAGGTTAAAATCCGCTCTTCTGGGCTTAGGCTCTTTGATTATTATTTCATCGCTCAGTGTGCCGGGCTTGCCGCTGAGAAGATAAATTCTGTCCGAAAGCATAACAGCCTCGTCGATATCGTGGGTAATAAACAAAGTTGACAGCTTTATTTTATCCATCACATCAAGGTACCAGCGGTGCATTTCGCTTTTGGTAATAGTATCAAGAGCGCTGAACGGCTCGTCAAGCAGGGCGGCACTTCCGCCGAACATGTATGTCCTCAAAAGCGCCGCTCGCTGACGCATTCCGCCCGAAAGCTCGGCAGGGTATTTTTTCTGAGTTCCGTCAAGCCCGAACTGAGCGAAGTACTCGCCTACGATCCTGCGAGCCTCGCGTTTTTTAGTGCCCTTTATAATCAAAGGGAGCGCTACGTTGTCCTCAACCGTGCGGTACGGAAGCAGCATATCCTTTTGAAGCATATAGCTTATTTTGCCCGTCTGCCCCGTTATGTCCTCGTTTTCAAGGAACACGCTGCCGCTTTGGGGCTTTAAAAGCCCTGCTATTACGTTGAACAGAGTTGTTTTGCCGCCTCCGCTGACGCCCAGCAGACACACGATCTCGCCCTTGTTAAGGGTAAGGTTTACGTTTTCAAGCGTGTTGTCTTTGTTGTCGTATGAAAAGCTTACGTTTTTAACCTCAAGCGCGTACATTTTTACTCCAGATAATCGTTTGTAAAGCCCGTGTTTTCGGGGATTTCAGCTTCATAAAGCTTGTTTTCGTTGATCCAGTTATAGTAGGCGTTCCACCTTGCGGGGTCAACATAGCCCCACTTTTCAACGTCTGACTTGTACTCCTTGGAAAGGTACTTCTGGCTTGCCTTTACAAGCTTTTCGTCAAGCTCGGGAGCCGCCTTAAGAAGGATGTCCGCAGCGTCGTCGGGATTGTCAACAGCGAACTCGTAGCCCTTTTTAAGCGCGGAAAGAAACGCCTTTGCCGCGGCGGGGTTCTCGCTCATCCAGTCGGTGTTTCCGACAACAACGGGTGTGTAGTAGTCAAATACGGGGTCGATATCCTTAAACGCGAAGTAGTCGGTTTCAAGTCCCGCAAGCTCGGTTGCAACGCCTGCCCAGCCGTAGAAAATCCAGATAGCGTCAACCTGCTCGCTCTGAAGCGCGGAAACCTCGTCGGTCACGGTAGAGGGAATCAGCTCAACCTTGTCAAAGTCGCCGCCGTCCTTTTCAACTACCGCTTTAAGGGTAGCCTTTTCAATCGGGAGATCCCACGTGGCGTACTTTTTGCCTTCCATGCCCTTGGGCTTGTCCATGCCCTTGCCCTTAAGCGAGATGATTCCCGATGTGTTGTGCTGAACAAGCGCCGCCACGGAAGCGATGGGCAGCTTGTTTTCGCCTGCTACATAAGGCAGCATGCTGTCCTGGAAGCTTACGCCGAACTGAGCCTTGCCCGAACCCACAAGCACCTCGGCGCCGTCCTCGGGAGGCTGTACGATTTCAACGTCAAGACCCGCGTCGGAAAAATAGCCCTTTTCCTCGGCTACATAAAGTCCCGTGTGGTTGGTGTTGGGAGTCCAGTCAAGCACAAAGGTTATCTTAGTTTTTTCGCCGTTGTCGGGCGTATCGGGTGTTGCGCTGCCCTTTGAAGCCTCGGATGACTTGCTCGATGTGTCGGATGATTTGCTGTCCTGCGAGCCGCAGCCTGCCGCAACAGAGGCAGCGAGCGCGCACGCAAGCACGATTGATAATACTCTTTTCTTCATAGTTAACTCCTCTTTTTATTTACTCTGTCCCACGGCATGCATTTCTTTTGAATGAACCCCGTAAGCCAAATTAAAAGCAAACTGATAACGGAAATCAGAATGATGACCGCAAACATTTTGTCGTATGAAAATGCCTTTCTTACGCGCGTAAGGTAGCAGCCGAGCCCCTCGGTTCCTCCGAGCCATTCGGCGAGCACCGCGCCGACAACGGCGTAGGACACCGAGATTTTCAGGCTTGAGAAAAAGTGTCCCAAAGCGCCGGGCACCTTTACATAGCGGAAAATCTGCAAACGGTTAGCGCCCATTGACCTCATCAAATTAACCGTGTCAGCATCAACCGAGGCAAAGCCCTGAAGCAGACTGATTGAAATCGGAAAGAACACGATTAACACTACAAGCACTATTTTCGGCAGCATTTGATAGCCCAGCCACAGCACAAGCAAAGGCGCTATAGCAACCGTAGGAATGGTCTGGCTAATGATGATAAGCGGATAGATTATCTTTCTTACCATACTGAACCTGTCCATGATTACCGCAGACAAAAAGCCTATCACTATGCCTATAAACAGCCCGATAAACGTCTCGGTAAGCGTAACGCGGGCGTGCTTCATCATAAGCGGCCAGTCCTTGCAAAACGCCTTCCATACGTCCTCGGGAGAAGGAAGCATCGCCTTCGGCACATTGCCCTGAGCGCAAATGAATACCCAAAGTCCGAAAACCAAAAACAATGCTATTACGGGCGGAAGGATTTTGCCGATAACCTCCTGCGCGTTTTTGCCGCGCGTACCGGGCTTCTTTTTATTTAAACCCATAGTTTTGCCCCTTTTGCATCAGCCCTGATGATGCTTTGTTACCTTTCTTTCGATTGTAAGCACATCGCCCTCGGGTCTGTAGTCTATCTTGATATACGCTAAAACCGACGGCGCGCCTGCTCTTATCGCTATATGCTGGCACTCCTTTACAATGTCCATAAGCTCGTCGTAATCGCCCTCTATAGCGGTTTCGAAGGGACCCACATAGCACTTTAAGCCTGTGCTCTTGATGTAGGCGATAACCTCGTCGACAATGCGGATAAGCTCCTCGTCGTTTTTTGCCTCGGGTAAGGTCTGAATAGCTACACTTGCGTTCATAATACTCCTCCGTTTTTCAGCGCGCCTTAGGAACACTTTGCATTCATTAACGGCGCGTCATGTGTTTTATTTTGCATAAATAAAAGCACTACAATAACGCAGTGCTCCAATGACAGTATTTTATATGAGCTTCCTACGTCGGTATTATCCGCATCAGGTTAAAGGGTCAAGGCGACACAGCCTAATCTCAGCCCGCTTCGGCGGACTCCCCTGCTGTTTAAATAGTTTACACCTAAAGATTAAATCTGTCAAGGATTATTTATATATATAAATCTGACATTTAAGCGTGCCGTTATAGGTCTTTCTGCGCTTGTCCGCCCTACGTCCGAAGATTTTTTCAAAGTCGTC
>ONCY01000082.1 GCA_900316435.1 uncultured Eubacteriales bacterium | reverse complement strand
CGCAGAATCTCGCTGTTGCAGTGCTGCAAAGGCAGGTCGATGTATTTTACTATTTTTTCCTCGCGTGCCATAACGTCAATAAGCTCGTCGGTAATGCTGTCGGGGTAGCAGTAGAGCACGCGAATCCAGTGCAGCCCGTCTATTTTGCAAAGCTCAGTGAGCAGCCTGTCGAGCGAGGGCTTGCCGTATATATCCTCGCCGTAGCGCGTGGTGTCCTGAGCGATAACATTAAGCTCGCGCACACCGTCGGACGCAAGCTTTTTCGCCTCTTCGACAAGGCTTTCTATTTTTTGTTGTCGCAGCCCTCGGCGATTTTCAGGTAAGCGGTGTAGAATGGGGTGGACTGGACTCTGCCGCCCTCAAGCGGCAAGCTGAGCTTGTCGGGGAAAATCTCTATTTTATCGCTGTCTGACAAAACGCTTTCAACAATATCGGCAATCTGCAAGTTTGCGCCTATGCCCACAGCGGCGTCGATTTCGTAAAGCTGTTTTGTGATTTCGTCCTGATAGCGCTCGGCAAGGCAGCCCGTTACGATAATAGCCTTTATTTTGCCCTCGCGCTTAAGGGTGCCAAGCTCGATTATCTCGTCAATGCTCTCCTGCTTTGCGCTGTCAATAAAGCCGCAGGTATTTACAATAACGGCATCGGCGTTCTCAGCCTCGCCCACAAGCTCAAAACCGCGCTGTTTCAGCGTAAAGAGCAGCATTTCGGCGTCGACCTGATTTTTAGCGCAGCCAAGTGATATTACGGCTACTTTGTTGTTCATATTTTTCATCCTTAATAATCCTGATATTCGCGCAGTACCGCGTTTATGTCATCCCAGCCGTAGCCAAGCCTTTGGAGGGCGGCAACGGCGCGGCGCTTCGTTTTTTCGTCAGAGATATTTCGGTACTTTTTTTTTATTATATCGCGAATATTCTCTTTGTAGTCAACATCGATTTCGTCAAGCACTGCCGCAGCGGTTTCCTTGTCAATACCCTTGCGGCTCAGCTCAAACACGGCGACGCGCTTAGTCATCTTTTTTTGAAGCAGAAGCTTGCGCGCGTACTGCCTTGCGTATTCCTCGTCGTTGACAAGCCCAAGTTCCTCCATGCGCTCAACAGCCTTTTCGGCGGAATCATTGTCGCAGGTGCGTCTGATTTTATCGGTGAGCTCCTTTTTGGAGTGGCTTCGATACGAAATGAGCCACAGGGCTTTTTCCTTAGCCCTGCGCTCATTGCTAAGTTCTGTTATTTCCTTTAAGTCCTCGTCGTCAATTTCTCTGCCAACGTCAAAGCGGTTTTCGAGCAGAGTTTGAGTGTCCAGGTTCATTGCAAATTCGCCGTCGATAAACAGGGCGCTCAGCCCCTTGCGGCGAGGCTTGACAGCGGTTATCAGCATCAATCGTCAACCAGAACGTCGATCTTTGCCGCCGGCTTTTTATTTTCGGCGGAAGCTTCCTTTGCGGGAGCCGCCTCTGTCACCTTTGCCTTTGGAGCGGGGCGTCTGCGGTCGTAAAGCTTGTCGATGTTTTCCCACAGCTTTACTTCGATCTCGCCTGCAAGCTCCTTATCGGTCTTAAGCAGTTCCTTTACCTTGTCGCGTCCCTGCCCAAGGCGCTGACCGTCATAGCTGAACCACGCGCCGGCTTTTTGGACTATTTCAGCCTTTACGGCAAGATCGAGCAGCTCTCCCTCGCGTGAGATGCCCTCGCCGTACATGATGTCGAACTCAGCCTCGCGGAAGGGAGGGGCGATCTTATTCTTTACCACCTTGCAGCGTGTATGCGAGCCGACCATTTCGCCAGCGACCTTTAGGGTCTCGACTCTTCTGATGTCAATACGTACCGAGCTGTAGAATTTAAGCGCGCGGCCGCCTGTTGTTACCTCGGGGTTGCCGTAAACGACGCCCACCTTTTCACGCAGCTGATTTATAAAGATAGCTACGCAGTTGCTCTTGTTGATGGCGCCGGCAAGCTTTCTGAGAGCCTGCGACATTAGTCTTGCGTGCAGACCTACATGGCTGTCACCCATTTCACCCTCGATCTCAGCCTTGGGAACAAGAGCCGCTACCGAGTCGATTACGATAACGTCGATCGCGCCGCTGCGGATAAGCGCCTCGGCGATTTCCAGTGCGTCCTCGCCGGTGTCGGGCTGGGAAACAAGAAGAGAGTCAACGTCAACGCCAAGAGCTTCGGCGTATGTTGGGTCGAGCGCGTGCTCAACGTCGATAAAAGCGACGTTGCCGCCGTTTTTCTGACCCTCGGCAATGCAGTGGAGAGACAGCGTGGTCTTTCCCGATGACTCAGGCCCGTAAATCTCAACAATACGGCCTCTGGGAAGTCCGCCTATTCCGAGAGCTATGTCAAGCGACAGCGAGCCTGTCGAAATATGCTCAACAGCCATGTGTTTGTTCTCGCCCAGACGCATAACAGCGCCCTTGCCGAACTGTTTTTCGATTTGTGAAATGGCGGTTTCCAACGCCTTGTTTTTATCTACTGCCATGATGTACCTCCGTGTAATGATTCCTGTCTTTTCTTATATCTTTTCTTTGCGAGCCTCTTAGGGCAGTATTATTATAAAATATGTAAAGCAAAAAAACAATCTTTTTCCACCAAATTATACGAACATAGTTTCTAAAAATATTTTAGTGTACGATTTATAGCCCAGTGATTTGCCTTATCCCGATGATCGCGCGCTCACAACCGCCAAAGTCAAGCTCGGTGCGAATGTTCTCAAAACCGCGTTTTTTCATCAGCTCGGTTACGCGCTCGGCCTGATTTTCTCCAAGCTCAAAAACAAGCGCGCCGCCGCTCTTAAGCTTTCGGCTCCAGCTTAGGATGATAGCTTCGTAAAAGTCATAGCCGCTTTCGCCGCCGTCAAGCGCCGTTTTTGGCTCGAACTGCACCTCGGGCTGCAAGGCGCTTAAATCGCCGTTTTTAATATAGGGAGGGTTCGACACGATCAAATCAAGGCTGCTGTCAGGGAAATCGCCGTGGCACAAAAGAACGTCGCCTTTGATTGCCTTAACCTTTGAATCGTTCAAATCAATATTCTTCTTTAGAAAATTAAACGCCTCGCTGCTCAGTTCAATTGCCGTTACATCGGCGTTTCCGAGCTTTTCAAGAGCTATCGCTATAGCTCCGCTGCCGGAGCACAGATCAACCGCCTTAGCGCCGCTTTTGCCCTTGAGATAGTCAATGCAAAGCCCTGTGCAGACCTCGGTGTCGTCGCGCGGTATCAGCACGCCCTCGCCGACGAATAGGGGAAAGCCCATAAAGCTCCACTTTCCGAGCAGGTATTGCAAGGGGTAACGCGTCAGCCTTTTTTCTGTAATAGAATTAATCTGCCGCTTTTGCTCGTCCGCAACAGGCATATCTCCGTGGGCGTCCTTTAACATCCGCAGTTAACTATATCGGAGCCGTCCTCGGGGATGACCGCCTTGATAGCCTCAATAGCTACCTCAATCATATCGTCGTCGGGTTCCTTGGTGGTAATGCGCTGAGCCCAAAGACCGGGAGCTGCGATAATGCGCGTAAAGGTGTTGTCGTGCCTTCCGCAGAGCTTAATAAGTTCGTAGCCGATTCCGCAGGTAACGGGAATAAGCGCTATTTTGATAATCGGGCGCCAAAAGCCGAGGAAGGTCGGAACAAACAGACCGATCGCAATGCCGAGAATAAGCATGATCACCATAAAGCTTGTGCCGCAGCGCGGATGAAAGCGTATCTGCTTTTTGACGTTGGCTACGGTAAGCTCCTCCTCGTTTTCGTAACAGAAGATTGTTTTGTGCTCGGCGCCGTGATACATAAACACGCGCTTCATGTCGCGGGTTTGTGAAACGATTACTATGTAAAGCAAAAAGAGAACGATTTTCAGCACGCCCTCAAATACCGACTGCCAAAAGGTCACAACCTCGCTGCCTGTCTGAAGGGCAGGTACAAAGTGCTTTAGCAGCTCAAAAAGCCCCCACGGCAGGAAGAAGAACAGACCGACTGCAAGCGCCACTCCGAGGATAGTCGAAAAGACCATAAGCACCTTCATAAGCTTGTCGCCGAATTTGTCGTCGAGCCACTTTTCAAACTTGGACGGCTCCTCCTCGATTTCCGCCGATTCAATCGCCTTGTCGGCTGAAAGCATAAGCGACTTGTAGCTGAGCCTCATAGAGTCAATTAAGCCCGCTATTCCCCTGAAAAACGGCAATTTGAACAGCTTTACCTTTTCGGGAATGGTGGTGATGTGAATATCCTCGCTGTAAATTTCATCTTTGCCCGTGCGCACGCAGACCGTGCTCTTTTTGGGGCCTCTCATCATAATGCCCTCAATCAGCGCGCTTCCGCCGATAGAGGTGATTTTTTTTGTTTTTTTAGACATGTTTATTATTTCCTTCAATGTAATTATTTATAGCTTAACTGTTTCGGGCGCGGCGGTTTCCTCGCCCTCCTTATAGACGGGGAAGGTCAGGGTAACTGTGGTGCCTACGCCTTCGCCGCTTTCAATGTCAAGTTTGCCGTTGTGCAGGTTCATGATTTCATCGGCAACCGCAAGACCTATGCCCGAGCCGCCGACTGTCTGGTTAGCCTTAAAGAACTTTTCCTTTACTCTTGGCAGATCTTCGGCAGGGATACCGCAGCCCGAGTCTGTTACTACAATCTTGATAACGTCGGGGTCGTCCTTTGAGTAAAGAACCTGAGCCGCAACAACGCCGCCTCTTGGCGTGTATTTAAGCGCGTTGTCAAGAATATTGAGGAACACCTGGCGCAGACGGTTGCGGTCGCCGTAAATCGGCGGATAAACAACGTCAAGGTCGTCGTAAAGCAGGTGAATGCCTTCCTCAACGGCGCGTTCCTTTAGCATGTAGACCGTCTCGTCAAATTCGGCGAGAATGTCGATTTTTTCTTTCATAAGCACCATTCTGCCGCTCTGGATCCTGCCGAAGTCCAAAAGCTCCTCAACAATACCCGTCAGGCGCGTGCTCTCTTTAATAATTACTCCCATGCCGCGGTCAAAGGTGCGGCGGTCAAGCGTGCCGCGCTCGCTTAGCTGCATTGTTTCCGCCCAGCCTTTGATTGCCGTAAGCGGAGTTCTCAGCTCGTGCGAAACACGCGATATAAAGTCGTTTTTCATCTGCTCGGTCGTCTGCAGGTCTTTTGCCATGTCGCTGACAGCGTCGCAGAGGTCGCCGATCTCGTCATTGTATTTGTGCTCTATTTTTTCGGAAGCCGAAAAGTCGCCCTGCGCAATTTGCGCCGCGGCGTCGGACAGCCTGCGGATAGGCTTTACAATTGAGCGGATAAACGCAAGTCCCGAGAAAATTACCATAGCGGTAACGCCAAGTCCCACGGCTATTATAATAGCGCTGAAAAGCAGGGTGCGGCTGTGGGCGGGCTCCATCGATACAATGTAGCGCAGCGCTCCGATGACGTTGTTGTTCTCGTCGCAGAT
The DNA here is from genome assembly GCA_900316435.1 of uncultured Eubacteriales bacterium. Classification (GTDB taxonomy): domain Bacteria; phylum Bacillota; class Clostridia; order Oscillospirales; family Acutalibacteraceae; genus Ruminococcoides. The sequence continues at coordinate 8,478 of ONCY01000082.1, read as the reverse complement.
AATCCTCGTTTCGCTCATGGCGCGCTCGCCGGAGAGCAGCTTGCCGTTCCAGAAGGCGTAGCCCGAGGCTGACTGCTTTGCCTCGTCAAAGTCGGTCATTTTTTCATCTTCCGACGGAATAAATCCCGTTGAGGTAAGTACAACGCGCCCCGAGGTGTTGAGCACCATAACGCCCATCTGCTCTTTTTTGTCAAAGTTTTCTATGTAGTCGCGAGAGAGCGAGGTGAAGTCGGTTGGGTTGTCCGCCTTAAAGCCCGAAAACACCATGCTCAGCTCATTTGAAGCCGAGTGCAGGTCCTGCTCTACGCGTGACTGAAACAGGTGGGTGATAGAAAAAATAAGGATGACAACAATTAAAATGATAATGGAAAGAATAACGCTGAGGGTGTTGATCATCCAGCGCTTTGTAATTCCCTTTATCATGTTGTCACCCCCTTTTTATATAGTGAATAATGAATACTGAATACTGAATAATGTCGGTCGTGCAGACAGATGGGCTTTACCGCAAAGTATATTGCCCGACCGGATTTGTAATGCCGCGAGTTTGACAGAAATGTTTAGAAACATAGCAAACGTTAAAGACAATCAGCTTGGAATACTAATCTAAGAGCAGCAAATTGTCTGAAACAAGCCAAACACCTGACCCGCCGTTGCAGAAAGGTTTTTGTCAGTGCAATTTTTCCAAAGGCGCGCTTCCTGCCGCGTGGCGGCCGTCACGTTTTATTCTCCCGAGACCCACTTATAGCCCAGTCCCCATACGGTGATGATGTGCTTGGGGTTAGAGGGCTCGTCCTCCACCTTCATTCTAAGGCGGCGGATATTAACGTCAACTATCTTGTCCTCGCCCACATAGGCGTCGCCCCAAACGTGGTTGAGAATGTCGATCCTGTCGAGCGCGGTACCGGGGTTCGAGAAGAAATACTCCATGATCTGGAACTCAACCTGAGTCAGCTCTATCATCTTGCTGCCCTTCCGGCGGTAGAGCGAGTCAACGCGCGCCAAAAGCTCGCTGGGGGAGAAGGGCTTTGCAACGTAGTCGTCGGCGCCGAGCATAAGTCCCGTAACCTTGTCCATTTCCTGGGTCTTAGCCGAGAGCATGATAATTCCGATTCCGCCGTTGCGGTTCCTCAGCTCCTTGCAGACCTGAAAACCGTCGATACCGGGCATCATAACATCGAGAATGGCAATGTCAAAATCGCCGTTGTTGTCGTCGTACTTTTTAAGCGCGGTTTCGCCGCAGTCCGCCTCAACAACGTCATAACCCGCGCGGGTAAGGTTGATGACAACAAAATCGCGGATGGCGGATTCATCTTCACAAACAAGTATTTTTTTCATCTCAAAACCTCCGTTTGAATAAATATTTATGTTAATCAGTATTATTTGCTGCTTACGTTCAGTGTTTGGTTAAGCAGTGAAAACGAGGTCTTTATCTGGTCGTTTTCCATTGCAAGCACGCTTTCCGTGCTGTGGTTGATAAAGGTGTAGGCGTAGCGGTTGTCCTTGTAAATAAGAGTGTATTTGTCGCTGCCGACTCCTTTGTCCCAGTCGGTGACCTTAAAAACCCTTATTTCAAAAACGATTTCGCCTGCTTGCTTGTCGGCCCATTCGCAAAAGCGCATTTCGTCGCCGTTTTCGTTCAAAAGCGCGGTAAAGGTGCCCTGATCCCAGGTGTCGGGTATCTTGATAGTGTAGGCGTAGTTGTAGTTGGCAACCGTGCGCTGAACAGGCACAAGCTGTTCCTGCTCCAAGCTGAAATTGTTCCATACCACCTGATCGGCAGCGGTAAACGCGCCGCTCGCCTCGTTGAAGGGCAGGGTAGTAACGGTTGGAATCTCATATTTCAGGTCGTTTCCGATATCGGTCGAAAGGATCGCGCTGCTTCGCTGCGTAGTGTTAAGCTTTTTATCTTTGTACAGCGGATTTTCAAGCGCCTTTTTTGTTTTGTTGTAGTAAACTATCTGAGTGTTCAGCCCGCCGCTTGACAGCGTTCCGTCAATTACAAGCCCCTTTACGCCGTCGCCCAGCTCTGTCTGAGCCATGTTCATGTAGCTTACAACGTTCGGATCCATGGCGGCTGCGGCTTTGGTGACAAGCGCTCCGCGGTTTGAGTTATAGGCGAGCATTGTAGCCTTAGCCTCGTTTTCCGTGGTGAAAAGCGAAAGCGTGATAATGTTGCTTTTTCCGCTGCCGTCAAAGTTTCCGCAGTAAAACGCGGAGTAGTTCTGACCTGAGTCAACGGCGTTTGTCTTGCCGTTTTCGTAGGAATAAACCGAAAGAAAGTTGACGTTTGAGGTGTATGTGGCGTAGCCCACAACGATCTCCTGAGAGTCGTTGTCGTTTATGTCAGCAAAGTCAACACAGTCTACGTCGGCTGTTTCGGTCACGAAATCGCCCGTAACCTCCCATTCGCCGTCAATATCGCACATCATCAGCATGTGAACGCCCGCGGCGCTGTCCTTCTCGCGGAAGAAGGCAATAGCCTCGTCAACGTTGTCGCCGTTTATGTCGTGCATGATAATGGCGCTTCGGTAGTTACCGTTTTTGGGGTATTTGAGCGTGTAGCCGTGGGGCGCCGCGTTTGAGATGAGCGCCTCGATTTCCGCCTCGTCGCCCATTGTTTTTGGAGGGCGCAGCAGATCTTCTTTGCCGATGTCGGTAATGCTGCAGCCCGCATTCATGCAGAGCAAAGCCGCGCCGAGCGCCGCTGCCGCAACCGGTTTCAGTTTCATCCGCGTTCCCTCCTGTTGTTAATCAAAATGCTGCTTAGCAATTAAAAATTTAATGGTTTTGCCTTCCTCGGTAAACATCCGCTCGTGCTCGGTGACAATGTTTTCGGTAAAGTCGCTTCGGTGCAGGTCGCGGGTTAGGTAGGTTATGTCGTAGCCGCTCTGGGCAAAGTACTCAAGGCTTTCCTCGAACAGCTCGTCGTCGTCGGTTTTAAAGCGTATCTGAGCCTCGGGCAGCAAAAAGCTCTTGTACATTTCAAGCTTTTTGTAGTATGTAAGGCGGCGCTTTTTGTGCTTGGGGCGGGGCCACGGGTTGCAGAAGTTTATGAACAGGCGTTCAATTCTGTCCTCGGGCTTGATGACCTTGTCAAGCTGCTCAACGTTGTAGTTGACAAGCAGCAGGTTGTCGATTTCATCGGCTGACTTGCCCGCTTCCTCAAACAGCTTTACGATGGTGCGCCTGCCTACGCCCAGCATGTCGATTTTAATATCGAGCGCTATAATATTGATTTCGGGATGGAGCAGAGCGAACTGCCCGGCAAAGCCGCCCTTGCCGCAGCCGATCTCAAGTACAAGCGGCTGCTCCTTTTTGAAGGCCGATTTCCAGCTGCCGGCGTGCTCCTCAGGGTTCTTTACAAAAAAGTCGCAAACGCTCAGCTCGGGCTCAGCCCATTTCTTTTTTCTTATTCTCATATATCCTCGCTTATTCGGTTAAAAACATCTCATATCATTATACCAAATTGTAACAGATTATGCAACGAATTTTTAAAGATATTTAATTTTATCTCCGTAAACCTGCGATTTTGTAAAAATTATGTCAGAAAACGCTTCTTCAAGACGCTTTTTCAGCGGTAAAATGACAACATCTTCACTTTTGAAGTGCCCTGTGTCAATAATATTTACGCCCAGAGCGTTCGCCTCGTTGATGTCATGGTGCTTTATCTCGCCCGTAACAAGAACGTCGGCGCCCTCCTCGGCGGCAGCGATAATGCCCGAGCCGCCCGCGCCCGAGGCTACGGCAACGGTCTTGACCCTCGGGTTAAGATCGGTGTAGCGCAGCCCCTCACAGCCAAGAGCCTCCTTGACATGCTTTGCAAAAGAGAGAATGTCGTTCTCGCTCTCAAGCTCGCCGACAAAAAGATAATTGTCCAAATCGGATTTGCGCAGGTTCCTAACGCCGATAGCTTCGGCAAGGCAGGTGTTTACCCCGAACTCCGGTGAAACATCAAGGTTGGTGTGCATGCAAACAGCGGCAATGCCGTGCTTTGCAAGCTGATAGGCGGCGCTTTTGGTTTCGAGCCTTTTAAGAGGTCGGAAAATAACGGGGTGGTGGCTGATAATCAGCTCGCAGTTATTTTCAGCCGCCTCCTCAACGACCTCGGCGGTTATGTCGAGGGTGAGCAGGACTTTGCTAATATCGGAGTTTTTATCGCCCGCGAGCAGTCCGACATTGTCAAACTCCATAGCGGTGCAAACGGGCGCAAAGCCCTCAAAAAAATCGGTGATATCTTTAACCTTTGCCACAAAACTCCTCCAATCTGTCGGCAAGCACGCCGAAACGCGCCTCACCCAGCGCCTGCTTGCGGAGCCGCGCTATGCTTCCTGATAAATAGCGCAGGTGCGTTTCGTTTTCAAGCGGATGAAGCTCGCCCGTGTAGTAATATAATTCATCGGCGGCAGCCTTTTCTCCCGTGTAGTAAACCGACAGTACCGTGTAGCACTTTCCGCCTGCCTCACAGCACTCCTGGCTTTCAATTTTAAAGCTGTTTTGGCACAGATAACAAATCAGAGCCTCGCTTTTGGTCATCGGCTGTAAAATAAAGTGCTTATCGGGGCTTTTTGCCCAGTTGCAGGATTCTATAATCTTCGCGATCAGTTCGCCGCCCATGCCGGCTATCACGATGTCGTCGGCTTCATCGGCTGAAATCGCGCTCAGCCCGTCGCTGAGCCTCAGCTCAATTTTGCCTGTCAGTTTTGCGTTTTCAACGGTCAGCCTGCCGCGGCTGAGAGGTTCGGGGTTGATATCGGCTGCTATTGCCGAGGGGCAAACGCCGTTTCGGCACAGCCACACGGGAAGATAGGCGTGGTCTGTGCCGATGTCAGCCGGCCGCGAGCCGCGTCGGACGTATTCCGCGCACAGCCGCAGCCTGTTATCAAGATTTGATTCGCCGTTCATTGTACAGCGGCGTTAAGGTCGGCGATAAGCTTGTCGGCGTCGGCTCCGTGAACGGCGCAGGCCTCCTCAATTGTTTCACCGCGTGAAGCAGGGCAGCCGAGGCAGTGCATTCCGATGCTGAAAAACAGCGGAGCGGTTTCGGGATAACGGTCAAGAACGTCGCCGATGATGTCATTTTTTGTAATAGCCATAAAAATACCTCCGTAATTGTATATTTAGTGTCTGCCTTAATATTATACCATATATTTTGTGTTGTAGCAAGAAGTTTTTTAGTTGTCAGTGGTTAGTGGTTGGTGGTTAGTGGTGGTTAGAAAGATACGCCTGGCACGCCGTTGCAGAAACCTTTTTGTCAGCAGAAGTTTTCCAAAGGCGGCTTTGGATGGAACGTCACGTTCCCGAATTCCGCATTCATTTGTTGCGCCGTTATACCGACCATTCCCATAAGCCGATTTTTCCAAAGGCGCGCTTCCTGCCGCGTGGCGGCAACGTCACGTTGCCCAGTATTTGCGGTCGAGGCTGCGGTATTGGATCGCCTCGAGCACATGGTGCGACTGTATTATTTCCTCGCCCTCAAGGTCGGCTATGGTGCGCGCTACCTTTAGCACGCGGTCGTACGCCCTTGCCGTAAAGCCAAGTGCCTCAAAGGCGTTTTTGAGCGTTTCCTCAGCCTCTTTATCAATAACGCAGAACTTCTCAAACTGTTGGGCGTTTATTTTTGCGTTGCAGGTAGTTTTGCTGTCCTCAAAGCGCTTTTGCTGAATCTGACGCGCTTTGTTTACGCGCTCCTTGATTGCCGACGACGGCTCCGACTTCTCCTTGGCTCGCAGCTCTTCAAACTCAACGGCAGGCACTTCAACGTGGATGTCAAAACGGTCGAGCAGGGGCCCAGAGACGCGGTTAAGATAGCGCCTGATTTTCTGTTCGGAGCAGGTGCAGCGGCGCTTTGAGTCGCCGAAATAGCCGCAGGGGCAGGGGTTCATGGCGGCGATCACCATGATAGAACACGGATATGTGCAGTTCTGACCTGAGCGCGAGATTGTAATTGTGCCGTCCTCAATGGGCTGGCGCAGCACCTCAAGAGCCGAGCGCGTGAACTCGGGCAACTCGTCAAGGAACAGCACGCCGTGGTGGGCGAGAGATACCTCTCCGGGGCGGATAGTGCCTGTGCCGCCGCCTCCGAGGCCAACGGGCGTAACCGTGTGGTGAGGCGAGCGGAACGGGCGCACGGTGATCAGCCCGTCGTCGCGCAGAGCGCCAGAAATGGAGTGGATTTTGGTGGTCTCAATCATTTCCTCGAACGTCATGTCGGGCAAAATGGACGGAACGCGCTTTGCAAGCATACTTTTTCCCGAGCCGGGAGGCCCTATCAGCAGGATGTTGTGTCCGCCGGCGGCGGCTATCTCCATAGCTCTCTTTGCCTCAAACTGCCCCTTTACCTGAGAAAAATCGGGCAAGAACTCTCCTGATGAAATCTTGCTTGACCTTGAGGGCTTGGCGGGCGGCATTTCCATCTCGCCGTCCAAAATGGTTTTGAGTTGGGTAATGCTCTTGACGGGGTACACGTCAATTCCCTCTACAACAGCCGCCTCGCGGGCGTTCTGAAAGGGTACATAAATCTTTTTTGTTCCACACTCGCGCGCGGTTATCACCATGGGCAAAACGCCGTTAATTCCGCGCAAATCACCACTCAGGCTCAGCTCACCGATGAACGCGCTGTCCGACAGATCGGCTCTGATATAGCCCGAAAGCCGCATTAAATTTACCGTGATGGGAAGGTCGTAAATAGGCCCTTCCTTTTTGATGTCGGCGGGCGCGAGGTTGAATATAAAATGCGCAGACGGCAGACGGTAGCCGCAGTTTGTAAGAGCGGATTTAACCCTGTCGCGGCTCTCTTTTACAGCCGCGTCGGGCAGCCCTACAAGGTCAAAAGCGGGCAGTCCCGTGCGTGCCGACGCCTCTACAATTACCTTGTAGCCGTCTATTCCGTTTATTCCGAAGCTTGTACATGTAACAACCATAACGCATTACTCCCAAAACAAATATATCCCAATTATACCACAGATTTACCGAAAAACAATACTATTAGCGCTAAATGTCAAAATAACTTTAGCGAAAATGCATAAATATTTCGACAATTAGTATGCATGTATACAGAAATAATCTGTTTGCTTGACAATTGCAAAGAATTATGATAATATATTGTTACAGAATATCATATGCAGCGGGGGGTAACGATGGCAGATAAAAAAGGAATGTATACATCCCTTTCAGATGATGTTCTGGCCGGTTATTCAAAAAACGGCGACGACAATGCCTTTAACGAGCTGGTTATCAGATATCTGAAATTAATCAGATTTATCGCGCGCAAATACTCGGCTCAAGGCTATGAGCAGAATGACTTTGTCCAGGAGGGCTTGATGGCTCTTTTGTACGCATGCAAAACGTACGACGCGCACGGGGGTAGTTCATTTGGGCGCTATGTTTCACTTTTGGTGGAACGCAGGTTTATATCAATTTTCAGGAGCTCACAGTCAAAAAAAGCGGTACCTGAGGCAATGCTCGTCCATATCGACAGCTTGGAAGGGGAGCTGACGGATTTCGTCTGTTCACCCGAGGAGCAGCTTATGGATAAGGAGCAGCTTGATCAGGCGTTGAAAAGGCTAAGCGCTTTATTGTCGGCAAGGGAGTATGAGGTGCTCTTGCTGTTCGCTTCGGGACTCAGCTACAGCAGGATTTCATCAAGGCTGAATATTTCCGAAAAGGCCGTTGACAACGCTCTGCAAAGGGCGCGAAGAAAAATCGGTAAATCAGACATGTCCTGAAAATTACGCCGCGCAGTTTTATGAGGGACAAATATATTCCAAAGAGAGGAAGATGTCCAATGTATGAAGACAAAACTTTAATTTGCAAAGACTGTGGCAACGAATTTGTTTTCACTGCCGGCGAGCAGGAGTTTTATGCGGAAAAGGGCTTTGAGAACGAGCCCCAGCGCTGCAAGGAATGCAGACAGGCACGCAAAAACGCCGTAAAGGCAAGCAGAGAATACTACGATACCACATGCGCCGAGTGCGGTGGTCCTGCAAGAATTCCCTTTAAGCCCATGGAGGGCAAAAGCTATTATTGCAGCGAGTGCTTTGCAAAGAGAAAAGAAGCTGAAGAACAGTAAGCTTTTTACAACTAAACACCTAAACGGAACGGCGGAGCATTTTGCTCCGCCGTTTTTGGCAACGTGACGTTGCATCCGGCGCGCCTTTGGAAAACTTGTAATAATATAAACGTTTCTGCAACGGCGCGTCATAAATCGCGGGAACGGAAGTTTTGTTTATTGCAAACGTCTGATTCGCGTACTGTCCGTCGCGTCACGCGACCGGCGCAACATAAATCGCGGGAACGGAAGTTTTGTTTATTGAAAACGTCTGATTCGCGTCATGGGTCAAGCGTCACGCTTGCGCCTCCTGCCGCGTGGCGGCCATCACGTTCCCTAAGAATACGCTGAGATTTGGAATTCATGGGAGAAATGGCTTAAACACTGGGTTTTTACATGATTCTCAGCCTGAAATTATTTGAGATTATTGG
>ONCY01000154.1 GCA_900316435.1 uncultured Eubacteriales bacterium | reverse complement strand
CAGATTGAAACCGTGCTCCTCAAGGAGGGCTACACTCCCAATTACCAGATCGAGGTTGACAGAATCAATAATTCCGACACCTTTGAAATCAAGGTTGAAATGGCTCCCGAGCAGTTCTCTGATATCGTTTCAATCAACCAGGCTAAGGAAAGAAAGCTTGAGCAGGCTATGCGCACGATGCTTGGTATCGGCCCCAAGGTTCGCCTTGTACCGCCCAAGACCATTGCCCGCAGCGAGGGCAAGGCTGTCCGCGTAATCGACCACCGCAAGCTGCATGATTAATGCTGAAAGGAGACTATCATGGCAATTCAACAGATTTCGGTTTTTGTAGAAAACAAGCAGGGCAAGTTAGTTGAGACCGTTAAAACTCTTGCCGAAAACGACATCAACATCCGCGCGATGAGTATTGCCGACACAAAGGATTTCGGCATTCTCAGAATGATAACCTCCGACAACGCCAAAACAAAAGAGGTTCTCAGCAGCGATTCCGTCGTAAACACCACAGATGTTATCGCGGTTAAGATGGCTGACCGCCCCGGCTCGCTTTACAAGGTGATCGATATTCTTTCAAAGGCGGGTATCAATATCGAGTACATGTACGCTTTTACCGCTTCCGACGCTCTCGGCGCTTATGTTGTGTTCCGCGTTGACGATGTGCCCCGGGCTCAGAAGCTGATTGACGACAACGGTCTGAAGTCGCTCAAGGACGAGGACGTTCAGTCGATGTGATATAAAATAATGATTTCAGGGACGTGCAGAAACACGTCCTTGTTTTGTACCTGAAATTATTTCCATATTTACAGTATGAATCTTGTTAAAAATGTACAATATGACATAATTGAATTGAAAATCAGGAAAAGTCAAATTTCGCTTGACTTTTCTGAAAAATGGTGTAAAATAGTATTAGCACTCAAAGGTAGCGAGTGCTAAATTAATACATTTCAAAATAGGAGGCTATTTTTATGAGTATCAAACCTTTGCTTGACAGAGTAGTATTAAAGGTTGAAGAGGCAGAAGAAAAGACCAAGAGCGGTATTATCCTCTCATCAGCGGCACAGGAAAAGCCCCAGTTCGCGACTGTTGTTGCGGTAGGCCCCGGCGGAATCGTAGACGGCAACGAAGTCGAGATGTACGTTAAGGTCGGCGACAAGGTAATCGCAAGCAAGTACGCTGGCACTGAGGTCAAGCTCGACGGCGAAGAATATACTATCGTCCGTCAGTCAGACATTCTCGCTACGGTAGAATAATTATTTGGAGGTATTGAATTATGGCTAAGCAAATCGCATACGGTGAAGAGGCAAGAAAGGCTCTTATGAACGGCATTGACCGGCTTGCCGACACAGTTAAAATCACACTCGGCCCCAAGGGCAGAAACGTTGTTCTCGACAAAAAGTTCGGCGCTCCCCTTATCACAAACGACGGCGTTACAATCGCCAAGGAAATCGAGCTTGACGATCCCTTTGAAAACATGGGCGCTCAGCTTGTTAAAGAGGTTTCTATAAAGACAAATGATGTAGCGGGCGACGGTACAACGACCGCCACACTTCTTGCTCAGGCGCTTATCCGCGAGGGCATGAAGAACGTTACCGCGGGCGCTAACCCTATGGTGCTTAAAAAGGGTATTGCCGACGCTGTAAACACAGCCGTTGAAGCTGTTATAAAAAACAGCCAGAAGGTCGCCGGCGCAGCTGACATCGCGCGTGTAGCTACCGTTTCCTCTCAGGACGAATTTATCGGTAAGCTTATTGCAGAGGCTATGGAGAAGGTTACAACCGACGGCGTTATCACCGTTGAGGAGAGCAAGACTGCCGAGACCTACAGCGAGGTCGTTGAGGGCATGATGTTCGACCGCGGCTACATCGCTCCTTACATGGTTACCGATACCGATAAGATGGTTGCCGAGCTTGACAATCCTCTTATCCTTGCCGAGCTTGACAATCCTCTTATCCTTATCACCGACAAAAAGATTTCAACAACACAGGAGATCCTTCCTATTCTCGAGGGCATTGTTCAGTCGGGCAAAAAGCTCCTTATCATCGCCGAGGATGTTGAGGGCGAGGCCCTTACAACCTTGGTTCTCAACAAGCTGCGCGGCACATTTACATGCGTTGCCGTAAAGGCTCCGGGCTTTGGCGACAGAAGAAAGGAAATGCTTCAGGATATCGCTACACTTACCGGCGGCACCGTAATCACTTCCGATCTCGGCCTTGAGCTTAAGGATACCACAATGGATCAGCTTGGAACAGCACGTCAGGTTAAGGTTGAAAAGGAAAACACCATCATCGTTGACGGCGCGGGCGACAAGGACGCCATCAAGGGCAGAGTTGCTCAGATCCGCCAGCAGATCGAAACAACTACCTCTGATTTTGACCGCGAAAAGCTCCAGGAAAGACTTGCAAAGCTCGCGGGCGGCGTAGCCGTAATCAAAGTCGGCGCCGCAACCGAGATTGAAATGAAGGAAAAGAAACTCCGCATCGAGGACGCTCTCGCGGCTACAAAGGCTGCCGTTGAGGAGGGCATAGTAGCCGGCGGCGGTATCGCCTGCATGAACGCTATCCCTGCGGTTTCAGAGTTCGTAAACTCGCTTGAAGGCGACGCTAAAACAGGCGCTCAGATCGTTCTGAAAAGGTCTTGAGGGCAGCGTAATCGTTGAAAACGTAAAGAGAGCCGACAAGGTAGGCTACGGCTTCAACGCTCTTACAGAGGAATACACCGACATGATGGAGGCAGGAATCGTTGACCCGACAAAGGTTACACGTTCCGCTCTTGAAAACGCCGCTTCCGTTGCGGCTATGGTGCTCACTACCGAGAGCCTCGTTGCAGACATCAAGGAGCCCACACCTCCCGCAGCACCCGCTCCCGACATGGGCGGAATGTACTAAGGAACGTGACGTTCCATCCGGCGCGCCTTTGGAGAAGTCGGTTTATAGGAAAGCTCGGTATAACGGCGCATTTTAACTTGCGCGTCGGGAAGTCTTCTTATAAATAAAAAGTTTATAAAGGCGATTCATTCGGTCGGACAGAAAGCTTTGCTTTCTGTCCGGCTGTTTTTATATTCTAAGGCTTTTTAAATATTTAATTAAACGGGTAAAAACAGGCGAGGGCTAAACGGCTGCAACCGTTTTGTGCACTTTGCATAAAAAATAGCTCAAAATTTCTGTATTGCACAAACGTAATTTTGTGGTATAATAAAATTGTATTAATATTTGCACAAATTGCAATGTTTATTGTGCATGATTAATCAATTGGGCTTGAATGGAGTTTATGTTTACAAAAGGAGGAATATTTATGACAAAAAAAATCAAAAAATCGGTCAGTATCTTGTTAGCGCTGGTAATGCTCTGCGGAGTGCTTGCTGTTGCGCCGGTTGCTGTTCATGCGGAGAAGCTGCAGTATTATGAAAACAGAAAAGGCGGTACTTTCACTTTTGATCCCGGTACAGGCGAATTAAAGCTTCTCAGCGGCAGCTTTTATGGTGAGTCCTGGCAAAAATGGGGAAAGTGGGATACAGATCTTTTGTTTGCGCGTTCTGATATCAAATCTGTAGTAGCTAATGAAGGTGTAAAGTTTACAGGCAGCTGTATTCAAATGTTTCTCGGTTTTAATAACAGCGAAGGTGTAACAGTGGACTTAAGTAAGGTGGATACAAGTGAAGTCGAGTATATGCAATATATGTTTCAGGAAGCTACCGGTATAAAAACCTTAGATTTATCAGGCTTTGATACATCTAAAGTTAAAAATATGGCAGGGATGTTTCGAGGCTGTGGTATGACAGAATTAAAAATAAACAAAGAAAAATTTATAACCAGTGAAGTCAAGTATATGAATGAAATGTTTATGGGGTGTAGAATGACATCGCTTGACTTATCCGGTTTTGATACTC
>ONCY01000081.1 GCA_900316435.1 uncultured Eubacteriales bacterium | reverse complement strand
ATCTTTTTCTGTAAATGTATACTTTCTTGTCATTGCTTCATCACCGTATACATTATACCATACTTTTCGCAATTATTAAAGGCTTTTATTTAAGAATAGTATTAAAGCGTTTTATCAAAAAACAGTATAAACTGTCAAACCGCCCGATTTCTCGGGCGGTTCAACTGAGTAAGTGCGAAAAATCAGTGTGCGGACTCTCCGCGGGCTATCGCTTCGCGTTCGGCAGAGATTTCATTATAAAGCTCATACGGCGTAAAGTTTACGTTGGTTTCCGTTTTAACGGCCTTAAGGCCAACGGAAGCCTTTTTTCGTTTGAGCTGGTCGAGGAAGACGCTTAATAATCCGCCGTTGATGTCGGCAAGATATAGCATTTCCTCTGAAAAGTCTGAATTCTCAGCGCCTTCTCTATACTCTGACATGCCGAGAAGGTAGGAAATTTTGCAGCCGAAATTCTCTTTTGAAACCTCTGTGGCTTCCATGAAGAACTTGCGACAAAGCACTTTTATCTTGACTGCCTTGCTTTTTTCGATGTTAAACATTAAGACTACTGCCATTTTGTCACCCCTGAAGTACATCAGTTTATCAATCATATTTTAAGCCCAATTTAACCAAAAATCAATTAGTTAAATAAACAAAATGACAGGTAGGCGTCAAATAATAGATAAACAGTGCCTTTCCCGTGTAGAACACGGGATATTCAGGTTTCACGGTATGGTCAGAGCTGTTCTCGAAGCCGCCAACGGAGATAGTCCGCAGTAGCTGAAGAAGTTAAAGTCGAAACTTAGCGAAAAAGCGAAATCAATACGATAAACTGTTTCAGAACCTTCCGAAGCGCGTTTGATTTTTGCACATTGTCAGCAAAAAAGACCTATACTATTTTACAATTTCATTATACACCCAAAAGCGCAAAATGTCACTGGTATTATTGTATAATGAATTGCAAAACTTGTTTGTGCCCATTGTGCTATGTGTTGTATTGTTGTCAAAAATGTATATACTTGCTCTAATACTTTAGCAATCTGAAATATAGTGTCGATGTTAATGCGAAGGTTAAAAACGAAAGGTCAAGCAAAAAATTGCTCCAATCTTTATCAAATTGAGCCCCAAAAACATGATAGTGTTTTTTTTGAGCGCAAAAAAACGGTCGGGGAGTGTTGTTCCCCAACCGTTAATAGTATCAGTTTCTCATAAGGTGGATCGTAGTTTCCGCTTTTTCGATTATTCTTAAGTCGTTGTCATAGGAGCATAGCTTGCGCGCCTGCTGCAGATCGACCCAGATGTAGCTGTCGATTTCCTCCTCCTGGATCTTGACATTATCGGTGAACGCCCTTGCAAGGAAGAACACGACGCGCTTGCGGATCTTGCCGAAAGGACAATACTCGCTTATTTCGCGGAAGTTCTTGACGATCGTTACGTCAAGCCCGGTTTCCTCTTTTATTTCGCGGATCGCGGTTTCCTGCTCGGTTTCGCCCTCCTCGATATGCCCCTTAGGGAAGCTCCAGTACCTGCCGTTATTGTTTTTTACGAGCAGGATCTTTGTGTTTTGCTTTGTTTTGTAAAAGATAATTCCTCCGCATGACTTTTCGTAAAGGCAGCGGATGCTTTTTATTTTAACATTTCTCAGCTTTCCAAGCAGCTTGCGCAGCTCGGGCTCGTAGAAAACCTCTCCGGGCTGAGCCACAATAAGCCGCTCGCGGGTCATGCCCTCAAATTCGGCGACGGCAACAACAACGCCGTCAAAATATTCTTTTATCTTTTTGCGCGTTACAACGTATGCGCTGCGGTTGCTTATGCTTGCAGAGCTTACATATGCGGAATAAAGTCCCTCGGCTATGCTGCCGAAAAGTGTCCCTCTTACATTTTCCGCAATCATTTCCGTCGCCCCCTCTCTTTTTATTTGTTAGTTAAACAGACCCTCTATGCTTGCGCGGTGATCCTCGTTGTTGGCGCTCATTACGCCGTTGAGGAACAGCACGTCGGTAATGCCGTTGTTTCTGCAATAGGTTGCCAGATCGGTGTTCATTGTACTTCTGAAGCTGCGCAGATCAACGACATGAACCTCCTCGTAATTGTTGGTGAGATAGGGAACAAAAGCGTTGCCGTAGCTCTCTTTAACAACAACTATCTTTTTGCCGCTCTGCGCGTTATCCGAGCTTGATTTCATTACCGTCAGCGGATTGTCGCCGTAGATGAATACGCCGTATGCCAGCGAGCCGCCCGCTTCTCCGTCAAAATACGGGCTGTCGTAGGTTGTGACATTGCCCGAGGCGTCGGTGATGTCCATTGAAACGGAGTAGGGGAACTTCCAGTAATCGACCGTATCTACGTCAAGGCCGGTCGCTATGTTGCTGAGAGTGCCCGTAAAGCCCTCGATGCTCGCCTTGGTGCAGGTGTCAAGCGAAAGTGCGGGAACTCCGAGCGTATCGGCAAAGGCGGAATAAGCGTAGTAGGAGCCGAGCCCTGTCCAGTGGTGGTCGGATTTGAAGTAGATATATTCATTGCAGTGTTCGGACAAATAGTTGTAAGCGTTTACAGGCGTTACCTTGTTTTTGTCCATAGCCGCGTATGCCGCCTTGATGTTGTCAGCCTGTGAGTTTGTCGAAACCTCGTTTTTAAGCCTTACCGGAAGCCCCATTTCGGTGTGATTGGGGATCACCAGGCTATAAACGTTGTATCCGTTCAGTTTGCCTGCCACGGTGTTTATTGTGTCCGCGTACCAGCCCGCCGATTCCTCGCTGCCGCCAAACAGCTCAAAGCCCTCGTTGTTCCAGACGTATATGACGTTATCGACATAGCCCGTGGTGTTGTTGTCGGTGGGATTTGCTGTGATAAATGTGTCGATAGCCAGCTTGTTGTTATTGGCTGGCTTATTGTTGTTTTCGTTTGGCTTTGTGTCGGTGTTTGCGCTTGTGGTCTCGGTGTTGGCTCCGCCGCCGCCTTTTGAGCCGCAGCCCTTAAGCGCGAGGACGATAAGCGTTATAAGAAGCGTCAGCACCAGCACAGCCGAGGTGACCATGAGGATGCGGTTGCGTGTTCTTACGCGCATTCTCCGCTTGCTCGGCCGCCGCCTGTTGTATGACGGTCTGCCGTTATAAGAGCTGTTTCTGCGCGCTGGCTGACGCCGGCGGTAATCGCGGCTGTCAAGACTTTCATCAAAATTATCAAAGTCAAAATAATCTGAATTGTTGCGGTCGCTCATAAGTAATCTCCGTTCAAAAAACAATTAGGTACATATATAATGATTATACAACATAATCGGCCTAAAAACAATACAATGTGACAAATTTTTCGTACATTTATTTAAGGCAACACCGCACAATTCGCGGCACACGCCTTGCTTGAATATTATTCCGCCAGACTGTCCCAAAAACCTCGGCAAGGCGTCAGCCTTACATCAATTTATTTGTACACTCTGACGAAAAATTTTACTGTGCAAAGAAACTGAGCGCCGCGGCGAACTGCCGTGACGCTCTTAGAGAGATTATTATAATAAAGAAAGGAGATGGAAAATTTGGATTTATAAATTATATGTTTATTAACTGTATTGAAATATACCTTCTAACTTAAGACGCCGCGCTTTTCGCGCACGTCCATGGTGTAGACATTGCGGTTTTTGTCTACCATAGTGATTGAAATCATGGGAGCCAATTGATTGAACTGAACCAGAAAGCTCTCTTTACCGCCGTCATGCATACCTGCTACGATTTGAAAGGCGTGTGTTTCCTTTGCAAATCTTACAGCAGCCTTTGGAGCGTTGCTGCTGAATATAACGGTCATATCAGCGCCTGCTCTTTTGGAAATGCGGTTCAGGTACTCAAGCTGATCACTGATTAAGGCGTAGTTCTCAGTGGGCATTAGCACGCTTAGCACATGAAGCTCGCAATCGTGTTCCGCGGCAAGCTGTTCAGCCTCTTCTATTATTCGGTCACATTCGTATTGGCTTGTTACACAGGCAATTACCGACGGTTGATTTCCATACATCGGTTTCACCTCCTTTGTTTTCTGTGACTATATATTACCTCCCTAATATGAAGAAAATATATACAAAATGTGAAATCGGTGTGAAAGTTTTCGTGAAACAGAGCGTTGCAGAGAGCCGAGTTGTAAAAATCACATGTGAGTAATTAAGAGTATTTAAGAGTAAATAAGAGAGATAAAGAGATTTTACCGAGCTAAATTAAAAATTTTCAAAAAAGTGTTGACTTACGCCCGAAACTGTACTATAATCATATAGCACGAAAAAAACAGGAGGAATGAAAATGTCAACATTTTTAGCAAAACCCGCCGAAGTTGAGCGCGCTTGGTATGTTATCGACGCTGCCGGCAAGCCCCTCGGTAGAGTTGCCGCTCAGGCTGCCGTGCTGCTCAGAGGCAAGCACAAGCCCACATTTACCCCTAACGTAGACTGCGGCGACCATGTAATTATCATCAACTGCAAGGACGTTGTTCTGACAGGCAACAAGCTTACTCAGAAGAAATGGCAGCGCCACACAGGCTATATCGGCCATCTTAAAGAAACCCGTTACGATACTCTTATGGCAACAAAGCCCACCAAGGCTATGGAGCTTGCCGTTAAGGGTATGCTTCCCAAAAACACTCTCGGCAGAAACGCTCTTCTGAGACTCCGTCTCTTTGAGAGTGCAGAACACAATCATCAGGCTCAGAAGCCTCAGATGCTTGAAGCTTAAGAAGGAGGCATAACTAATGTACGATAAGACACCTTATTTCTACGGTACAGGTAGAAGAAAAAGTTCCGTTGCCCGCGTAAGACTTTATCAGGGCACAGGCAAAATCACAATCAACGACCGCGACATCGACGATTATTTCGGTCTTGAAACACTTAAGCTCATCGTTCGTCAGCCCCTCGCTCTCACCGAGACCGACGAGAAGTTTGACGTAGTATGCCGTGTTTCGGGCGGCGGCGTTACAGGCCAGGCTGGCGCAATCCGTCACGGTATCTCAAGAGCTCTGCTCCAATATGATACCGAGAACCTCCGCGGCAAGCTTAAGAAGGCAGGCTTCCTCACTCGTGACCCGAGAATGAAGGAAAGAAAGAAATATGGTCTCAAAGCAGCTCGTCGTGCGCCTCAGTTCAGCAAGAGATAATTTTTATATTTCTCGACTTTATCAAGGCTTTCCGTTATGGGAAGCCTTGTTTTTTATTCGGATGCATTAGAACAGCAAAAACGGCACGCCCGAAAGCGTGCCGTTAATTATATTTATTGAGTGTTGCTTATTCAGCGGGCTCCAGTTCGGAGAGCTGCTTGAGGTGAGCATACTTCTGCTCGGCGTTCTTTTCAGCCTCGCCAAAGAGCTTTTCAGCTCTTTCGGGGAACGAACGGGTAAGAGCGTTGTAGCGAACCTCGCCCATGATGAAGTCACGGTAAGAAGCTGTGGGAGCCTTTGAGTCGAGCTGGAAGGGATTCTTGCCCTCAGCAGCCAGGCGGGGATCGTAACGGAAGGTGTTCCAGTAACCTGCGTCAACAGCCTTCTTCTCCTCGAGCTGAGCAATGCCCATGCCGCCCTTGATACCGTGGTTGATACAGGGAGCGTAGCAGATAACGAGCGAAGGTCCGTTGTAGCTTTCAGCCTCAACAAGAGCCTTAAGAACCTGGTTGTTGTCAGCGCCCATAGCAACCTGAGCGGTGTAAACATAACCGTAGCTCATAGCGATAGCTGCGAGGTCTTTCTTCTTAACAGCCTTACCTGCCGCAGCAAACTGAGCAACAGAGCCGATAGGAGTAGCCTTTGAGGACTGGCCGCCTGTGTTGGAGTAAACCTCGGTATCGAATACAAGGATGTTAACGTTCTCGCCGGAAGCGATTACGTGGTCAAGACCGCCGAAGCCGATATCATAAGCCCAGCCGTCGCCGCCGAAGATCCACATTGACTTCTTGGCAAGCTCGTCTTTGTCAACGAGTGTCTTCTTAGCAAGCTCGCCAACCTTAGCATCGTCCTGAACCTTCTCGAGCTCAGCAATAAGAGCGTCGGTTGCGGGACGTGAAGCTGTGGAGTCTGTGATAGTATCAAGATAGTTCTGGCAAGCAGCCTTCAGGTTTTCGCTGTCGGTTGCGTCCTTGATTTCGGCAACATAGCCGGCAAGTCTGCTGCGGATAGCGTTCTGACCGAGAGCCATACCAAGACCAAACTCGGCGTTATCCTCGAACAGTGAGTTCTGCCAAGCGGGACCGAAGCCCTTCTTGTTTGTTGTGTAAGGAGTTGCGGGAGCGGAAGCACCCCAGATGGATGAACAGCCTGTTGCGTTAGCGATGAACATTCTGTCACCGAACAGCTGAGTAACGAGCTTAGCATAAGGAGTTTCGCCGCAGCCTGCGCATGCGCCGGAGAATTCGAGCAGGGGCTGCTTGAACTGGCTGCCCTTAACTGTTGTGAACTTAAACTTATCGGCAACTTCGGGCTTCTCATCAAGAGTAAGCGCGTAATCGAATACAGCCTGCTTTGATCTCTGAGAATCAATGGGCTTCATAACCAGAGCCTTCTCGCCCTTCTTGCCCGGGCATACCTGAGCGCAAGCGCCGCAGCCTGTGCAGTCGAGGGTGGAAACGGTCATAGCGAACTTGAGTTCCTTAAGACCGATCATCGGAATAGCTGCTGTTCCTTCGGGAGCGGCTGCAACCTCAGCGTCGGTCATGGAAACGGGACGGATAACAGCGTGCGGACAAACAATTGCGCACTTGTTACACTGGATACAATTCTCTGACTGCCACTCGGGAACATCAACAGCAATGCCTCTCTTTTCAAAGGCAGCTGAACCGTTGGGGCAGGTGCCGTCAACGTGATCGGAGAATGCGGAAACGGGGAGTTTGTTGCCCTTGTAAGCGTTAACGGGCTTAAGAACGCCGTTTACATACTCAACCAGAGCGCCTTCGCCCGCAACCTTGTCGGCGGTAGCGTCGTCAGCGGAGTTAGCCCATTCAGCGGGGATCTCAACCTTCTTAACGTCTTCCATGCCGCGGTCGATAGCTGCGTAGTTCATGTCTACTATAGCCTGTCCCTTCTTCATGTAGGACTTCTTTGCGGCTGCCTTCATGTATTCCTTGGCTTCCTCAGCGGGAATGATGTCGGCTATCTTGAAGAACGCGGACTGCAGAACGGTGTTTACACGGCCGCCCAGACCGATCTCCTTGCCGATCTTGATAGCGTCGATGGTGTAGAAGTTGATGTTTCTCTCAGCGAGGATCTTTTTCATCTGACCGGGCAGACGCTTTGTGAGCTCGTCAACGTCCCATGCGCAGTTGAGCAGGAATGAACCGCCCTCTTTAAGGTCCTGAACGATGTCATACTTGTCAACGTATGAGGGGTTGTGGCAGGCTACGAAGTCAGCCTTTGAGATGTAGTATGTAGATTTGATCGGGGTTTTACCGAAACGCAGGTGGGAAACAGTAAGACCGCCCGACTTCTTTGAGTCGTAAGCGAAGTAGCCCTGAGCGTACATGTCGGTGTGGTCGCCGATGATTTTGATGGAGTTCTTGTTAGCGCCAACGGTGCCGTCC
>ONCY01000059.1 GCA_900316435.1 uncultured Eubacteriales bacterium | reverse complement strand
ACAAGGTCGCGCGCCGTGGTGTAGTGATTCTTGTCGTGAAGGCCGTCGGGGTTTTCAAAATGGGTGTTCTCGCAGCCCAGTTGCTCAGCCTTTGCGTTCATTTTTTCCACAAAATTCTTAATATCGCCGTTGCCTACATAATCGGCAAGCACCATCGCGGCGTCGTTGCCCGAAGGCACCATAAGGCTGTAGAGCAGGTCGATGACCTTTACCTTTTCGCCGATATGGTCGGAGAGGAACGCCGTGGAGCTGCCCGTGCCTTTTAGCTTGTCGAGCACCTTTTTCTTTATCTCGATGCGCGTATTGTCGACGTCCTCGATGTTCTCGTAGGCAATGATATATGTCATGATTTTTGTAGTTGAGGCGGGATACATCTTTTTGTCGGCGTCCTTTTCATACACCGTCTGGCCGTTGTCCATACTGACAAGCAGAACAGACTTTGACTGCGGCTTTACGTCAGTGGGAAAGCTGAGCGCTCCCGCGCCGCATACCGACGCGCTGACAATAATTGTAAGCGTCATAAAAACGGCACACAGCCTGACTGCGATTTTATTCATTGGCATTTCTCCTAATTCATTGTATTTTGTCCCCCGCGCGAAAACAGGCGGTCGACTTCCGCCTTAAGCAGCCTCAGCTCGTCGTTGCGCAGGTCTTTGTATGTGAACAATATATCCTCGGCTATTTTTTGCGACAGCTCAAGGCTTTTGGTGTCGGCAAAGTCGGCAATCGACATCTGCGGCAGACCGTGCTGACGCTCGCCGAAAAAGTCGCCCGGACCGCGCATTTTCAAGTCCTCGTCGGCAATTTTAAAGCCGTCGTTTGTGCTGCACATTACGCGCAGGCGGTTTAAGGTTTCGGGGCTGCGCATGTCGCTGATAAGCACGCAGTAGGACTGGAATTTTCCCCTGCCTACTCTGCCTCGGAGCTGATGAAGCTGCGACAGCCCGAAGCGCTCGGCGTTTTCGATCACCATTACCGAGGCGTTCGGCACGTCTACGCCTACCTCGATAACGGTTGTAGCCACCAGAAGCGAATATTTATTGGCGGCGAAGTCGGACATGATCCGCTCCTTTTCATCACTCTTTGTTTTGCCGTGAACCACCGCCACGGGAATATCGAAAAAGCTGTTCAGCATAAGCTCGGCGGCGTACTCCTCGGCGGAAGCCACATCGCCCGACTCGCCCTCCTCAATAAGCGGACACACTATAAAAGCCTGTCTGCCCTGAGCGATTTCGCTTTTTATGAAATTATATATTTTTGGTCTGTCGGCAGCGCCCCTGAGCACGGTTTTTACGGGATTTCGTGACGGCGGCAGCTCGTCGATTATCGAAATATCGAGGTCGCCGAAGATGATAAGCCCCAGCGTGCGCGGAATAGGCGTTGCGCTCATTACCATCAGGTGCGGATTTTCGCCCTTGTTGAGCAGCGCCGCCCTCTGAGCCACGCCGAAGCGGTGCTGCTCGTCGGTTACGGCAAGGCCGAGGCTGTGAAACTCGGTTTTGTCGGTAATAAGTGCATGGGTGCCGATTACAAGGTCAGTTTCGCCCTCTGAGAGCGAGGCTCTGACGCGCTTTTTCTCGCTCTCTTTAAGCGAGCCCGTAAGCAGTTCTACCCCGAGCCCCGTGTTTTCCAGAAGCTTTGAGAGGTTTTCAAAATGCTGCCTTGCAAGGATTTCGGTAGGCGCCATAAACGCCGCCTGAAATCCGTTTTTCGCAACGGTATAGCACAGCGAGGCGGCAACGGCGGTCTTGCCCGAGCCAACGTCGCCCTGAACGAGGCGGTTCATCGGCGCGGAGTTCTTTGTAATATCCGCAACGCAGTCGCCCACGGCGCGCCTTTGAGCGCCCGTAAGCTCAAACGGCAGCAGCGACTCAAACTCCTTGGAAAAGTCCTTTGAGATTTTTACGCCGCTCATGCCGCGGCTGTGCCCCCGAAGGCTCTTCATGCCGAGGTTGAGCACAAGCAGTTCCTCGGTTACAAGGCGCTTACGCGCGGTATCAAGCGCCTCGCGCGTCTTTGGAAAATGCACGTCCCAAAGCGCCTGTTTAAGCCCGCAAAGGCCGTATTTTTTTCGGATAAGCTCGGGTATTGGGTCATTTACAACCTCGGGCAAAAGAGATAACGCCTGCTCGACCGCCGATGAAATGCTTTTGCCCGGCAGCCCCGCGGTGGTGCGGTAGACAGGGTGGATAGACGCGCCCTTCTGCACGGGGGCAAAGGCAGGCGAGATCATCTGAGCGCCGTAGCCGCCCTCAGTTAATTTTCCAAAAAAGAAATATTCTCCTCCGTAAGCCAGCATTCGGCTGATGTAGCGGTTGTTGAACCACACAAGCTTAAGCGAGCCCGTGTCGTCGTAAACCGTCGCCTTTGAAATAACGCGCCCGCCGGGAAGCAGCGCGTCTGACACAGGCTTGCCCAAAACGGCGCGGATACAGTAGGTGCCGCCCTCAAGCATATTTTCAATTTTTTCTACGGAAGTCCAGTCCTCATAAGCGCGGGGATAAAAGTTTAATAATTCTCCTACAGAATTAACCCCGAGCTTTGAAAACAGCTCCGCGCGTTTTTCGCCGACGCCCTTTAAATCGGTAATCGGCATTTTATATAAAGATGGCATTTTAGTTTTTAGTTTTTAGAATTTAGTTTTTAGTAGGTAGTGAGTTAATGCGGAATTCGGAATTAAACATAAAGGGTTCAGCCTAAACCGAACCCTATTGTATATAATTGAACTAAAACATGTGTTATTGCGCACATTTGGCACGCCGTTGCAGAAAGCTTTTTGTTATATCAAGTTTTCCAAAGGCGGATTTGGATGCAACGTCACGTTGCTCACTCTACGCTTAAGATGAAGTAGTAAATCGGCTGGTCACCCTTGATAAGCGAGATGTCGGCGCGCGAGCCGAACTTGTCGCGCAGCTCCTCGTACGCCTTGTTTGCGTCCTCCTCGCTTACGTCCTCGCCGTAAATCAGGGTGATAAACGAGGTGTCGCGGTGAACCATGTCCTTGCTGAGCTTAACGAGCGCCTTTACGGGGCTTTTCTCGGTGATTGTCAGCTTGCCGTTCTCAAGAGCTATAATGTCGCCCTCTTTGATTTTTTTGCCGCCGAACTCGCTGTTGCGCGCCGCAAAGGTTACAAGGCCTGTGCCTACGCCGTGAGCCGCGTCGAGCATAAGCTGGGCGTTGCTCTCAGCCGAAATTTCGGGATCAAAGTTGAGCATAGCCGTCATGCCCTGAGGGATTGTGCGTGTGGGAACGATAATAACCTTTCTGTCGGTAACAAGCGGAATAACCTGCTCGGCAGCAAGGATGATGTTTTTGTTGTTGGGGAGCACGATAACGTTCTTTGCGGGAGTTCCCAAAACAGCCTCAAGAATGTCGTCGGTGCTGGGGTTCATGCTCTGGCCGCCCGAAACGACGTTTGTGCAGCCGAGATCTAAAAAGAGATTCTTCATGCCCTCGCCCGCGGCAACAGCTACAAAGCCGAATTTCTCGGTAGGCTCGGCAAAAGCGAAGGACTCTTTCTTTTTCTTCTTTGAAGATTTTTTATTGTTCTTTTTAGCGTTCTTGTGCTGCTCCTTCATGTTTTCAACCTTAACGGCAAGCAGATCGCCGTAGAGCAGTCCCTTTTCCAAAACAACGTTAGGTGTTTCGGTATGAACGTGGATTTTGATGATTTCCTCATCGTTGACCATTACTACGCAGTCACCGATAGTCTGAAGGAAAGAGCGCAGATCGTCGGGCTCGAGCTCGCATTCAGGGTTTCTGCCGACGATGATTTCGGTGCAGTAGGTGAACTCGATATCGTCGTCAAACTCGGCAGCCGCGCTGTCAAAGCTTTCAAGCGTAAGCGCCTGGGTCTCCTCATACTCAACGATCTCGCCGTCCTTGATGTAGCACAGCATACCCTCAAAGATTGAGCACAGGCCTTTGCCGCCCGCGTCAACAACTCCCGCCTTTTTTAAAACGGGAAGCAGCTCGGGAGTGATAGCCAGCGCCTCGTTTGCCTTATCTGTAATTGCCTGCCAGACATAGAGGGTGTCAGAATTCTCGCGTGAAGCCTCAAGTCCTGCCTCGTAAGCCATTCTTGCAACCGTGAGGATGGTGCCCTCGGTGGGCTTTGCAACCGCTTTATACGCTGCGTCAACGCCTATACCAAGCGCCGCGGCAATGTTTTTGCCGTTGACTTCTTCCATGTCCCTAAGCCCCTGAGCAAAGCCGCGGAACAGAATGGAGGTGATGACGCCCGAGTTACCCCTTGCGCCTCTGAGCATTGACTTTGCGGCGATTTCGGCTACCTCGCCTGCTGTTTCGCTGTCGTATTCCTCCAACGCCTTGGCTGCCGCCATGATGGTCATTGACATGTTTGTACCTGTGTCGCCGTCGGGGACAGGGAAAATGTTGAGATCATTGATGTGATTTTTCTGCACGCTGATATTATGAGCGCCCGAAATAATCGCGTTTCTTAAAATCTCTCCGTTAATCATGAAAGCACATCCTTTTAAACTTATGATATGTTACCAATCCTTATTATACAGGGTTTTTCGCGCGATTTCAATAGTTTATTGAGAAAAAGTTGACTATTCAATGTATTGAAAAAAATTTATCTATTCAATGCGCAGACTTTCGGCTGTTTTGCACTTTCCCGTGTTGTCGTCGATGTCAAAAAGAGCGCCCTCAAGTCTGCATTCGCCGTCCGCAAGGTCAAAACGCGCCGGAAGCTTCGTCTTGAACTTGTTTATGATGATTTCGGTTTTAACGCCGAGAACCGAGTGAATTGTACCTGTCATGCCCAAATCGGTGATGTAGCCCGTGCCGTTTGGCAGCACCTGGGCGTCCGAGGTCTGGACGTGGGTATGCGTGCCGAAAACCGCGCTGACTTTGCCGTCAAGATAATAGCCCATTGCGCGCTTTTCGCTTGTTGCCTCGGCGTGAAAATCGACAAGAATTATCCTGCCCTCAGCCTGAGTTAAAGCGCGGTCGATAACGTCAAAGGCGCAGTCAAGCCCGCTTTCAAGGTACATGTTGCCCATGAGGTTTATCACCGTAACAACGCGCCTGCCCGTGTCGATATTAATTATTCCGTGCCCGGGCGCGGCGCTGTCGGGAAAGTTAGCGGGGCGCGCTATGAACGGATTGCTGTCGAGGACTTCAAAGACCTCTTTGCGACGGAAGGCGTGATTTCCGAGCGTAATTGCGTCAACGCCGCTGTCAAACAGAAACTGAGCCGCCGATGGCGTAATTCCGTTGCCGTCCGCGGAGTTCTCGCCGTTGCATATTACCAAGTCAATTCCCTTTACCCTTTTAAGCGCGGGCAGCTTTGAGCGAAGAAAGCGGCAGCCGACGCTGCCCACAACATCGCCTATACAAAAAATTCTCATTATCAGTATTCCTTTTTTCAGCTTTTTTAAAATTATACTATTCCTGAACCGTGAAATCAACACTTTCCGCGATATTCTCGTTGAAAACATAGCGGGCTTTGCATATATAGCCGTCCTTTGTCCCCTCGGCGGCGAACTGCTTTGATACAAGCTTGCTTTTTCCCTTTTCAAAAATCTCGAACAGCATAAAGTATTTTTTGAAAACCGCCTCCGCCGTTTTTTGGTCGCAGCTCACCTTTTCGCTTTTCAGCTCGCGCTCGGTCTGGGTAACAAAGCCCAGCGGAAGGTCTACGCCGTTTATGTTCAGGCTGTCGTCGCTTTGGGTGTAGACCGCCGAATCAAACGAGCGGAAGCTGAGCGAGCACGGAAGCCGCGCGCCTAAAAAGCTCAGCTGACTACGCTCGGTTTTATTTTCTGTAACAGAATTATAATTAAAGCTTTTTGGTATTTTTAATTCCTTATCAGAAATAACATCAGCCAGCACCTCGCCCTTGGCTCGCACATAGCGAACCGTGTTCTGCGAGGTAAGGTTTACTCCGCTTACAAGCAGGTCGCCCTTAGCCACGCCGCTTCCGACCTTTACCTGAGCTATTCCCTCGCCTGCGGTGACCTTGGTGATCACGCCGTCGGCGTTTGCCTTAAGATTGCAGGGCGCGGTATTTTCAAGCTCGGGCTTTTCGATTTTCTCTTTGATTTCCACATTAATATGGCTGCCGACGATATTTACGCTCAGCCAGCCGATTTTATCGACCTTAAGCAGGATGTCGCGCTTTGCCTGACCTGTATCGACAGCGTTTCTGTACGCGCCAATACGCACTCCGCTATCGGCAAGCAGGCTTTTAAGCGCTGTTTCGCTGACCTGCTTTTCGCCGATAACATCAATTGTCCAGATAAAATTTGACAGGAAAATAAGCAGAGCAATACCCAAAGCCGTGCCTATGGGAATTCCGATTCTCGGCTTAAAGCGAGCGGCAATAAACGGCAACCCGCGCTTGACGGTAATCTGCGAGCGCACGCCCGCTTTCCTTGCGGCTGAGCGCACGCGGCGGTAATCGCTTACCGACATAAAGCCCTCAATGCCATTTTCATAAGGCTGCGCGCCCCATATATTTATACCGCGCTGAGCCGAAATATTAAGGAAGCGCTCGGGCGCTTTGCCCGTGACCCTAAAGCCGACGCTGCCCCTGAAAAAGCGTATAAGCCCCAAAAGCATACAGTCACCTCACGATAAAAATTCTATTTTAGAAATAAAGCCGCTTATTTCAACGCATGAGCCCGAAATGCAACGCAGTCTGAGCCCTCTGCCGCCGAATGACACAACCATTCTGCCCGTACTTATTTTTACGCTGTCGCTCTCGTAAAGCAAAATTCCCGTAGAGCCTTCAATTGTCACAAGGCGGTTGCCCGTCATCTCAATAAGCGGCGCCGAGCCGAACTCAAAGCGCGGCGCTGCGTGTTTTTCTTTTGCCAAATTGCTCACCTCAATAATATTTATTCAGGCGTCAGCATAGATATTATCGGTGGTGTTTTGGTGATACGCAAATTTTTTACCGCGGCAAAATGCCTGTTGCTTGCGCTGTGCTGCGTGCTGCTGACGGTGTTTTCTCAGGGGAGCCGCGAGGGCGCCGCAAACGGAATAAAGCTGTGCCTGAACGTGCTTGCGCCGTCGCTGTTTCCGTTTATGGCGGTAACAAACCTTTTTGCGCAAACGGGGCTGTGCCAAAGGCTTGGCAGGCCGCTGAACAAAATCACTCAAAAGCTGTTCGGGCTGAGCGGAGCCGCAGCGCCCGTAATACTTATGAGCCTTATAGGAGGCTACCCTGTCGGCGCGGGCGGAATAGCGCAGCTTAGAAGGCAAAACGCCCTGAGTGACTCCGAGGCCGAACAGGCGGCGCTGTTCGCGGTGTGCGCGGGCCCGGGGTTTGTAATAAGCTTTGCGGGTGCGGGGCTTTTAGGCAGCGTGAACATCGGGCTGATAATATTTGCCACTCAGGTAATGTCTGTGCTGCTGACGGCGCCGCTTGCAAGGCTATTGCGGCGGGAAAAGAGCCATTATTCTAAAGGAGAATTATCTTTATCTTCCGTTCCGTTTTCTCAAGCACTTGTAATCTCGGTTTACTCGGCGGCAAAAAGCATGCTTATAATCTGCGCGTTTGTGCTGTTATTCTCGGCTTTTTCGGGAATGCTGTTTCAAATGCTGCCGGGCTCGGCTTTCCTGACGGCGGCAGCGGCTATGCTTGAGGTCAGCTCAGGCATTGTTAATCTTTCGCGGAGCTCGCCTGTTGAAGCTGTTGCTTTTTTTATCGGCTTCGGCGGAATTTGCGTTCATTTACAAATTTTTGCCGCGTTGGGAGAGGTGCGTGTAAGCAAAACTCTATTTTTCTTATTCAGAATTATTCAGGGCTTGCTAACGACAGCGCTCACCCATATAGGGCTTAGGCTGGTGCCCCAAAAGGAGGCGGTATTTTCAACCTCACACGTTGACAGGGCGGCTGTATTTGGCGGCAGCGTACTCTCGGGCGCGGCGCTTGTGGGCGTTACAATTTGCTTTCTGGCGTCGGTAAAACAGGCAATCAAACACCAATAATATGCAGGAGGTATTTTATGTGCGGAATAGCAGGCTGGATGGAAAAGGAAAGCCTTATGACAGAGCGCAGCAAAACGCTTAAGGCAATGTCGGAGACCCTTGAAAGGCGCGGCCCCGACGAAAACGGTATCTACATCAACGGCGACACGGCGCTGATTCACCGCCGCCTTGTGGTTATTGACCGCGAAAACGGCAAGCAGCCGATGTCGACGCGTCACGGCGGCGTTACTTATGTTATCGTATATAACGGCGAGCTGTACAACAGCTCAGCGCTCAGAGAGGAGCTGCGCGCAGACGGCTTTCACTTCCGAGGCCACAGCGACACCGAGGTGGTGCTTAAAACTTTTATTAAATACGGAGCGCGCTGCGGCGAAAAGCTAAACGGCATTTTCGCATTCGCGGTTTTTAACACGCGCGACCGAAGCCTTTTTCTGTGCCGCGACAAAATCGGCGTAAAGCCGCTGTTTTACTATGAATACAAGGGCGGCTTGCTCTTTGGCTCCGAGATAAAAGCCCTGCTTGCAAGCAAGGTTGTTAAACCTCAAATCGACGAGCAGGGGCTCAACGAGATATTCTTTCTGGGACCTGCGCGAACTCCCGGCTGCGGGGTTTTTAAGAATGTTTTTGAGCTTAACCCCGGCGAGTGCGCAACCTACAAAAACGGCAGGCTTACGCGCAGGACATACTTTTCGATTGAGGCTCACGAGCACACCGACAGCGAGGCTCAGACCATAGAAAAAACGCGCGAGCTGCTGACCGACGCCGTGGAGCGCCAGCTTGTAAGCGACGTGCCGCTGTGCATGCTGCTTTCGGGCGGGCTTGACAGCAGCGTTATTGTAAAGGTCGCCTCGCTGTACAACCGAGCCCGCAAGCTCGGCAGACCGAGCACCTATTCGGTTGAATACATTGACAACGCCAAATATTTTGCCAAAAGCAAGTTTCAGCCGACGCGCGACTATGAGTATATTAAGCTTATGTCAAAGGACGCCGGCACGCGCCACAACGAAATACTGCTTGACAACAAGCTGCTTGCCGACGCGCTTTACGACAGCGTAGACGCGCGCGACCTGCCGGGGTATGTTGACGTTGACTCGTCGCTGCTGCTGTTTTGCCGCGAGATTAAAAAAGACTTTACCGTTGCGCTTTCGGGCGAATGCGCCGACGAGCTGTTCGGCGGGTACCCCTGGTACTTCAACCGCGAGCGGCTTTTTGAGGACTGCTTTCCGTGGTCGCGCAGCCAAAAGGTGCGCCGCATGATACTTAAGGACGGAGTGCTGAAAAACGGCGAGGAATATGTGCGCCAAAGGTACCTCGACACGCTCAACGCCGCGCCTAAGCTGCACTCCGATACCGTTGAGGACGCCAGAATGCGCGAGATGTTCTTTTTGAATTTTTACTGGTTTATGCAGTGCCTGCTTGAGCGAAAGGACAGGTGCTCAATGGCGTGCGGCCTTGAGGTAAGGGTGCCGTTTTGTGACTACCGAATTGTTGAGTACGCCTACAACATGCCATGGAAGCTAAAAGCGCTGGGCGGCAGAGAAAAAGGCATTGTGCGCAAGGCGTTTGAGGGGATCCTGCCCGACGAAATCGCGTGGCGCAAAAAAAGTCCCTACCCCAAAACGCACAATCCCGTTTACTTTAACGAGTGCGCGAGCAGGGTAAGGTTAATTCTTGAAAAGAAGAATAGTTTGACTGAAATGCTGAACATTAAAGCCGTTGAGCGGATAATTGAAAACCCCGATAGCATTACCGAGCCGTGGTACGGCCAGCTTATGAAGGCGCCGCAGATTTTGGCTTATATAGTGGAGCTTGATTACTGGTTTGAGAAATACAAGGTTGAAATTGTCGCCTGAGTGTGATATTATATAGAAAAATTCGCGGAGTAATATCCGCAAACTCAGGATGATTTATGAACCGAAAGACGTTTGAATGGTGTGTGCGGTTTTTCAGCGAGAACCGCGCCGCACGATATACACTGCACTTTATTTACAAAATACTGCCGATGACCTTGTTTATCGCCTACCCTTCGCTATTGGTGTACGCGTTCTTTTGGCAGCGGCAGAACATAAGAATGCTCACAATAGTGCCGCTTGGGGTATTTATTGCGATTACTCTGCTGCGGCTTATCGTCAACGAGCAGCGCCCCTATGAGCGCTACGGAAAGCCCTCGGTTTTCAACAAGACCACCAATGGCAAAAGCTTTCCAAGCCGCCACACCGCAAGCGCCTTTATTATTGCGATGGCGTTTATGTACGAAAGTACGCCGCTGGGAGTTGCCGCAATGGTTATT
>ONCY01000021.1 GCA_900316435.1 uncultured Eubacteriales bacterium | reverse complement strand
CGGATGATGGTTCCGAATCGACATCTGCCGGAAGCAAAATCTACTTTGACGCAGCTTCAAGCGGTTGGAAAACCTATAAGAAAATCTATCTGTATCTCTATGATCACAAGAACGGTGAAATGATTACTTGGGGTTCCAAAAAGGGCATGATGACTGATGAAGGAAACAACAAGTGGTCATATGACCTCGCCGATAAGGGCTTTAACCTTGATTCAAGCAACTCTTACGGCTGTATCTTTACAGCAGACTGGGGTATGCAGACCTGCGACCTCATCATCGGTTCCGCTTGCATCGGCGACACAGCTTATTGCACAGGCACAACAGTAGAAAACAACGTTGACTCTAACAAGACCAGCTTTGTTGTTAAGTGGAAGAATGCTGATCAGAGCAAGTACAACAACCCTGTACTGATCACCTCGACCGGTAAAGTAATCGGCGAGGTTTATTGGCCCGGTGAAACCGCTGAGTCCGTATTCACTAAGTTCCTTACCAGTGATAACGCTAAAGAAAACCTCAGCAACGCTATCAAATATAACGGTAAAACTGTTCAGCAGACTATCGACGATACAGCAGCGGCTCTCGGCCTGTCTCTTGATACGGTAACTAAGATCGTTAACGATAACATGGACAAAGCAAAGTCTGTAGGCGTTGACCTGACTAAGTGGGATGCTTCTAAGTCTTCACTTTCCGGCGGCTCAGGCGGCGGCAACTCCGGCGGTGGCAATTCCGGTGGCGGCAACTCCGGTGGCGGCAACTCCGGTGGCGGCAGCAGCTCAGGCGGCGGCAGCAGTTCAGGCGGCAGCGGCTCTGTAACCTCCGGTGAGGACACCACAGTTTACCTCATCATCGGCGGCGTTATGCTGGCAGCAGTTGGCGTATTCTTCCTTGCAAGAAAGAGAAGAGAGTATTAATTTAAATCCTAAAGGGGCGTGCAGTTAGCATGCCTCTTTTTTCTTTTTCTAAAAAAACACTTGACAAGCGGGTTATCGTGTATTATAATATTGAGGAAAAATAAAGCAAAGCAGAAATGCTTTCACCTGTGGGGTTTCGTCTGCACGGGTCAATACGATTCAGTAGATCAGTATTGGTGCGGACGGGAGTATTTCTGTCCGCATTATTTATTTTTGTGCTTTGGAGGTGCTCAATCATCGGCAAGAAAGAAATTAACACTCAGATTAACGAGGAAATTCGTGACAAAGAGCTGAGAGTAATCGGCTCGGACGGCCAGCAGCTCGGTATTATGTCCTCAAAGGACGCTCTTAATCTTGCGGAGCAAAAAAACCTTGATTTGGTTAAAATCGCTCCTCAGGCAAATCCGCCTGTTTGCAAGATAATGGACTACGGCAAATACCGCTTTGAGCAGGCAAAAAGAGAAAAAGAAGCCAGAAAGAATCAGCATACCGTTGATATTAAGGAAGTAAGGCTCTCTTTGAATATCGACACTCACGATTTCAACACTAAGCTTAACAACGCGCTTAAGTTCATCAGACACGGCGACAAGGTAAAGGTATCTATCCGTTTCCGCGGACGCGAAATGGGGCATCCCGAAATCGGACTTGATACAATGAAGCGCTTTGCTGAGGCATGCAATGAAGAAGCTGTTGTTGAAAAACCCGCTAAGCTGGAAGGCCGCAACATGTTAATGTTTCTTGCGCCAAAGCCCAACAAGTAATTAATTAAGGAGGATTTTATTATGCCTAAGATTAAAACACATAGCGGTGCAAAAAAACGTTTTAAACTTTCAAAAAACGGTAAGGTTATCCGCGCACATGCTAACAAACGCCACATTCTGAACAAGAAGACAACAAAGCGTAAAAGAGGTCTTCGTCAGACAACTGTTGCTGATGTAACAAACACAGCTCAGATCAAGCGTCTTATCCCTTATAAATAATCACGCTTGACCCACTACATTAAATATAACGGAGGTAACATATAATGGCACGAGTAAAAGGTGCGATGATGACTCGCAAAAGAAGAAAAAAAGTTTTAAAGCTTGCCAAGGGTTATTGGGGTGCGAAATCCAAGCATTTCAAGATGGCGAAGCAGGCTGTTATGAAGAGCGGCAACTACGCTTATATAGGTCGTAAACAGAGAAAGAGAGATTTCCGTCGTCTTTGGATCACCCGTATTTCCGCTGCCTGCAAAGCAAACGGCACAAACTATTCCACATTTATGAATGGTCTTAAAAAGGCCGGTATCGTGCTTAACCGCAAGATGCTTTCCGAGATCGCTATTTCCGATCCCGCAGCTTTCACCGCTCTGGTTGAAAAGGCTCAGAACGCATAATATAATATAACCGTAACAGCGTTTGGTTTTTCCAAACGCTTTTGCTGTATTTGGAGATTTGTATGAAAACGCTCACCAGCAAGGACAATGCGCAAATAAAGAATATTTTAAAACTGAAAAAGAGCGCAAAATACAGGCGTCAGTCAGGCTGTTTTATAGCCGAGGGGCTTCGCGTTTGCGTTGACGCCGTTTTAAGCGGGGCAGAGATACAGGCTCTGTTTGTAACTAAAGATGCAATTGAAAAAAATTCTGATGCTTATAACACATTAAGCTCTCACGCCGATGAAACTTTTGTGCTTTCATCCGCGCTTTTTGACTATATCAGCGACACCCAAACACCCCAGGGTTTTCTCTGCGTAATAAAAACACTTGACAAAAGCGCTTATTTTGATAAAATAGACAATGGCGGAAAATATCTGGTCTTGGATAATGTTCAGGATCCGAACAATCTCGGCACCATTTTGAGGTCTGCCGAGGCGTTCGGCGTTTGCGGCGTTATTATGTCCGATGACTGCTGCGATATTTACAATCCCAAGGTGGTAAGAGGCAGCATGGGCGCGGTTTTCCGTCTGGCGATCCTGTCGGTTAGTGATCTTTCCGTATGGTTTGCCGAACATCCTACGCTTAATACATATGCCGCCGTGGTCGATAAGGACGCCGTAAAGGTAAACGAAATTGCCTTTGAACCACCTTGCGCCGTTGTAATCGGCAATGAAGGCAACGGAATCCGACAGGAGACCGCCGCCGCTTGTAATCACAAAATAACTATTCCGATGGACGGTAAGGCCGAATCGCTGAACGCTTCGGCTGCCGCCGCGATCCTAATTTGGGAAATGGTAAAGTAAATGATTTCTTCAAACGCAAAATACTGGATAATGCTGACTCAGGCAATAGGCTATAATACGCCTAAAGCGAAAAAGCTCGCTAAAATGTACACCGATATATCCAAATTTTTCGAGGGTGGTGAAAGCGAGTGGCGTTTTTGCGGCCTTTTTAACTCGGTTGAACTTGAAGCGCTTTCTTCCGTTAAGCCCGACGGCGCTGATGATGTTTTGAAACGCTGCAAGCAGCTGAACTATTCGGTAATTTCCATTGACGATCCGAATTACCCGAGCTGTCTTTATAATATTTACGCTCCGCCCGCTGTTTTATATGTGAGCGGAAAGCTACCCGATTTTGACGAACATCTATCTATCGGAATAGTAGGCACAAGGCAAGCCTCACGTTACGGTGTGGAGAACTCATATAAAATCGCTTACGCTCTGGCAAAGTATGATACTGTCGTCGTGAGCGGAGGAGCTTTAGGCGTTGACTGCGCTTCTCACAGAGGCGTTCTTGCCGCGAACGGAATAACTGTTTGTGTTCGCGGCTGCGGAATAAACAGCCATTATCTGCGCGATAATGAGAAAATGCGAGAGGCGATTACGGCAAAAGGAGCGGTTATTTCGGAATATCCGCCCGATGAGGAGCCGCGCAACTTCTATTTCCCGGCAAGAAACCGCATTATCGCCGCGCTGTCTGACGGCGTGCTGCTTATTGAGGCAGGCGAGAAAAGCGGTTCGCTTATCACAGCAAACCTCGCCCTTGAAATGGGAAAGGATATTTTCGCTCTGCTTGGCAACAACAGCCCTCAGAACCACGGCTCAAACTACAGAATAAAGGAAGGTACAGCTATTCCGGTAACGGATTTTATGGATATTCTTGCTAACTACGACTGCAAGAATCTGTCTGAGGATTCGGTCGGCTTTGGCAGTATATTGCTGTCGGATATAGACGCCGTTCCCGTAAAGAAGAAAAGGAAATCCATTAGTCTTGATAAAGCAATCAGCCAAAACACAGAAAACACCAACCCTTCTTCTAAAAAAATCTCCGCTGAGGTCAAGACTGAGGCTGAAAAGCAGGAGCCGAAGCATAAAACAGACATTAAGCTGAAGGGCGACGCAAAGCTTGTATATAACTATCTTTCGTCTAAACCCGTTCATATCGATAAAATCGCGGACGATTTGGGAATGCCCGTGAACAGGGTGCTCGGCACCCTTACCTTACTTGAAGTGCAGGGGCTTGCTCAGGCGCTTCAGGGAAGAAACTTTGTTTTAAAATAGGAGGAAATTCATGTCAGATTTGGTAATTGTGGAGTCACCCGCCAAAGCAAAGACAATAAAAAAATACTTGGGAAGCGGTTACGAGGTAGTGGCCTCAATGGGGCATGTCCGCGATCTTCCCAAGGCAAGGCTCAGCGTAGATATCAAAAACGACTTTGCGCCAAAATATGATATAATAAAAGGAAAGGAAAAGCTTGTCAAGGAGCTTAAGGGCTTGGCGGAGAACAGCGACAGCGTTTATCTCGCAACCGACCCCGACCGCGAGGGAGAAGCTATTTCGTGGCATTTGGCTTATATTCTCGGTTTGTCTGAGAATTACTGCCAGCGCGTTGAGTTTAACGAGATCACAAAAACAGGCGTTCAAAACGGTATGTCGCACCCCAGAGCCATTAACGAGGATCTTGTCAACGCTCAGCAGGCGCGCCGTGTTCTCGACCGTCTTGTAGGCTACAAGCTCAGTCCGTTTATCTCTCAAAAAATCCGCCGCGGTCTGTCGGCGGGCAGAGTGCAGTCTGTAGCGCTCAGAATTATTGTTGACCGTGAAAATGAAATAAGGAAGTTCAAGCCAGAGGAATACTGGACGATCGACGCCAAGTTTATACCTAAGGGAAGCAGAAAAACTTTTGTTGCTTCTCTTTACGCCGATAAAAACGGAAAGCTTAAAATCAGCAATCAGGAGCAGGCAGATAAGATAGAAGCCGATTTACAGGGCGCCGAGTATATTGTTACAAAGGTCAAAAACGGAACCCGCAAAAAATCCCCGGCTCCGCCTTTTATCACCTCCACATTACAGCAGGAGGCTTCAAGAAAGCTCGGTTTCCAGTCACGCCGCACAATGCGCGTAGCTCAGGAGCTTTACGAAGGAATTGATATTCAGGGCATGGGCGCTACCGGTCTTATTACCTACATGCGTACCGACTCGCTCAGAATCTCTAATTACGCTGTTGATGAGGTTACAAATTATATCCGCGGCGCTTACGGAGACAGTTACCTTCCCGCAAAACCGCGTTTCTTTAAGTCGCGCAGCAACGCTCAGGACGGACACGAAGCTATCAGACCTTCGATGCCGTCGCTTACTCCGGAAAGCATTAAAAGCAGCCTGTCGTCAGACCAGTACAAGCTGTATAAGCTTATCTGGAGCCGCTTTACCGCTTCTCAGATGGCTGACTGCATACAGAAAACCACTCAGGCGGACATTGAGGCGAACGGATATATCTTTAAGGCTTCGGGTTATTACGTTGACTTTCCGGGCTTTACCGCGCTTTATGTCGAGGACAAGGACGAAGCAGAGGAAAAGTCATCTCAGCTTCCGCCGCTTGAAAACAACATGCCCGTAAAATGCAAGGAGCTTAAAAAGAATCAGCATTTTACCCAGCCTCCGGCGCGTTATACCGAGGCTTCTCTAATTAAAATTCTCGAGGAATACGGTATCGGCAGACCTTCAACCTACGCCGCTACCATAACTACGCTTACAGGCAGAGAATACGTTAAGCGCGAGGCTAAAAGCCTTGTGCCCACAGAGCTGGGCGAGGTAATTACTAAGCTTATGAAGGAGCGTTTTCCCGATATTGTAAACGTGAAATTCACCGCTCAGATGGAGGACAACCTCGACAAGGTCGAGCATGGCGACGTTCAGTGGGTTGAGCTTTTAAGAGAATTTTATGACGGCTTTGAAAACACTCTTAAAGAGGCAAAAGCCGAGATGGAGGGTGTAAAGCTCAAGCTCAAGGAGGACGAAACCGATATTATCTGCGACAAGTGTGGTCGTCAGATGGTTGTAAAAATGGGCAGATACGGTAAGTTTATCGCTTGCCCCGGTTATCCCGAATGTAAAAACATCCTCAAATATGTTGAAAAGACAGGCGTGACATGCCCGAAATGCGGCGGAGATGTTATTGTAAAAAACACAAAGTCAAAGCGTGTTTTCTACGGCTGCTCAAATTATCCTAAATGCGATTTCGTAAGCTGGAATGAGCCTGTAAACGAAAAGTGTCCGCAGTGCGGTCAGATCCTCTATAAAAAGAAGGGCAAAAAGCCGACGCTGTTCTGCGCAAATACCGACTGCGGCTACACCAAAACAGCAAAAACGGAAGAAAAGTAATGTATATTAACGTAATAGGCGCGGGGCTTGCGGGCTGCGAGGCGGCAATGCAGATAGCAAACCGCGGAATCGAGGTTCATCTTTATGAGATGAAGCCGGAAAAGCGCACTCCCGCGCATAAAACAGATTTATTCGGCGAGCTTGTCTGCTCAAATTCACTCAAGGCAATGCGCGTTGAAAGCGCCGCAGGGCTTTTAAAAGAGGAAATGCGCAGACTTGACTCCTTTTTGATGAAGTGCGCCGATAAATGTCAGGTTCCGGCAGGAGGCGCGCTTGCTGTCGACCGTGATATTTTTGCTCATCTGGTGACGGAAGGTATCGAAAACCATCAGCTTATCACCGTTTATCATGAGGAAATAGTTTCTATTCCAGATGACGCAATTACCGTTATAGCCACTGGGCCGCTGACTTCCGATACGTTGGCAAAGGCTATTGAAGCGCGTTTCGGCGACTCGCTGTCTTTCTTTGACGCTGCCGCGCCAATTGTAACCGCCGAAAGCGTTGACATGGATTACGCGTTTACAGCGTCGCGCTACGACAGGGGCGGAGACGAC
Source organism: uncultured Eubacteriales bacterium (assembly GCA_900316435.1). Lineage (GTDB taxonomy): Bacteria > Bacillota > Clostridia > Oscillospirales > Acutalibacteraceae > Ruminococcoides. The sequence continues at coordinate 12,958 of ONCY01000021.1, read as the reverse complement.
GACTACATCAATTGCCCGATGAATAAAGAGGAGTACGAGGTTTTTTACAACGCTCTTGTAAACGCCGAGCGCGCTCCGCTGCACGACTTTGACGTAAACAATCCAAAAGTCTACGAAGGCTGTATGCCCGTTGAGGTTTTGGCTCAGCGCGGTGAGGGAACGCTGCGCTTCGGTCCGATGAAGCCTGTCGGTTTAATCAATCCAAAAACAGGTCACAGGGCTTGGGCGCTGCTTCAGCTTCGTAAGGAGAACGCCGCAGGTACGATGTATAACCTTGTGGGCTTTCAGACTAATCTTAAGTTTCCCGAGCAAAAGCGCGTGTTTTCGCTGATACCGGCGCTTCATAACGCTGATTTTGTCAGATACGGCGTAATGCACCGCAATACTTTTTTATGCTCGCCCAAGGTTCTTGATTCTGATTTTTCCGTTAAAGAAAATAAAGAGCTTTTCTTCGCGGGTCAGATCACGGGCGTTGAGGGCTATATGGAGAGCGCTGCGTCAGGTATTATGGCAGGCATTAACGCGGCAAGATTGTTAAAAGGGGAGAGCACCCTGACGCTGCCCGAGACCACAATGATCGGCGCTTTGTCAAGATACATTGCCGATCCCTCGGTAAAAAAATTTCAGCCTATGGGAGCTAATTTCGGAGTTTTGCCCGAGCTTTTGAACAGACCGCGTGATAAGCGTGAACGCGCGGCAGCGTACAGCGAACGTGCGCTTGCTGCTTTAGATAAAATTCTTTCAAAGAATATTGGTGATTGATATGAAAATAATCGTAGACGCCTTCGGCGGCGACAACGCGCCGCTCGAAATAATCAAGGGCTGTGCCGAATCTGTAGCCAAGTTCGGAGTGGACATTATTCTTACAGGCAAAGAATCTAAAATACGTGAGGTTGCCGCTCAGAATAACATCTCGCTTGACCGCATTGAAATCGAGGACTGCGACGAAGTAATTACAATGCACGATTCAGCCGAGAGTGTTGTAAAAACAAAAAAAAACAGCTCTATGGCGTTAGGCTTCCGTTTGTTGGCTCAGGGCAAAGGCGACGCTTTTCTCAGTGCGGGTAACAGCGGAGCCTTGTGCGTAGGCGCAACACTGCTTATCAAAAGAATCAAGGGTATAAAGCGCCCTGCTTTTGCCCCTGTTCTTCCCAGCGTAACGGGCTGTTTAATGCTGCTTGACGGCGGAGCCAATGTTGACTGCCGCCCCGAAATGCTGCGTCAGTTTGCGGTTATGGCGTCGGTTTATATGGAAAAGGTAATGAAGATCAATAATCCCCGAATCGGACTTGCAAATGTCGGTACCGAGGATCATAAGGGAACTGAGCTTTACCGTGAGACTTACGGTATTTTAAAGGAGAGCAGGCTGAACTTTATCGGCAATATCGAGGGCAGAGATGTTCCTACAGGCAAATGCGACGTTGTAGTGTGCGACGGCTTTACGGGCAACATGATTCTCAAAACCTATGAAGGCGTGGCGTCTGTTTTGATGAAGGAGATCAAAAACATCTTCACGGGCAGCGCAAAAGGAAAAATGGCCGCTGCGCTTGTAATGAAAGACCTAAAGGCTATGAAAACCCGCTTTGATTACAACACATACGGCGGAGCTCCTATTCTGGGCGCTTCAAAGCCAGTATTCAAGGTGCACGGCGATGCCAAGGCTGTCACGCTTGTAAACGCTATCGGCCTGTGCATTGATTATGTTGAGGCAAATGCGATAGATATTATTTCCGCGTCACTAAAATAACGGAGAAATTAAATGGAATTAGAAGAAAGAATCGGTTATCATTTTAAGAATAAAGAGCTGTTAACGGTTGCGCTTACCCACTCCTCATACGCAAAGGAGCGCAAGGCGCAGCACATCGAATATAACGAGCGACTGGAGTTTTTGGGCGACGCGGTGCTTTCTATCATAGTCAGCGACTATATATTCAAGCATTGTCCGGATCTGCCCGAGGGCGAGCTTACCAAGCTGAGAGCGTCGCTTGTGTGTGAGAAATCGCTTTTTGAGTTTGCCAAGCAAATCAATTTGGGCGACTATATTGTACTCAGCAAGGGAGAGCGAAAGAACGGCGGCGCCGAGCGCCCCTCGATTGTATCGGACGCGTTTGAGGCGCTTATCGCGGCTGTTTACCTTGACGGAGGTATGGAGCCTGCTTCAAAGCATGTTTTAAACTTTATAATTCCCGCAATAAAGAATTCCAAGAAGCCGCAGGTTAAGGATTATAAAACCACTTTGCAGGAAATCATCCAGAAGAATCCGGGCGAGAGGCTGGAGTATGTTCTGGTGTCGGAAAGCGGCCCCGACCACAACAAGCACTTTGTTTTTGAGGTTCACCTTAACAGCAATGTTATAGGCAAGGGCGGCGGAAAAAGCAAAAAAGAAGCTGAACAGCAGGCAGCGAGGGAAGCGTTGGAGTTGATGGGTTATTAAACCGGGAAATATTGCAATTTTTATTCCTCATAACGGCTGCCCTCATCAGTGCAGCTTTTGCAATCAAAAGAATATCACAGGTCAAAGCGTGCAGCCGACCTCCGATGATGTTGCGCGTACGCTTAAAAAAGCCAAAGAAGATTTAAAAGAAAAAAGCAAGCTTACCGAAATCGCTTTTTTCGGCGGCAGCTTTACCGCAATAGACAGAGCTTACATGATTACTCTGCTCGAAGCCGCAAAACCTTTTTTGCCTGATTTTTACGGTATACGGATTTCAACGCGCCCCGATTACATTGACGATGAAGTGCTTTCGATCATTAAAGATTATAAAGTAACGTCAATCGAGCTTGGCGCGCAGTCAATGGATAATTCTGTATTAGAATTAAATAAACGCGGACATTCGGCACAAGATGTAATAAACGCCTCAAATTTGATTAAAAAACACGGTTTTTCGCTCGGTTTGCAGATGATGACAGGGCTTTACGGAGCAACTCTTGAAAAAGACCTTTCCACTGCCCAAAAGATCATCGAGCTTAAACCCGATACAGTGCGGATATATCCAACTGTTGTAATGAAAAACACGGACTTGGCCGATTATTATTTAAACGGCAGTTTTGTTCCGTATACGCTTGAGGAGTCTGTTACTCTTTGCTCAAAAATGATTCTTTTATTTGCAAAGGCTGACATAAAAATAATTCGGTTGGGGCTGCATTATTCCGACAGCCTTGTTGAAAACAGCCTGGGCGGAAATTATCACCCCGCCTTTAAGGAGCTGTGCGAAAACCGTATATTCTACGAACAATTCCTTGAAAAAGCAAAAAGCTTTTCCGAAAAAAAGCTCATGGTTACAATCAACCCCAAATCTCTCTCAAAATTTTTGGGGCAAAATAAGCGGAATATCAATAAATTCCGCGAAATGGGCTACGAGCTTGAAATTAAATTTGACGATACATTAGATAAGTACGATTTAGGGGTATGTGATGCGACTGAAATCTCTTGAAGTCCACGGCTTCAAAACTTTTCCTGATAAAACTAAATTGACCTTTGAAAACGGCATTACCTCTGTTGTGGGACCGAACGGTTCGGGTAAAAGCAATATCAGCGACGCTATCCGCTGGGTTCTGGGCGAACAGTCACCTAAAAGTCTGAGATGTTCGCGCATGGAGGATGTTGTATTTAACGGAACCGACAACCGAAAAAAGACAGGTTATGCCGAGGTTACTCTCAACATAGATAACTCTGACCGTGTTCTGGATTTTAACGGAGATGAAATTGCCGTTACCCGCCGTTATTACCGCAGCGGTGAAAGCGAGTATTTGATCAACAAAGCAGCCGTAAGACTAAAGGATATCAACGAGCTGTTTATGGATACAGGCCTTGGACGCGACGGTTATTCGATGATAGGGCAGGGCAAAATTGACAGCATTGTTTCCTCAAAAAGCGAGGACAGGCGTGAGATTTTTGAAGAAGCGGCGGGTATTTCAAAATACCGCTACCGCAAAATTGACGCCGAGCGCAAGCTGAAAAATACCGAGGACAACCTTCTGCGCCTGCGCGATATAGTAACCGAGCTTGAGGACAGAGTAGGCCCGCTCAAAAAACAGAGCGAAAAAGCACAGCAATTTTTGAAGTATTCGGAAGAAAAGCGCGGACTTGAAATCGCTATCTGGCTTTTGACTTTAGATAAATCGCAGGAGAGCATCAAGCGTCAGGATGAAAGGATAATTATTGCCAAGGCTCAGTACGATGAAGCTGAGCAAGCTCTTGAGGATATCCAGACCGAAACCGAGGAAATATACAATAGAAACGGAGCTTTAGCCTCGCAAATCGATTCCATTCGCGGAAAAATTTCTTCAATAGACGGGGAAATAGCTGAGAAGAACGCAAAAATATCCGTTGCCGAGAACGATATTCTCCATAATAAAGAGAATATAGTCAGGGTTAAAAATGAAATCGAGCAGGCTAATAAAAACGCCGATGAATTTGAAAAAAGCATTGCAGAAAAGCAGGCGCGTATCGACGTGCTCGATAACGAGATAGTTTCAAACCAAAAGCTTTACGCCGAAATCAGCGAGCAGCTCAATACTATCAATATAGATTCGGGCAAAAACGGAGATATCCTTCAGGAGCTGACTGCAAAGCTTTCACAGCTTACCTCACAGTCCGCCGACGCGCGCGTTATTGATATGACGTCAGACAGCAGCATAAACGAGCTTACAAGCCGTATTGAAGCTCTTAAGGAGTCAAATGACGACAAAGCAGCTCAGCGAGGCGACCTGGTTCAAATGCACGATAAATATATCGCTGATATTTCCGCGGTTAAGGAAGAAATCGACTCGCTTTCAAACTCGATTGACGGACTTACACTTAAGCAGGATTCAAAAGGCCGTAAAAGGGAAGAGCGAAAAAACGAGTGCGACAAGCTTTCTCTCGATGTTAGAGAGCACCAAAGAAAGATTACGTTTTTGGAAAACCTTGAAAACAGCCTTGAAGGCTTTTCAAAGAGTGTAAAACAGGTTGTAAACGCTTCAAAAAGCGGAAAGCTGCACGGTATTTTCGGCCCTGTATCGCGTGTTATTTCAGTCCCGAAGCAGTATGCTACGGCTATTGAGATCGCCTTAGGCGCCGCCATGCAGAATATTGTTGTCGGAAATGATGACGACGCAAAACAGGCTATCAGATATTTAAAATCAACCGACGGCGGACGAGCTACATTCCTTCCGCTTAATACAATTAAACCCCGTGAACTGAAAGAACACGGTCTTGACGATTGCTACGGCTTTATAGGAATCGCGGCAGAGCTTTGCAGCTGCGACGAAAAATTCGGCAATATCCTCAGCTCGCTTTTGGGAAAGATCGTAATAGCCGAAGATTTAAACAGCGCCGCCGCAATTGCCAAAAAATACTCCTACCGTTTCAAAGTCGTTACGCTTGACGGTCAGGTGGTCAACGCGGGCGGTTCGCTTACGGGTGGTTCGCTTGCTCGCAATTCGGGTATTCTTAGCCGCGCTTCCGAAATTGCTCAGCTTAAGGAGAAAACAAAGTCTTTAATCGAAAAGCAAAAGCAGGCTGAAACTCAGCTTGAACAGCTTAACCTTGAATACGCTTCAATTGAGGCTCAGGTTCTCGGAAGCCGAGCCGAGCTTTCAAATAAGCAGCAGGATCTGGTGAGGCTTGAAGCCGAGCTGAGAGCTTGCGAAAACGAGCTGTTGAATCTTAATGAATCTTTTGAAAGCGCTCAAACCGAAATAAACGACTGCCTCAATAAAATAGAGGCCTTAAAAAAGAGCAGGAAACAGGCACGTCAGCGCTTGACTGAGCTCAGCCTTGAAATCGCCGACGCGGAACAGAAGGTCAACGACTTGACGGGAAGTCGCGCCGAGCTTACGGAAAAACGCGAGGAACTGAGCGCAAAACTGCAAAATATCAGGCTTTTGATCGTTACGGCGCAAAAGGATATTGACGCTCTAAACTCCGAGATCGTATTTGCCAAGAATTCAGGCAGCGACATGGACGCTCATAAAGAGAAGTTAACCGCTCAGATTTCAGGATTTGAGGCAGCAATAAATGAAAAGCAAAAAGAAATAGAAGATAATAAAAAAGAGATCGAAAGCTTAAAAAACACTCAGCAATCGCATTCATCACAGATAGAGGCTCTTAACGAACAGCGCAGTCTTCTTGAAAAGCGCAGCGTCGAAATAAGAGCTGCCGAGCGCAATAAGACTGCCGAAAGAGAAAACTCGGGCAGAGAGCTCGCGCGCCTTGAGGAGCGAAAAATCAATCTTCAAAAGGAATATGATACAATCATCTCCAAGCTGTGGGAGGAGTACGAGCTTACACGCCGTGAGGCTGAAAAAACTGCTATCGAAATCGAAGATTCCGCTGCGGCTCAAAAGCGCCTTAACAGCCTAAAGCAAAGTATCCGCGCATTGGGCAGCGTTAACGTTTCGGCGATTGAAGAGTACAAAGAGGTATCGGAACGCTACGAGTTTATGAGCGTTCAGGTCAAGGACGTTGAAAAATCAAAGAATGAAATCGAAAAGCTTATTACCTCACTGACAAAACAGATGAAAGAGGTATTTGTCGAGAGCTTTGAGCAGATCAACCGAAACTTTACCTTTACGTTTAAAGAGCTTTTCGGCGGCGGAACTGCTTCGCTGTCGCTTGCAGATCCCGAAAACATTCTTACCAGCGGAATCGACATCATTGTTCATCCGCCGGGTAAAATAGTCGTTCATCTCGACGCGCTTTCGGGCGGTGAAAAGGCGCTTGTAGCAATCGCGCTCTACTTTGCTATTATGAAGGTTCGTCCCGCGCCCTTCTGCGTCATGGACGAAATCGAGGCTGCGCTTGACGATGTAAACGTTAACCGCTTCGCAAGCTATCTTAGAAGGCTTACAGACAAAACACAGTTTATTCTTATTACTCACCGCCGAGGCACAATGGAAGAAGCCGACGTGCTTTACGGCGTTACAATGCAGGACGAGGGTATTTCAAAGCTTCTTGAGCTGCGCTCGACCGAGGTAGCCGAAAAGCTTGGAATTAAATCAAATTAAAGGACTGATATTATGGGATTATTCAGTAAGATTAAAGAGGGATTAAGAAAGACCAGAAAAGCTGTAATGGGTCAGATCGACTCAATGCTTAAATCCTTTACAAAAATTGACGAGGAGCTGTTTGAGGAGCTTGAAGAACTCCTTGTTATGGGCGATGTAGGCGTTCCCACCGCTGAAAAAATCTGCGATGAGCTTCGCGTGCGCGTTAAGAAAAACGGAATTACAGATCCGTCCGAAATCAACGGTCTGCTTCAGGAAATTATTACCGAAATGCTCTCAGGCGGCGAGGAGCTTGATATTTCAACTTCGCCCTCAATTATTCTTGTTATCGGCGTAAACGGCGTCGGCAAAACAACAACCATCGGCAAGCTTGCAAAGCAGCTTTCAAATCAGGGCAAGCGCGTAATTCTTGCTGCTGCCGATACCTTCCGCGCCGCGGCTATTGACCAGTTAGATATCTGGGCACAGCGCAGCGGATGCGAGATCATCAAACAGGGCGAGGGCAGCGACCCCGCTGCGGTTATCTTCGACGCAATTGCAGCAGCAAAAGCAAGAGGCGCCGATGTAATAATTTGCGACACCGCAGGACGACTCCACAATAAAAAGCACCTGATGGACGAGCTTGCCAAAATCAACCGCGTTATCGACCGCGAGCTTCCCGACGCCGCAAAGGAAAAGCTCCTTGTCCTTGATGCCACTACAGGACAGAACGCCGTTAATCAGGCTGAGCAGTTCAGGCAGGCTACGGGCATTACGGGTATAGTTCTTACAAAGCTTGACGGTACCGCAAAGGGCGGCGTTGTTTTGGCTATTAAAGACGGCCTGGGAATCCCCGTCAAGTATATCGGCGTAGGCGAACAGATTGACGACCTTCAGCCGTTTGACGCTCAGGAATTTGCGCGTGCGCTGTTTGAATCTAATGACACGGAGTAATTCTTTATGAAGTTTATTATAGCTACCAATAACGCAAAAAAGCTTGTTGAGCTTGAGCGTATATTAAATCCTCTCGGAATTGAGGCGGTATCCGCAAAAGAAGCGGGCGTTGTTCTTGACGATGTTGACGAAACAGGAACAACATTTTTGGAAAACGCATTCTTAAAAGCTAACGCGGCTTTTGAAAAAACAGGGATGCCTGCCGTTGCCGACGATTCGGGAATATGTGTTGACGCTCTCGGCGGCAGACCGGGTATATTTTCCGCGCGTTACTGCCCCGAGCTTTGCGTTACCGATGAGGACAGAACTCAGCGTATTCTCGATGAAATGAAGGACGTTCCCGAAGGACAGCGCGGAGCGCACTATACATGCGCAATTTGCTGCATTTTGCCTGACGGAAGCAAGATTGAAATTGAAGAAATCTGCGAGGGCACAATCGGCTACGAGTTTATAGGCAACGGCGGCTTTGGCTACGATCCTATCTTTATGCAGGGCGACAAAACCTTTGCTCAGCTTACCGCCGAGGAAAAGGATAATGTAAGTCACCGCGGCAAGGCGCTAAGGGCGCTTAAGACAAAACTGGAAGAGTATTTGAAAGGATAAAATATGTTAAACAGTAAACAAAGAGCTTATCTCAGGGGTTTGGCAAATAATCTGGAAACGATTCTCATAATAGGCAAGGGCGAAATTACCGATAATATAATTATGCAGGCTGATACCGCTTTAACGGCGCGCGAGCTTATCAAGGGCAAGCGCCTTGAAAGCAGCGCTTATTCAGCCCGTGAATGCGCTGATTTGCTTGCAGAAAAGTGCGGCGCGGATGTTGTTCAGGTTATCGGCTCAAAATTCGTGCTGTACAGACCGAATCCCGATGAGCCTGTAATTACCTTGCCAAAAGCGAAAAAGAAATAACCGGAAGTGATTTTGTGGAAGCAAGCAAATACCGAAATATAATCCGAAGTATGATGGGGGATTACCGCTACACCCACAGTGTAAATGTTGCAGAGGAAGCGGTTCTCCTTGCAAAGCGATACGGCTGTAACGAGCAAAAGGCTTATATCGCGGGCATACTTCACGACATAACAAAAGAAATCCCGCATGAAGAACAGTTGCAAATTATCCGTGACGGTGGTATAATCTTAGACGATGTTCAGCAAAACGCGCCTAAGCTTTGGCATTCGATAAGCGGCAGCGTTTATGTCAATACTAAGCTTGGTATTACCGACAGCGACATTATAAATGCTGTCCGCTATCACACAACGGGCAGAGCGGACATGTCTTTGCTTGAAAAAATCATCTACACCGCGGACTATACATCCAAGGAGCGCAGCTATAACGGCGCGGATATCATGCGGGAAAAGTCGCGCAAAAGCCTTGAAGAAGCCATGATTTTCAGCTGTCAGTTCACCTTACAAAATCTATCTTCCAAGGAGGCCGCAATTCATCCCGATCAGCTGTTTTGCTATAACGACCTTGTTTTAAACAGGAAAGGAAAATAATATGACGTCATTGGAAACCGCCCTTTTTGCCGTAAAGGCAATGGACAGCAAAAAGGGCATTGATATACAGGTTATCGAAATAAGCGATATCTCGGTGCTTGCCGATTACATGGTTATAGCCACAGGCAGCAGCTCGACTCACGTTAAGGCGCTTGCCGATGAGGTAGAGTATCAGCTTGACAAGGCCGGAATATCGGTGAGCCACATAGAGGGCTACCGTTCAAACACTTGGATTTTACTCGATTATATCGATGTGATCGTCAATGTGTTTGACAACGAGGCTCGCGAGTTCTACGACCTGGACAGAATGTGGCAGGACGGCAAACCCGTTGATTTGGCCGAAGTTGTTACCGAAAACTAAGATATTATCTCATGGAGGGATTTACTTGAAATACAATCATCAGGCTATTGAGCCTAAGTGGCAAAAAATTTGGGAGGAAAAGGGCGTATTCCACGCAAGCAACGACGCTTCAAAGGAAAAGTTTTATGCTTTGATTGAATTCCCTTATCCGTCGGGACAGGGACTTCATGTGGGACATCCTCGTCCATACACCGCGCTTGATACGGTTGCCAGAAAAAAGAGATTACAGGGACTTAACGTGCTTTATCCGATCGGCTGGGACGCTTTCGGTCTGCCCACCGAGAACTACGCTATTAAGAATCATATCCACCCTGAAATCGTTACAAAAAACAATATTGCGCGCTTTAAAAAGCAGATTCAGTCGCTCGGTATCTCGTTCGACTGGAGCCGCGAGGTCAATACCACAGACCCTGATTATTACAAGTGGACGCAGTGGATTTTTATTCAGCTCTTTAAGCACAACCTCGCTTATAAAAAAGAGATGAACGTTAACTGGTGCACCTCATGTAAGTGCGTTCTCGCTAACGAAGAAGTTGTAAACGGCGTTTGCGAGCGCTGCGGAAGCGAGGTTGTTCATAAGGTTAAATCCCAGTGGATGCTCAAAATCACCGAATATGCCGACCGTCTTATCAACGACCTTGATCTGGTCAATTATCCCGAGCGAGTAAAAGCTCAGCAGAAAAACTGGATCGGCAGAAGCACGGGCGCTGAGGTTGATTTCACCGCCACAACAGGCGATACTCTGACGGTTTACACCACAAGAGCCGATACACTTTACGGCGCTACATATATGGTTATCTCTCCCGAGCATCCGCTTATCGAAAAATGGGCGGACAAGCTTGAGAATATGGACGAAATCCGCGCTTATCAGGCTGCCGCGGCAAGAAAGTCTGATTTTGAGCGCACAGAGGTAGCCAAGGATAAAACCGGCGTTAAGCTCATGGGCGTAAACGCTATAAACCCCGTTAACAACAAGGAAATCCCGATTTTTATTTCCGACTATGTTCTTGTTTCTTACGGCACGGGCGCAATTATGGCGGTTCCCGCGCATGATACCCGCGACTGGGAATTTGCAAAGAAATTCGACCTTCCCATTATTGAGGTTGTAAAGGGCGGCAACGTTATGGAAGAAGCCTTTACCGACTGCGCGACAGGTATTATGGTTAATTCCGGAATGCTCGACGGTCTGACTGTTGACGAGGCAAAGGTAAAAATTATTGATTGGCTCACCAAAGAGGAAAAAGGTCACGCTAAGGTAAACTATAAGCTCCGTGACTGGGTATTCTCGCGTCAGCGCTACTGGGGCGAGCCTATTCCAATCGTTCACTGCGACAAGTGCGGCTATGTTCCGATTGACGAGAGTGAGCTGCCGCTCAGACTTCCCATGGTTGAATCATATGAGCCTACAGATACAGGCGAATCTCCGCTCGCAAATATGACCGACTGGATTAAAACAAAGTGCCCCAAGTGCGGCGGCGACGCTATGCGTGAAACCGACACAATGCCGCAGTGGGCAGGTTCCTCATGGTACTATCTGCGCTATATGGATCCTCACAACAACGAAGCTCTCGCTTCAAAGGAAGCCCTCAATTATTGGTCGCCCGTCGACTGGTACAACGGAGGAATGGAGCACACCACTCTTCACCTGCTCTACAGCCGCTTCTGGCATAAATTCCTCTTTGACATCGGCGTTGTTCCTACTCCCGAGCCTTACGCAAAGCGTACCTCTCACGGTATGATTCTGGGTGAGAACGGCGAGAAAATGAGTAAATCCCGCGGCAACGTTGTTAACCCCGACGATATTGTAAACGAGTACGGCGCGGACACAATGCGCCTTTATGAGATGTTCATCGGCGACTTTGAAAAGGCAGCTCCATGGAGCCAGGCGAGCATTCGCGGATGCCGCAGATTCCTTGAGCGCTTCTGGAACCTCCAGAATATTTTGGTTGACGGCGGTACTATCCGTCCCGAGCTTGAGAGCGCCTTCCATAAGACGATCAAAAAGGTCGGCGATGATATCGAGAACATTAAGTTCAACACAGCAATCGCCGCGCTCATGGCGCTTATTAACGATATTTCCAACGTAAAATCGATCAACAGGGAAGAGCTCCGTATTTTCTCAATTCTTCTCAATCCCTTTGCTCCGCATATTACGGAGGAGGTTTACGAGGCTAACAAGCTCGGCGACGGAATTGTAGCTCAGGCTCAGTGGCCCGATTATGACGAGTCAAAATGCGTTGAGGAAAGCGTTGAGATCGTTGTACAGGTAAACGGTAAAATCAAGGCTAAGCTAAATGTTCCTGTTGACGCTTCAAAGGACGATATGCTCACTCTTGCAAAATCCGACGAAAAAGTACAGGCGGCAATCGACAATATGACTGTTATTAAGGAAATCGTTGTCCCTAAAAAGCTTGTAAACCTCGTTGTAAAGCCCAAATAAATAAAATTAATCTAATTTTCTACATTTCTATTGACAATATTAGCTACATATTGTATAATAGCCTTGCAAATTATGCAAATTACCCATGCCTTATGGCAGATGGGAGGGAAGATAGATGGCAGAGATTAGGTTAAAAGAGAATGAATCTCTTGAAAGCGCTTTAAGACGTTTCAAGAAGCAGTGTGCCAGAGCTGGTGTTATTGCTGAAACCTTCGGTAAAGCGCAAAAAGAAATCTGAAGCGGCTCGTAAACGCAAATACAGATAATCAAACAGGCGGACAGGGCAACTGTCCGCTTTTTGTATGGGGTGATTTTATGAAAAGAATACTGATTATGCTTGGTCCCAACCTTAATATGGTCGGAATCAGGGAAAAGGGCGTATACGGTACAGAAACCGCGGATACTATTTCCGAGGAAATACTTCTCTGTGCCGAGAAAAACGGTTTTGAGGCTGAGGTGTACCAGTCAAATCATGAGGGCGACCTTATTGACAAGATCCACGAATCACTCACCGAGTTTGACGGCGCGGTAATAAACGCCGGAGCGCTGACGCATTACAGCTACGCTCTGCGCGACGCGATCGCTTCGGTTAGTATTCCTTATGTTGAAGTGCATATGTCAAATATCCATGCCCGCGAGGAGTTTCGTCACCATTCCGTAATTGCGCCCGTATGTGTAGGCCAGATTGCGGGTTTTGGAAAGCAAAGCTATTTTCTGGCAATTGCCGCTTTAAAG
>ONCY01000100.1 GCA_900316435.1 uncultured Eubacteriales bacterium | reverse complement strand
AACTTAATTTGATTTAATTTAAATTAATTTTATTGGCTTGTTTCGGTTGTTTTTTCAACCGTTCGGTTGTTTTGGTTGTTATTCTGAATTTTACAGTTTATAGTTGTCAGCTTTCTTCATGACTAATATTCAGAATAGTATTTTGTATCAAAGGGGTTGGCTCTGTGCAATAGTCAAATAGTTTTTCGCACTCTTCTTTTGTGGCATGCGGTTTTTGTGCTAATGCCTTATTTACATATTCAGTTTTGTATTCTTGCCGCATTTCTTCTAAAAAGGCGTCTGCACCTAAACTGTTACACTTATGAATAAAAGTATTAACACCGCCTTGTAAATATGATTCAAAACTCATATCTCCTGAATTAGTGGGTTGAGGTTCAAAACAAATCACGATAAAACTCAATACTGCAAAAAAAGCGCATAATTGTTCAAAATCAAAAAACGCAGAGAAACTAGTCCCGGCTTCATTGAGTTCGGTTGACAAACAATTAAACCAATGAGCAAGCGTAGTGCTACTATAATCATCTTCTATATCTTCTTCAGAATCATTATTCTCTGTCTCGTCTATTTTTCTTTTGCGTGCATTTTGATTTCCCTTTGGAGCGCCGCCCTTTTTGCCGTTTTCGCGGTTCTTCCGGCAGCGTTCTTCATAAGCACCGCGCCCCCTGTCAATGCTTTTTGCTATCAACGTAAATATTGGCAGAATAATACGGTTTTCGTCATTGGTTTTCGCGATAATTTCTTCTTTGGTTTTTTCGCCGCGAAAGTATTCAAATACAAAACGAAATACAATACCGCGCTGTTCATCTGTAAGATAGTTCATCATTTCCATATGGTCAACAGATATTTGCATATAGTGCAATTGACTGTTTTCGTTTTCCAACGCTTTCCACCGCCTTACATAATCTTTCTAATTCCCCGCACAGCGGCGTTATCGTCCTGCTTCGGCTGAAACTTTTCCGCTGTCGGGTTTTCCAAATATTCAAAGAGGGTATCAAGGTTTATGAGGTATTTTTTGCCCGCCTTTACCCTCGGCAATACTCCCGAAAGAGCAAGGCGGCGTATATGTGTTTCGGTGACGGCGGTGTTTGCGTCGAGCTGTTTTATCTCCTGCGCCGCCTCTTTAACGGTTCTCATGCGCGGTATTTTGCGCGGCTGATTAAATAATTCCATAAATTATAATTCCTTTCTGTAAATTTGAGGTTTACAGCCCGGCGTTTTGTGTTATAATAAACGTAGGACTGTAAAATGTTTTGGTGTGTTTTCGGTCTTAGCCGTTCAGAGTGCTGCAACATTCTGAGCGGCGCTTTTCTTTTCTGCGGCGATTTCGTCAATAATAGAGAAAATGCGCTGCTTTTCGTCGGGCGACAGCTCGCGCCGCAGCTTGCGGGTCATTGTCGGCTCGCTGATTTTCAGCCGCTCCGCAACCTGCCATAAAAATACGCCGTTTGTCTTTGCCGCTTTTCTGATTTCGTTGTTACTCAACATTTTTTTCAATCCTTTCATTTTTGTATTGACAAGTCATCATCTAAAGTGTATTATAAAGATGATGACTTGTTCCACAACTTAATTATAAAGTGGAAAATATGACAAGTCAAGATAAAATCCACAAAAACATCACCATGTGGAATAGTTGCGACAATTCAAAAGGGGCTGACAAAAATGCCGATATTTTCTACTTTAAAAGACCTCAGAAAGGACAATAAGCTTACACAAATCGAGCTTGCCGAAAAGCTAAATTGCAACAGGCAAAAGATTGCCGACTGGGAGCGCGGAAAATCGACGCCCTCGGTAGATGACTTGATTTTGCTGTCAAAAACCTTTGGTGTATCGGCAGATTATATTCTGGGCTTGACCGACACTAAAGCAACGGATAAAGATGTGCGCTTTATTTGCGATTACACGGGACTCAGCGAAAAATCGGTCGACGCAATCAAAAGCACGCTTACGGGCGCTATGGAATTTAGCCGCCCGTATTTCAATCATCTTGCGGAGAATTTGGTTTTTACAGAGCTTGCGCTGTATTTGGAGCGGTATTCATATAACACAATGATGAAGGATTTTAAGGGCTTGGGTAAAAAACAAAACAGAAAAAACTATGAAAAATCACAGCTTCTTCTTTTCTATGCGCAGGAGTTTATAAAAGACTGTTTCAAAGAATATAAAAAGGCAGGTGACGAAAATGCCCACAATCCAGAAACGCAATAACAGCTATTTAATATCGGTATCATGCGGCTATGACCTCACGGGCAAGCAAATCCGCCGCACAATGACATATAAGCCCGACAGCGGCATGACGCAAAAGCAAATCGAAAAAGAGCTGCAGCGGCAGGCGGTGCTTTTTGAGGAGGCATGTCAAAACGGGTCTGCACCGACTGACGGCAGAATAAAGCTTGCCGACTATGTGCCGATATATCTTGAAACAGCAAAAAAGCAGCTTTCACCGCTTGTGTTTGAGAGATATACTCGTATGCTTGAAATATGTATTGTCCCTATGTTGGGACATTTCAAGCTTAAAGACATTAAGCCTATACACATACAACGCTTCATAAATGCGTTGGAAGAGCGCACAACACATTTTGACGGCAAGCCGGGGAAGCTTTCGCCTTCCACAATCCACAGATACTATACTATGATACAATCGGTTATGCACAGCGCATATAAGCTTGGTCTGATAGGCTCTAATCCTGCGGACGGCGACCGGATAACGCTTCCGAAAACAGATGAAGAAAAGACGGAAATATTCAATGAGCGTGAATTGAGCGCATTGTTGCAAGCGCTTGAAAAAGAACCGCTGCAATTTCGTTTGCTGATACACATGGCTCTGAATACGGGCTGCAGGCGCGGAGAGCTTGCCGGGTTAAAATGGAGCGACATAGATTATAATACGGGTATTCTTACAGTCAGCCGCAGCAATTATAAGCTTTCGGCAGATAAAGAAATAAAAAGCAAATCGCTTAGGCAGCCTTAAAGTGGCTTGTCTAAGCGATTGTTCTTGGAGCTGATAACCTGCTTCGCATGAGGGGTTCAGTGCGGCGGGAAGGGTTTCATCTGCTCTCTCGCTAAAAACGTCACACTGTGACGTTTTTACCCGCCTGCGGCGGGCACGCTCGCCTTCAAATCCGGTTATCAGCCTTTTGCCGAGGTATAATAAAAGCAGGTACCCCTGAAGGAGCACCTGCTTTTATGGAGCTGATAACCGGATTTGAACCGGTGACCTCATCCTTACCAAGGATGCGCTCTACCTACTGAGCTATATCAGCGTATTTATTTTTGCGGCTTTTTATTGCACAAGTGGTATTATAACATATATTATTTGAAATTTCAATCTTTTTTTGAAAAATTTTTCAGCGCTAAAAAAAGATGACTTTTGCCGCGTTTTCTGCTATAATATTTGAGGGATTCCCTACTGATTATTATCTTTAAAAAGCTGAAAGGGGCATATTATGAAGATTCTGATTACCGGCGGCACTACCTTTGTAAGCAGATTTACGGCGGAGTATTTCGTCAAAAAGGGCGATGATGTAACGGTTCTCAACCGCGGCAGCAGGGAGCAGGTTAGGGGCGTAACGCTTATTAACTGCGACAGAACGGCTCTCGGCGACAGGCTGCGCGGCGCTCACTTTGATTTGATTCTTGACATTACAGCCTATACCGAGGAGCATGTCAAAACCCTGATTGAATCGGGTGTTTCATTTGACGATTACATTCTCGTCAGCTCCAGCGCGGTTTATCCCGAAACGAATCCTCAGCCCTTTACCGAGGAGCAGCACTGCGGCAAAAACTCCGTATGGGGCGTTTACGGCGAAAACAAGCTTAAGGCCGAGCAGTATTTGCAGTCGGCTGTACCTGCCGCTTATATCCTGCGCCCTCCGTATTTTTACGGCATTTATGAGAACCTCTACCGCGAGGCGTTCGTATTTGACTGCGCCATGCAGTCAAGACCGTTCTATCTTCCCAAAAACGGAGAGATGAAGCTGCAGTTTTTCAACGTGCTTGACTTCTGCCGCTTTGCTGAAGTCCTCCTCGAAAAGCGCCCGAAGGAGCGTATATTCAATGTCGGCAACAGGGACATTGTGACCGTCAGGGAATGGGTTGAGCTATGTTATGCCGCCGCGGGCAAAAAGCCCGAGCTGATTTGTGTTGACGCGGATATTGAGCAGAGGGACTACTTCTGCTTCTATAATTACGAGTATATCCTCGACGTTTCGCGCCAGTATGAGCTAATGCCCTCAGCCGTTTCGCTTGAGCAGGGACTGCGCGAGGAATTTGACTGGTACCGCGATAATCCCGACAGCGTCTATTACAAAAAACCTTATATGGATTATATTGACAATCGCCTGTCATAAATTGTAAAAATAGTAAAAAACAGGAAAAATTCGCAAAAACACTTGATTTTTACCGCCTTGGGTGGTATAATTCTATCGTAAAATACTTGAAACTAAAGGAGTGGGCAAACGGTCCGCTCCTTGTTGTTTAGTAAGGAGGGTATTAATGGCAAAAAGTAAGGGCGGCGTTACCGTCCAAAAGGTTTGGGCGCTATGCGAGCCGATTGTCGCTGAGCTGGGGCTGTCGCTATGGGACGTCCGCTATGTCAAGGAGGGCGCCGACTGGTACCTCAGGGTATTTATTGACAAGCCCGAGGGTGTAACTATCGACGACTGCGAGGCTGTTTCGCGCGCGATCAACGACCCGCTTGACGAGCTTGACCCGATTGAAAACGCCTACTGCCTTGAGGTCTGCTCACCCGGGCTTGAGCGCGAGCTTATCCGCGACGAGCACTTTGAGCAGTTTATCGGCGCCGATATCATGGTAAAAATGCTAAGACCCGTTGAGGGGATAGGCAGAGAATTCAGCGGAGTTCTAAAGGCATACGACAGCGGCGAGGTCACCGTTGAGGATCACGGCGGCGAAAATCAGCTTTCATTTAATAAAAAAGAAGCCGCATGGGTTAAGCTTGACGACTTCAATTAATTCGGGAACGTGACGTTCCATCCAATTCCGCCTTTGGAGAGCCTGCATTAATATAAAGGTATCTGCAACGGCGGGTCAAAACAATTCGGAATTGAATTGTCAGCAAGGTATTCTTCCTTGGTGTAAAAATGTTGTAAGAGTATATATAAAAAGGTTTCGGTCGGGATTCGTTTCGGCTTTGATAAAACCTTTCTCATAATACAAAACGATATCTACAGAACAAGACAGCGGTCGGGCATAAAACGTTGAAATAATTACAAATCTATCTGCCCGTATAAAAAACGCAACAGAATACAGCCGGACAGCGGTCGGGCAATAAACCGATAAAACCGATCGATCTGTCTGCTCGGACTGAAAAAAGGAGTGGTTGAAAAAATGACTAATAAGGAATTGTTTGAAGCGCTGAGAATGTTTGAAAAGGAAAAAGACATTCCGATGGATTTTATGCTTCAGCAGATACAAAAAGCGATTGAAATAGCCTGCAAAAGCTATTACGGCGGCAACGAAAACGTTGTATTCAAGGCTGATCCCGAGAAAAACTCATTCGACGTTAAGCTTGTAAAGACCATCGTAGATGAGGTAGAGGATCCTAACTTTGAGGTCACCCTTGAGGAGGCTTGCCAGATCAACAAGAGAAAGAAATTTGCGGTAGGCGATGAAATCGAGGTTCCGCTCGATCCAAAGCGTTTGGGCAGAATCGCTGTTTCCTCCGCCAGAAACGTTATCCGTCAGGGTATCCGCGCCGGCGAAAAGGGTCAGAGCCTTATCGAGTTCCAGAGCAAGCTGGGCGAGATAGTTACAGCTACGGTCGAGAGAATCGACATGAAGTCGGGCGTTGCCACAATAAGAATCGGCAAGAGCACCGCAATGCTGCCCAAGGTTGAGCAGGTAGGTATCGAAGAGCTGCACGAGGGCGACCTTGTTAAGGTTTATATCGCCGACGTCAAGGACAACGAAAGAGGTCCTCACGCTATTATCTCGCGCTCACATCCGGGCTTTGTACGCCGCCTGTTTGAGCAGGAGGTTCCCGAGATTTACGACGGCGTTGTTGAGATAAAGTCCGTTTCAAGAGAGGCGGGCTCGCGCACCAAGATGGCGGTAGTCAGCAACAACCCCGACGTCGACGCTATCGGCGCCTGCATAGGCCCCAAGGGAACGCGCGTAAATACTATAGTAAACGAGCTGGGCGGCGAGAAGATCGACATCATCGTTTACAGCGACGACCCGCAGAAGTATGTTTCGGCGGCGCTTTCTCCCGCTACGGTTCTTAAGGTCGACATCACCGACGAGGAAACAAAGAGCTGCAAGGCTACCGTACCCGACGACCAGCTTTCGCTCGCAATCGGCAACAAAGGTCAGAACGCCCGCCTTGCCGCAAGACTTACGGGCTGGAGAATTGATATCCGTCCCGAAAGCGGCTTCTACGGCGAGGACGAGGAAGACGAAACGGTTGAGGCTCAGGCTGAAGAAGCTGAGCAGACGGAAGAATAATATGAAAAAGGTACCACTTAGAAAATGCACGGGCTGCGGGGAAATGAAGCCCAAGCGCGAGCTTATACGCGTTGTAAAGGCTCCCGATAAACAGGGAGAGGACGGCGGTATACTTGAGCATGGCAGCGTATCGCTTGACCTTACGGGCAAAAAGCCCGGCAGGGGCGCGTATGTCTGCAAAAGTATTGAGTGCTTTGAAAAGGCGCGTAAGGCGCGCCGCTTTGAGCGCTCGCTGAGCTGCAAAATCCCCGAGGAAGTCTACGAGCAAATGAGTGCGGAGTTACAGAATATATGAACGACAGGGTATTGTCATTTTTAGGGTTATGCAGACGGGCAAAAAAGCTTGTCATCGGCGCCGAAATCTGCGAGCAGTCAATAAGAGAGGGTAAATCTTTATTGATACTGCACGCGTCCGACGCCTCACAAAACAGTCTTAAGCGCGTAAAACGAGCCGCCGAGGAATGCGGTGTAAGCGTTTTGGACTCAGGCAGAAGCAAAGGTGAGCTGAGCGCTGCGCTCGGAAGGCTTTGCGCGGTTCTGTCCGTTGAGGACAGGGGCTTTGCCGACAAGCTTGCCACGATGATTGCGAGTGAAACAGAGAGGAGAATATGATGATTAAATACAAGGTTAAAGACGCGGCAGCCGATTTAAAGGTGCCGAATAAAAAGATTACCGAGATTCTCGAAAAATATTGCGGTGTTTCAAAGAAAACCATGACGACGCTGACCGAGGGTGAGCTGGACGTTATTTTTGACGTCATCACCAGGGAAAACAGCGTAGAAAATTTTGATAAATATTTTGCGGCAAGGAACGAAAAGCTCGACAACGCTCCCGAGCCCGTAAAGGAGGAAGATCCCAAGTCCCGGGAGGCTGAAAAGGCAGAGGCTAAGCCCGCCGCCAAAAAGGCTGACGGAAAGCAGCCCGCAAAGCAGTCCGCTCAGCAGGAGAAAAAGGGCGAGGCTCCCAGCCATCAGCGCAAGCGCAAGGTCATTGACACCAGAGCAACGAACGTTGACGTTGAGCGCTACAATTCAAAATACGACGATCTTGCAAGCGGCACTTCAAAGTCCCGCAGCACAGACCGCGACCATACAACAAAGAAGCAGAAGTTCTCTAACCGCACCCAGAAGCAGCGCGGCAGACGTCAGGGCAAGCGCGAGACTGAGGCTGAGCGCCTGAAGAGAATCGCCCTTGAGCGCAAGCAGAAGCCCATCACCGTTCAGATTCCCGATGAAATCACGGTAAACGAGCTTGCTCTGCGCCTTAAGGCTACGGTTGCCGAGGTCGTTAAAAAGGCGTTCCTCATGGGCACTATGGTTACCGCTACCGACACAATCGACTTCGACACCGCCTCGCTTATCGCTATGGAGTTCCATGCAAAGGTTGAAAAAGAGGTCGTTGTTACAATCGAGGAGAAGATCATCGACGACAGCGAGGACGACGAGTCCAACCTCATCGGCAGAGCGCCCGTTGTTGTTGTTATGGGTCACGTCGACCACGGCAAAACCTCAATTCTCGACGCTATCCGCCACGCCAACGTAACCGCGGGCGAGGCAGGCGGCATTACCCAGCACATCGGCGCGTACCGCGTGCAGGTAAACGGAAAGCCCATAACCTTCCTCGACACACCCGGACACGAGGCGTTCACCACCATGCGTGCTCGCGGCGCTCAGGTAACAGATATTGCTATTCTGGTAGTTGCGGCTGACGACGGAATCATGCCCCAGACCGTTGAGGCTATAAACCACGCCAAGGCGGCAGGCGTTTCGGTAATTGTCGCTATCAACAAAATGGATAAGGTGGGCGCTAACCCCGAGCAGGTTAAGCAGCAGCTCACCGAGTATGAGCTTGTTCCCGAGGAATGGGGCGGCGACACACCCTGCATTCCCGTTTCCGCCAAGACAAAGGAAGGTCTTGACGACCTGCTTGAAATGGTAGCTCTTGTTGCCGAAATGAAAGAGCTCAAGGCTAACCCCGACCGCGCCGCAAAGGGTACGGTCATCGAGGCGCGCCTCGACAAGGGCAGAGGCCCCATCGCCACAGTCCTTGTTCAGAACGGTACGCTTCATAAGGGCGACATCATCATCGCGGGCTCTACCGTGGGCAGAGTGCGCGTAATGACTAACGATAAGGGCGAGCGCGTTCAGGAGGCAGGTCCCTCGGTTCCCGTTGAGATCACAGGTCTTGACGAGGTTCCCGTAGGCGGCGACGTATTCGACGCTGTTTCCGACGAGCGTCTTGCAAGAACTCTTGTTGAGCAGCGCAAGGCGGCTAAGAAGGAGGAAATCTTCAACGCGCGCACCAAGGTTACTCTCGACAACCTGTTCGACCAGATGAAGCTGGGCGAGGTCAAGGAGCTTCAAATCATCGTCAAGGCTGCTCTCAAACGAGGAAGTCCGCGTAAACGTTATCCACGGCGCTGTCGGCGCTATCAACGAGAGCGACGTAATGCTCGCCGAGGCTTCGGCGGCTATTATAGTAGGCTTTAATGTTCGTCCCGACGCGGTTGCAGCGGCTCACGCCGAGAACGCGGGCGTAGACATGCGCCTTTACAGCGTAATTTACGACTGCATCAACGAAATTGAGGCGGCTATGAAGGGTATGCTCGCGCCCAAGACCAGAGAGGTCGTTCTGGGTATGGCTGAGTGCCGCAACGTCATCAAAATCAAGTCCGTCGGCACTATCGCGGGCTCCTACGTCAAGAGCGGCGTAATCCAGCGCGGCGGCGGCGTTCGCGTTATCCGCGACGGCATAGTTATAGCCGAGGACAGCATCGCTTCGCTCCAGCGCTTTAAGGACGCTGTTAAAGAGGTCAAGGAGGGCTACGAGTGCGGTATCGGACTCGAAAAGTTCAACGACCTTAAGGAAGGCGATATGTTTGAGGTTTATACAATAGAGGAATACAGAGATTAATTGAGAGTTTAGAGTTTAGATTCCGAACTGACTCTACATCAGGAGATAAAATGGCAAGTCACAGAATTGAACGTACAACAGAAGATATCAAACGCGAGCTTACGGCTATTTTCCGTGAGCTTAAAGACCCTCGCGTTACGGGCGCGTTTCTGTCAATTGTCAGGGTAGAGGTTACAAACGACCTCTCTTACTGCACCGTCAAGGTCAGCGCTATCGAGGGCTTGTCCCGCGCCAAGGAAGCCGTTAAGGGGCTTAAGTCCGCCTCGGGCTTTATCCGCCGCGAGCTTGGCCATAGGCTTAAGCTCAGGCATGTTCCCGAGCTGATTTTCGAGGCGACCGACAGCATTGAGTACAGCGCCAACATCAGCAGAATTTTGAATTCGCTTGATATTGGGGACGGCGCTCCCGTAAGCGGGGAGGAAGCCGATGACTGACGAAATGAAAAAAGCTGCCGCGTTTTTGAAACAGCGTGACAACTTTGAGATCCTTACCCACGATTACCCCGACGGCGATACTCTGGGCAGCGGCTATTCGCTCTGCCTTGTATTGCAGCAGATGGGCAAAAACGCAAGGGTTATTACTACCTCGGTTCCAAAGGATTTTGAGTTTTTGAAAAAGGGGATTATCGAGCAGAGCTTTGAGGCTCAGACCGTTGTAAGCGTTGACGTAGCCGACGAAAAGCTGCTCGGCGCTAATCGGGAAAAGTACGCGGGCAGAATCGATTTATGCATTGACCACCACCTTATAAACAGGGTAGAGGCTCCGCTTAAGCTTGTTGAGGGTAAGGCGGCGGCTAACTGCGCCATACTTTTTAAGCTTTATAAGCATATGGGCGTTAACATCACCCGCGACATCGCAAACTGCCTTTATACGGGAATTTCAACCGACACGGGATGCTTCCGCTACACAAACACAACGTCCGAGATTTTGCGTATATGCGCCGATATTATCGACATCGGCTGCGACACCGCCTATATAAATAAGGTTATGTTCGAGACCAAAACGCGCAAGAAAATTGCGCTTGAACGCGAGGTTTACGATTCTATAGAATACTGCTTCGGCGACCGCTGCGCAATTATCGCCGTTACGCTTGATATTCAGAAAAAAGTCGGCGTAGGCGACGGCGAGCTCGAGGGCCTTGCGTCAATTCCGCGCCAGATTGAGGGCGTTGAAATCGGTATTACCATGCGCGAAAAGGAGCCGAATGAATTTAATGTCTCAATCAGAACAAACGGCAATGTAAACGCGGCTGAGCTTTGCGCGCGTCTCGGCGGCGGCGGACATTCCGCGGCTGCTGGCTGCTCGGTTTCGGGCAGCCTTGAAGAAGCAAAGGAAAAGCTCAAGGCGGTTGTAAGCGAGGTGCTATGAACGGCGTAATTGTAATCGACAAGCCGCAGGGCTTTACCTCGTTTGATGTGATAGCCGTTGTAAGAAAGTTTACATGTCAGCGCAAAACAGGACATACCGGCACGCTCGACCCAAACGCTACAGGCGTGCTTCCCGTGCTTCTCGGCTCGGCTACCAAGGCGCAGGATTTAATAGTCAACCATGATAAGGAGTATCTGGCTCAGTTTCGTTTGGGGCTTACTACCGATACCCTCGATATCTGGGGAAAGCTAAAAAGCGAGAGCGGCCGCCGCGCCTCACAAATTGACATTGAGGCGGTGCTCCCTCGCTTTAGGGGTGAGATAGAGCAGATCCCTCCCATGTTTTCGGCGGTTCAGAAGAACGGACAGCGGCTTTACGACCTCGCCAGAAAAGGAATTGAGATTGAGCGCGAGCCCAGGCGCGTCACGGTTTACAGGCTTGAGCTTTGCTCTTTTGACGAGGACAGCCAAAGCGGCACCCTGAGCGTAAAATGCTCAAAGGGTACATATATCCGAACTATTATCGACGATATAGGCGCGGCGCTCGGCACGGGCGCTGTTATGACCGCGCTCAGGAGAACCTTCGCCTGCGGCTATACGCTTGACGACTGCGTTACGCTCGACGAGCTTAAGGAGCTTTGCGACAGCGGAAAAATAGCCGAAAAGCTGCGCACGGTTGAAAGCCTGTTTAATGACTATACGGCTCTGAGCGTTTCCGAAGCTCAGGCGAAGCGCTTTAAAAACGGCGGCGCTCTTGATATTGCCCGCACCGCGCTAAAAGATAAAAACACTCCCGACGGAACGACCCTGCGCGTTAAAACAAAAGAGGGAGAGTTCCTCGGACTCGGAATTGTAAGCGGAGAGCTGATTAAGATAAAAAAGCTGTTTCCGTCCGCTAATTAGAAAGGAAAACTATGCAAAAATCTGTTCAAACCCTCCCTGAGGGTTATAATGAAATATATTCGGTAAACCTGCAAAAGGATAAAAAGACAGCCGTAATAGTTAATGTTATCGGCGGAGTTATTTGCGCTGCAATGCTTGCGCTTGGATATTTTTGCTTTGTCCCTCTGACTGAGTTCGGCGGTGACGGCGAAAACCTGTTTCTTGACCTGCTGCCGATGCTTGTAATGCTTGCAGGCGTTTTTGCGTATGTTGTACTGCATGAGCTTACTCACGGAGCGGTTATGAAGCTGTTCGGAGCGAAAAAGCTCAGGTTCGGCTATACGGGACTGTACGCGTACGCCGGCTCTGAAAGGGACTACTTCGGAAAAACCGCATATATTCTTGTTGCGCTTGCTCCGCTTGTGTTCTGGGGCGTTGTGCTTACCGTGCTTTTGATTATTGTTCCGAGAAATTGGTTCTGGACGGTTTACTTTATTCAGATGATGAACATTTCCGGCGCGGCAGGCGACCTTTTTGTAACGTTTAGGTTTATGGGAATGCCGAAGGATATTTATGTAATGGACACCGGAATCGGCATGACGGTTTATTCAAAACAGAATAATTAAAAGTATTAAAGCCCTCGGATTTTGCTCCGAAGGCTTTTTTAGCGATTACGCAACTGCTGATATAATCAGAGCGTTCCTTTAGCAGTGTAGTGACAGCCCTTGCGGCTGTCAGGCTGTAGCGGAAGACCGTCATCGGCATAGGACACGTTTGTAAGTGAGGAAAACTTTGCTTGGGCGACCGCAAGGGTCGCCCCCTACGAACTGTTTTTAAAAGCTCGCATTAATCAGTGTTTAACTATTTGTTGACGGCAGGTTGGTCAATTTTCCTTTAAAACGCCGTTTACGCCGTTAAAGCTCATTGTGCTTATTATTTGAGTTACCTCGTCCAGCGGCACGGTTCGGTCGGAGCTGTACCAGTGCTGGTACACCGACAGCATTCCCGACAGTACAAAGTCAATCATTATGTCCGCCTTGTAGTCCTCCATGTCAAGCTGCGCTACCATTACCTCGCGCGTTTTGTCTTTAAGCAGGCGGATAATGCGCGTTATAAGCGCGGCGTTGCCGTTCATCGACAGCAGATAGCCGAAAAACTCCGGGTCCATGTTTATAAGCCGGCTGAACCGCTCAAACAGGGAATAGGGCGCCGCCATGGATTGCTTAAACTGCACGTTGCCGAGCAGCTTTTCGTAGCTTTGCAGGATGTCGTTTTCAATGTCCTCAACAACCTGATAAACGCCCGAATAGTAGTTGTAAAAGGTTTTGCGGTTGATGTCGGCGGTTGCGGCAAGCTCAATTATGGTTATGTCGTTGATGTCTTTTGTCACCATAAGCTTTGCAAAGGCGGTGCGGATTGCGCGCTTTGTCTTAAGCACGCGGCGGTCAACGGTTTTTGGCTTTTTCTCCATAATATCACAACTTTCTACATTATTCGCAGGCAATGAGGATTAATAAACATAACAGTATAATACTGTACCTTTATATACAAATTATTGAAAAAATGTCCATTAAAAATTTTGCGGTTCTATTATAATATATAAGGTGGGGAAAAGTCAATGTTTTTCGTCATTTCTCCGCAATTATTTTGTAAGTAGGAAGATGCTGATATGCAGACAACAGTGCTCGACGGCATATTATTTGCGCGGCTGCTGCGCGGCGGTGCCGCCAACCTTAAAGCGAATATTACTACAGTTAACGATTTAAACGTGTTCCCGATCCCGGACGGCGATACGGGCGACAACATGTTTTTGACCATCAACTCGGGCGCGGCCGCAGCCGGCGAGGGCAGCGAAAGCCTCTCACAAACCGCGGGCAAGGCGGCAAGCGGAATGCTGCTTGGCGCAAGAGGCAACTCAGGCGTAATCCTCTCGCGTATTTTCGCGGGGCTGTCAAAGGGCTTTGAGGGCATTGCCCGGGCTGACGTAAGGGCAGTTGCAAGGGCGTTTGAAAGCGGAGTAAGCGAGGCTTACGGCGCGGTATCCGTTCCCGTTGAGGGTACGATCCTCACCGTTTTAAAGGATTCGGTTGCGGCGGCAAACGGCAATATCACTGATGACAGCTCGCTTGAAAGCTACTTTGCTGATTTCAGCTCAGAGCTTAAACAGTCGCTTGAGCGCACTCCCGACCTTCTCGACGTTTTAAAGGAAGCGGGCGTTGTTGACAGCGGCGGCGCGGGGCTCGGCTATATTATTGAGGGTATGATAAAAGCTCTCGGCGGAGCTGAGGTTGCTCTTGAGGCTGAGGCGGCGGCTCAGGCTAAAAGCGTTGATTTGGACGCTTTCGGCGCTGACAGTGTGCTTGAATTCGGCTACTGCACCGAGTTTTTGCTGAGACTGCAGTCAAGCAAAATCGATATAGATAATTTCAATGTGGACGAGCTGATAAGCTACCTTAACAGCGTCGGCGAATCCCATATGCAGCGCTACGGCGAGTTCCTCACATTTAAAATGGAAAACATGACGCTGCAGCACAACGAAAACCATATGCAGGAGAAGTTCGCTCCCAAGGTAAACAAGCCACACAAGCCCTTCGGCGTGGTGAGCGTTGCCGCCGGCAGCGGAATAAAGGATGCGTTTATATCATTGGGCTGCGACGTCGTTGTGGACGGCGGCCAGAGCATGAACCCCTCGGCAGAGGATATGATAGCGGCTTTCCGCGAGATTAACGCCGACGTTATTTTCGTGTTCCCCAACAACTCAAATATTATCATGACCGCAAAGCAGGCGGCTCAGCTTTATGACGGAGCCGATGTGCGCGTTGTGCCTACAAAAACAATAGGCGAGGGCTACGCGGCAATTTCGATGATGGATACTACAGTCGGCGACACCGACGCGGTAATAGCTGAGCTTGAGGAAGTTATTTCCGGCGTTGTTACGGGAATGGTATCACGCGCCGTGCGCGACACCGAGATGAACGGGGTTGCCGTTAAAAAGGACGATTTCATCGGCTTTGCGGGCGACACGGTTTATACCGACAGCGCAGACCGCAACACCGCGGCGATTGAGCTTTGCGAGGCGACAAAGGCTCAGCGCTACGACATTATGCTGCTTGTATGCGGAGCCGACGCAACCGAGGCTGAGGCTCAGGCGCTTTACAATGAGCTTCACAATAAATACAGAAGAACAGAGATCGTTATGATTGACGGCGGTCAGCCGGTTTACGATTAT
>ONCY01000101.1 GCA_900316435.1 uncultured Eubacteriales bacterium | reverse complement strand
CAAAACGCCTCAGATCGTCGGCGCAAAGGATATTACGATCAAAGCCGGCGACAGCTTTGACAAGGCTGACGGCGTGACCGCTCTCGACACCTGCTCAAACGACATCACCGAAAAAATGGAGATCATAGGCAATCCCAACACCTACGTCCCCGGCAAATACAAGGTGACATATTCGGTAACCGACGTGCTGAACCGCAGCGTTAAAAAGGAAATCACCGTAACGGTTGAAAAATAAAGGACGTGCACAGCGCGTCCTTTTTATAATATCAGTTCTGTTTTCTTACAATGCCGTATTCATCGTCAAGCTGAAAATAATGGCAGGTTTTCATATTTTGAGTGAGGAACTTTTCCATTTCGTCCTCGTCGAGATTGATGTCGCAGTAGTCGCCGAACTCATCGTCGGAAACGTAATGCGCGCAGCGTTCACACATATCCATATCGCTCACCGGATCAGGAGTACTTGTTATATGAGAACGCCCTGTAACTCTCAAGCTGCTCCCAGACCTCGTCAATTGAGTTTGCCACGCTGTACAGCTTATGGACGTTGGGCGACATAAACTTCTGAGCCACCGACTGCTCTATCATATCTAACATCGGGTCGTAAAAGCCGAGAGTGTTCAGAATGATAATAGGCTTTGAGTGCCTGCCGAGCTGTTTAAGGGTGATAACCTCAAAAAACTCCTCAAGCGTGCCGATACCGCCGGCGCAGATAACAAAGGCGTCGGCTTTATCCTCCATAAGCGCCTTTCGCTCGTGCATTGTCTTTTTAAGCACCAGCTCGCCGTAGTCCTCTACTAAAACATTCAGCTCAACAAGCACCAGCTCGCCGTAGTCCTCTACTAAAACATTCAGCTCAACAAAAAAATCGGGGCTTACGCCCAGCAGCGCGCCGTTCTCTTTGCGCACGCCGCGCGCTACCGCGCCCATAACGCCGTATTTACCCGCGCCGAAAATAACGCCGCAGTTCTTTTTGGCAAGAAAGCTGCCAAGCTGCTCGGCAACCCCAAGATATGTGGGGTCGATGCTTTCGCTTGAGGAGCCGAAAACGCATACTTGTTTCATTTATAAAGACCTCTATTCGTAATTTCTGACAAGCGATACCACCTTGCCAAGCAAGATGACCTCGTCGACAATAATAGGCTCAAAGGCGTCGTTTTCAGGCTGCAGACGGAAGTGACCGTCCTCCTTGTAAAAGCGCTTTACGGTGGCGGAATCATCGACAAGCGCAACTACGATTTCGCCGTTTTCAGCAACAGGAGTGCGGTTTACTATGACGATATCGTTGTCGAAAATGCCCGCCTTTATCATGCTCTCGCCCTGAATGCGCAGCGCGAAAAGCTCGCGGCCTCTGCCTACCTTGTCAGCCACGGGAACATAGCACTCCACATCCTCTATAGCTACGATAGGGTTGCCCGCGGCGACTCTGCCCAGCACGGGTACGCTGATACCCTTTTCCTCGCCCGTGATCTGAATGCAGCGGTTAACGCCGTGCTCGCGCGTAATAAAGCCCTTTTCCTCAAGCGCTTTAAGGTGATGGTGCACAGTTGAAGTAGAGCTGAGCCCGACTTCGTCGCAAATTTCACGCACCGAGGGCACGCGGCCGTCAGCGGAACAGCGTTTTAAATAGTCGAGTATTTTCTGCTGGCTATTGCTTATCGGTTTCATAACGACACCTGCCTTTAAATTCTATGTGTATTATATCACATTCATTCGCGGAAATCAAACGTTTGTTCAAATTATTTTAAGATTTTTTTAGGAATTATTTAAGATTTCAGCGTAAATTCAACTTAAATTCACACAGTTTTCAAAATGATAGTGTTTAATAAAGCTGTACTCAAAAGACGGAACCGCAACCGTCGAGTACAATGTTCTACCCTCCTCAATATGAGCCGACGCAGAGGCTCATATTTGTACCCCTCATTTTTTACAGACAAAACAAAGCGTCGTGTACCAAAAGGTACGCGGCGTTTTGTCTTGCCGCCACGCGGCAGGAAGCGCGCCTTTTTGTAAGTCGGTTTTAAGGAATGCTCGGCATAACGGCGCAACTAAACTCGCGGGAACTGAAGGTTTGTTTATTGCAAACGTATGATTCGCGTCGTGTATGTCGGCTCAGCCGACCGCCTTTGGATAACATCATATAATAGATACGTTTCTGCAACGGCGGGTCATTTCTCGCGGGAACTGAAGGTTCGTTTATTGCAAACGTATGATTCGCGTACTGGGTCAAGCGTCACGCTTGCGGCGTATATTAACACGGTAAAACTTTTATCATTTTTTACAAAATAGGCAGCCCGATTCAGAAAAAATCCGAATCGGGCTGTTGATATATGCTTATAGCTTATAGCATTATCATTAAAAAATATTGTCGTCAAAGGCTTCGTCGGAAGCGGGCTCGGGCTTAACGGGGTCAAGCTCAACGCCTGCGTAGCGCGGCATACCCGTACCGGCGGGAATGACCTTACCGATGAGCACGTTCTCCTTAAGGCCTACCAGCGGATCGATCTTGCCCTTGATAGCGGCGTCGGTGAGCACTCTGGTAGTCTCCTGGAAGGAAGCGGCTGACAGAAAGCTGTCGGTTGCGAGAGCCGCCTTTGTGATACCGAGCAGAAGCTGGGTAAACTCGGCGGGCTTTAAGCCCTCCTCGCCTGCGGCGATGCGCTTCTCTATCTGAGCGTTCTCATAAAGCACGTCGTTCTTGTCGTACATCTGGCCTGACATGAAGTTGGTGGAGCCTGAGTCCTCAACCTTGACGCGGCGCATCATCTGGCGTACGATAACCTCGATGTGCTTGTCGTTGATTTCAACACCCTGTAAGCGGTAGGTCGACTGAACCTCGGAAATAAGGTAGTTCATTACAGCCTCGGAGCCGAGAATGTCGAGAATGTCGTGGGGATTGAGAGCACCGTCGGTGATCTTGTCGCCCTTCTTGATCTCCTGACCTTCGGCAACTCTTACGCGGAAACCGAACGGAATGAGGTAAGTCTTTTCCTCGCTTGTATCCTTGTTGTATACAACGGCGTGACGGGCGCCCTTGATTTCCTCAAAGCGTACGGTACCGTCGATTTCTGTCATAATAGCAAGGCTCTTGGGCTTTCTTGCCTCAAACAGCTCCTCAACACGCGGAAGACCCTGGGTGATATCCTCGCCGCCTGCGACACCGCCCGTATGGAAGGTACGCATTGTAAGCTGGGTACCGGGCTCGCCGATCGACTGAGCGGCGATAATACCTACAGCCTCGCCGACTGTGACCGGCTGACGATTAGCAAGGTTAGCGCCGTAGCACTTGCGGCACGCGCCGTGCTTAGCGCGGCACTCAAGCACTGAGCGGATCTTAACGCTCTGAACGCCTGAGGAGCAGATGATATCGGCTTCATTGTCGCCCATCATTGTGTTCTTAGAAACGAGGACGTTACCGTTTTCGTCGCAGAAATCGTCGAGCAGGAAACGGCCTATAAGACGCTCGTGAAGCGGCTCGATAACGTTGTTTTCGCCTGCCTTGATATCGAAGATCTCAAGGCCTTCGGTTGTACCGCAGTCCTCCTCGCGGATAATTACCTCCTGAGATACGTCGACAAGACGGCGGGTAAGGTAACCCGAGTCTGCGGTACGCAGCGCGGTATCGGCAAGACCTTTACGCGCACCACGAGAGGAAATGAAGTATTCCAAGATGTTCAGACCTTCACGATAATTCGCTCTAATCGGAATTTCAATGGTTTTACCTGATGTATTCGCAATAAGTCCGCGCATACCGGCGAGCTGACGGATCTGGCTCATACTACCACGGGCACCGGAGTCCGCCATCATGTAGATCGGGTTGTAGCGGTCAAGGTTGCGCTGCAGGGCATTTGTAACGTCGTCGGTAGCCTTGTTCCAGATGTTGAGGATTTCCTCATAACGCTCTTCGTCGGAGCGAAGACCCATCATATACTCCTCGCGGATTCCTTCAACCTCGTCCTCAGCCTTGGCGATGATAGCCTTTTTCTCGGGCGGGATAACCGCGTCGCAAACCGCTACGGTAAGCGCGCCGATTGTTGAGTACTTGTAGCCCTGCGCCTTGATGTCGTCAAGCAATACGCTTGTTCTGGCGGCGCCGTGCTTTTTGATTGAAGCGTCGATTATTTTCTTAAGGCCTGACTTGCCTACAAGGAAGTCGACCTCAAACTTGAATTTGTTTTCGGGAATGCTTCTGTCAACAAAGCCCAGATCCTGAGGAATGGGGTTGTTGAAGATGATCTTGCCGATTGTTGTGTCGACCAGAGCGCTCTGCTTTACGCCGTCGATAACCATTTCGCGGCGAACCTTGATTTTGGAGTGAAGCTCGATAACGCCTGTCTGGTACGCCATCATAACCTCGTCCACGTTGCGGAACACCTTGCCCTCGCCGCGCTCACCGTCCTTATCGAGGGTGAGGTAGTAAGAACCGAGGATCATATCCTGAGTAGGAACCGCAACAGGCTGGCCGTCGGAGGGCTTAAGCAGGTTGCCCGCGGCAAGCATAAGGAAGCGTGCCTCAGCCTGAGCCTCAGCCGAAAGCGGAACGTGAACCGCCATCTGGTCGCCATCGAAGTCAGCGTTGAACGCGGTACATACCAGAGGATGAAGCTTTATAGCGCGGCCTTCAACGAGCACGGGCTCAAACGCCTGAATACCCAGACGATGAAGTGTAGGCGCACGGTTGAGCATTACGGGGTGACCCTTGATTACAACCTCGAGAGCGTCCCAAACGGTTTCCTTGGCGCGCTCAACGGCTTTTCTCGCAGATTTGATGTTCTGCTCTGCCTTTGTTTCAACAAGGCGCTTCATTACAAAGGGCTTGAACAGCTCCAGAGCCATCTCCTTAGGCAGACCGCACTGGTACATCTTGAGCTCAGGACCTACTACGATAACCGAACGTCCCGAGTAGTCAACACGCTTACCCAGCAGGTTCTGACGGAAACGTCCCTGCTTACCCTTAAGCATATCCGACAGCGATTTGAGGGCACGGTTGTTGGGACCCGTAACGGGTCTGCCGCGTCTGCCGTTGTCGATAAGTGCGTCAACGGATTCCTGAAGCATGCGCTTCTCGTTGCGGATAATGATTTCGGGAGCGTTTAACTCAAGCAGCTTTTTAAGTCTGTTGTTTCTGTTGATAACGCGGCGGTAGAGGTCGTTGAGGTCGCTGGTGGCGAAACGGCCGCCGTCGAGCTGTACCATCGGGCGGATGTCCGGCGGAATTACGGGAACAACGTCCAGAATCATCCACTCGGGGCGGTTGCCTGAAAGGCGGAAGCTCTCAACAACGTCAAGGCGCTTTAAGAGGCGGATACGCTTCTGTCCGGAAGCGGATTCAAGCTCCTCTCTGAGCTGAGCCGAGAGCGCTTCAAGGTCGATTTCCTCAAGCAGCTTTTTGATGGACTCGGCGCCCATGCCCGCCTGGAAATCGTCCTCGTATTTTTCGCGCATATCGTTGTACTCGTTCTCGCTTAAGCACTGGTACTTAGCGAGGTCGCGGCAGTCGCCGGGGTCGGTAACGATATACTGTGAGAAGTAGAGCACGTTTTCGAGCACCTTGGGCGAGATGTCAAGCATAAGCGCGATCCTTGACGGAATACCCTTAAAGTACCAGATGTGGGAAACGGGAGCCGCAAGCTCGATGTGACCCATGCGCTCTCTTCTTACCTTTGAACGGGTTACCTCTACGCCGCAGCGGTCGCAGATTTTACCCTTGAAACGGATTCTTTTGTACTTTCCGCAGTGACACTCCCAGTCCTTGGTGGGTCCGAAAATGCGCTCGCAGAACAGACCCTCGCGCTCGGGCTTAAGTGTGCGGTAGTTGATGGTTTCGGGCTTTTTTACCTCGCCGTAAGACCATGCTCTGATTTGGTCGGGGGAAGCAAGGCCGATTTTAATGGAATCAAAAGCGTTGTTGTCTATCATGTTACTTCCTCCTTATATTTCGTCTGTGCCTAAGTCGTCAAAGATGTCGAAGTCGTCATATTCCTCGTCGGCAAGCGATTCGTCGAACATGTTCTCGTCCTCGCCGCCCTCGTCGAGGGTGTAGCCGTCCATTGAAGTCATTACGCTGTCCTCGTCAAAATCGGTAGCGGCTGCGTCGGCGATTTCCTCGTCCTCGTCAAACTTCTGCTTAATGTCAATTTCCTCGCCCATCTGGTCGAGCACGCGAACGTCGAGAGAAAGCGACTGCAGCTCCTTGATGAGCACTCGGAAGGATTCGGGAATACCCGGGGTAGGAATGTTCTGACCCTTTACGATCGACTCGTAGGTCTTAACTCTGCCTACAACGTCGTCCGACTTAACCGTCAGAATTTCCTGAAGTGTGTATGCTGCGCCGTAAGCCTCCAGCGCCCAAACTTCCATTTCACCGAAGCGCTGTCCGCCAAACTGAGCTTTACCGCCCAGAGGCTGCTGGGTAACCAGCGAGTAAGGACCTGTGCTTCTGGCGTGGATCTTTTCGTCTACTAAGTGATGCAGCTTAAGGTAGTACATGTATCCTACGGTTACGGGGTTGTCGAAGGGCTCGCCCGTTCTGCCGTCGATAAGTCTTGTTTTGCCGTTTTCGTTATAGCCCGCGTCCTTAAGAGCGGCAAAGATGTCGTCCTCGTGAGCGCCGTCGAATACGGGAGTCATAATCTTCCAGCCAAGCGCCTTTGCGGCATAGCCGAGGTGAACCTCAAGCACC
>ONCY01000077.1 GCA_900316435.1 uncultured Eubacteriales bacterium | reverse complement strand
GCGTCGCGCACCTTTTCGATTACCTCTTCCCTGCCCTGCTGACTTAGCTTGCAGGGGAACGGATAGCCCTTTAGGTTTCTTGCAAGACGCACTCTGGTTGAAATTACGACGCTGCTCATGCTTCTCCCTCCATTTCCTTGATTTTGTCCCTAAGCTCGGCGGCATGCTCAAAGTTTTGCTCCTTAATTGCCGTATCGAGCTGCTTTTTCAAATCCGCGACCTGCTCGGCGCGCGTTCTTTCAGCGGGCTTTTGCTCTTTGTTTTCGCACTTGCCGCTGTTTTTTCCGCAGTGGGTGGTGTTGCCGTGGATCCTTCTTATCGACGGATAAAGCTGGTCGGCAAACAGCTGATAGCAGTTTGCGCAGCCCACCTGACCTGTCTTTGCTATTTCGGCATAGGTGCTGCCGCAGAATTCACAGCGCGTAGCCTGAGTCCTTGCCGGAAGCACGTTTGTAAAAAAGCTTCCCAGCAGATTTGAAAAATCGTTTTCCATGTCGGAGAATACGTTGGTGTAGCCCATTTTGTGAGCGCATTCGCTACACAAATCGTACTCTTTGTATTCGCCGTTTATGATAGTTTTAACATGTGTGTTGGCGTTGTTTGCGCCGCATTTTTGACATTTCATAGCTTTCACCTCATATCTTTCATGTACCTAACTGTCGAGCGTCAACAGCATATTCTTAAATAAATCCGCGCGCACAGTGTCGCGCTTTTCCTGCTCAACATTTTTCAGAGTTCTGTCCGAAAGAGCCGTGGCAATTACCTTTGCGGTCTGAAGCTCCATCATTCTGCGCTGCAGCATGTTGCGAAGCATTATTTCAGCCGTTGCCTTGTCAAGCCTTTCGCCTACGGAATTAACTATGTGCATAAGCGCGGTGCCGTTGTCCATTTTAACGCGACTGATCCTTATATATCCGCCGCCGCCGCGCCTGCTCTCAACAATATAGCCCTGCTCGGGCGTAAAGCGCGAGGTTATTACATAATTAATCTGGCTTGGAACACAGCCGAGGCTGCCCGCAAGCTCGTTGCGCTTGATTTCAGCGCTGCCGTCCTGCTCCTCAAGCATCTCTAAAATATACTGAGCCACCAAATCGCTCATTCTCATAATCATTCCTTCTTTCCTAACCCTTTCGGGCTTTGATTATATTATATCGGCAAGGTCAGAGAAAGTCAAAGTCAAATAAAGTCAGATGATTCATGCTTTCCTCTTGTTTCCTTTATTATTCTCAAAAATACTCCCGAATACTAACTTTTGAGAATTTTTTGACTTTTTCTGACTTTTGTTTTTCAGACAAAAGAAAAGCCCCTCAAACGAGGAGCAAAGTTTTATTAGTTCTTTGAAATTCTCGCTTCCAGCCCGGTCTTTTTGAAGATCAGAACCATAACAAATGCCGTAGCCGCGCCCAGAAGCGCTCCGCAGAGCACGTCGGTCGGAAAATGCACATACAGATACAGGCGCGAGAGCACCATCAGAACCGCAGGCGCAACGGCGATCAGCCCCAGAGTTCTTCTTTTTATCAGCAGCGAGGTTGTAAACGCCCACGCCGCCGCGCTGTGACCTGACGGGAAGCTGTAATTGCTCGGCTTTTTGCTTATTAAATCAACGCCCCAAAACATGTTGAGTTCGCTCTCAAATGTAAACGGGCGCGGCCGCTGAACGATAGGCTTTATTACTAAATCGCCCAGCAAATATGCAACCCCCATTGAAAGCAGCGCTATCATTCCGGCGGTTCTGGTCTTTTTGAAAAACAGCAGAACGACCGCGAAAACTATCCAGATAAGCCCCATATTGCCCACAGCGCCCATAAATCTGCATACGCCGTCGAGAAAATCGCAGCGGAAATGCTCCTGAATAAAGTTTAATATTGAAAAATCAAAGCTTGTAATCGCGTCCATATAATCTCCTTTTTATACTAATTTCCATTAAAACGCTTTAAAACAGATGTTAGCGGAAAATTTCGCATAAAAAGGCGGAGGACGCAGGAATCCTGTCGGATTCCGAGGACGACAACGCGGTTATGCGGAATTTAACACAACAAATGTTAAAGTGTTTTATCGGATATTAGTATTATTCGGTTTTCTTTCAAAATCACGCACGCGCGCGTAGAGTATCTCGTCAACAATCGCCTCTACCGCAACACCGTCGGCTGTGTATTCCCCACTTATAAGTGTGCCGCTGTGGCGTATCTCGCTCACTATTCCCGCGTTTGCAAACGGAACAAGCAGAGTAACGCGCTTCATCCTCAAGGGCAGGTTGTCGTCAATAGTCTTTAAGAGCGTATCGATTCCCGCGCCTGTTTTTGCGCTGATTTTTATATAAGAATTGAAGTCCTGAGCGAGCAGGCTGTCGTCAAGCAGGTCGCATTTATTGAGCACCGTCAGCACCGGAGTGTCGCCGCAGCCGAGTGAATCGAGCAAGTCGCGCGTAACCTGCAAATGCACCCTTGCTTCCTCTGACGACGCGTCGCAGAGGTTGATTATGATATCCGACTGAGCCGCTTCCTCCAAAGTTGAGCGGAACGCCTCGACAAGATGGTGCGGCAGCCGCCTTACAAGGCCTACCGTGTCAATCAGCATTACGCTTACTCCGCTCGGGAGCTTTAGCGCGCGCGAGGTGGGGTCGAGGGTGGCAAACAGCTTGTCCTGAGCCAGAACGCCCGCGTCAGTCAGGGTGTTCATAAGAGTTGACTTGCCCGCGTTGGTGTAGCCCACGATAGCGCAGGTGATTACGCCGTCTTTTTCGCGGCGGCGCCTGAGCATTTCGCGGTGCTTTTCAACCTCAAGCAGCTCCTCCTTGAGCGTTTCCGTTCTGCGGCGGATATGTCTGCGGTCGGTCTCAATTTTTGTTTCACCGGGGCCGCGCGTGCCTATGCCGCCGCCGAGGCGCGACATCTCGATGCCCTTGCCCGTAAGGCGCGGCAGCATATATTTAAGCTGAGCAAGCTCGACCTGGAGCTTGCCCTCCTTTGAGCGGGCGCGCAGAGCGAAAATATCGAGAATAAGCGTTGTGCGGTCGATTACGCGCAC
The DNA here is from genome assembly GCA_900316435.1 of uncultured Eubacteriales bacterium. Lineage (GTDB taxonomy): Bacteria > Bacillota > Clostridia > Oscillospirales > Acutalibacteraceae > Ruminococcoides. Next base: position 4,871 of record ONCY01000077.1, on the reverse strand, counting down.
GTCAGTGGCGTTTTCGATGTTCTTTATCTGAGTGGGTGACAGCTCGCTGTCCACAACAATCAAATCAAGCTCCTGCTCGCGGCAGAGGTCGGCTATCTCTTGAAGCTTTCCGCTGCCAACGTACGTTGCGCTTTCAACGCGGCTGAGCTTTTGCGTAACGGAAAATGCCGGCTCGGCGCCTGCGCTCTTTACAAGCTCACAAAGCTCGTCAAGCGACGCCTCGGCGTCATAATCGCCCGTATCGACGCTGACAAGCAGAGCGCGGGTTATTTTTTCTTCGTTGTTAATCATTTCCATTTGGATAACCTTTTTTCTTTATTTTTACTTTACTAATTTAAATTGTTGGTGTATAATACATATATTAATGGCTTTTTTCATTAAATATATTCTTTAGTATATCGTAATTATTTCAATTTGTAAATAGATTCGAGGGTTTAACATGGACAAACGATATGACGTTGTTATTGTCGGCACAGGCGCCGCGGGTCTTTACGGAGCGCTCAGCTTTCCGAGCGACGTCAGCGTACTGCTGATTTCCAAACGCGAGCTTCCTCTGTCAAACAGCTCGCTTGCTCAGGGCGGAGTCGCCTGCGTGCTTGACACCGTTCACGACGCGTACAAGCTCCATATAAGCGACACGCTGATTGCGGGCAAATACAAAAACACCCTTGCGGCGGTTGAAAAGCTCGTCAAGGAGGGCCCGTCCGACGTGCTTCACATTCAGCAGCTCGGCGTAGACTTTGACCTTAATCCCGACGGCACAATGAAGAAAACCCTTGAGGCAGGTCACAGCCGCAACCGCATTGTCCACCACAAGGACTCAACGGGCAAAGCGATTGTCGACGGGCTTATCTCTGTTGTAAACAGCCTGCCGAATGTTGACATTATCGACAACGCCCTGATGTACTCGATACATAAAACGCTCAACGGCTTTTATCTGAGCGTGCTTAAGGACGGCGAGCCGCACTACTACGGCTGCAACTACTGCATTTTTGCCACGGGCGGCATCGGCAGAGTTTACAAGTACACCACCAACTCGGCTATTGCCACGGGCGACGGAATTGCCTTTGCCCACATGCTCGGGGCGACGATCCGCAACCTGTCGCGCGTTCAGTTCCACCCCACCGCTTTTGCCGCCGACAAGGACAGAGAGCGCTTTCTGATAAGCGAGGCTGTTCGCGGCGAGGGCGCCGTTCTCTTAAACTGCAACGGCGATCGCTTTGCCTTTGACTACGACAAGCGAGGCGAGCTTGCGCCCAGAGACGTTGTTTCAAACGCGATCATCCGCGAATCTATAAAAACAGGCAGCGAGGACTTTTACCTCGACATTACCCACAAGCCTGCCGACTTTTTGCGCGAGCGCTTCCCGATGATTTCGGCGCGCTGCCTTGAAGAGGGCGTTGACATAACCAAGGACAGGATCCCCGTGTTCCCCTGCCAGCATTACCTGATGGGCGGAATCGACGTCGACCTTAACTCGCGCACCTCAATTGACGGTCTTTACGCCGCGGGCGAATGCGCCCACACAGGCGTTCACGGCGCCAACCGGTTGGCGAGCAACTCGCTTCTGGAGGCTCTTGTTTACTCAAGAACCGCCGCCGAGGACATTACGCGCCGCCTGAAAAAATACGGCAGACGACCGCTCGGATTGGAGCCTGCTCACCGCCCGATTGACGGAAAGCCCATCCCCCACGGCTTCCGCTCCAAAATTAGGGAGATATTGCAGGACGCTTATTTTGTGCTGCCAAAACCCGAAAAATACGAGGACAGCTACAGGGAAATCGAAGAAATTATTAAACAGCTGTTCAGCGAGAACTACGCTGTCAGCTCGGACTTTGTCGAGGCAAAGAGCATTGCGGTTGTAGCAAGCATTATTCTTGACGAGGTCAGGGAGGGAAATCAATGATTAACAGCATTTACGTAGACGAAATAATAAAAACCGCGCTTTTAGAGGACATTAACTACCTCGACACCACCACCGACTACCTCATTGACGAGGAACAGGAAAACACGGCGCGCTTTCTCGCCAAAAGCAGCGGCGTGCTCTGCGGAATCGACATAGCCCTGCGCGTGTTTGAGCTTCTTCAACCCTCGGGCTTTGAGGCAAAGGTTTACAAGCACGACGGCGACCTTCTTGAAAAGGGCGATATTATTGCCGAAATCAAGGGCAAAACACGCACTATTCTTAAGGGCGAGCGCACCGCGCTCAACCTGATTCAGCACATGAGCGGCGTTGCAACCGCCACAAAAACAGCGGTTGATATTGTAAGAGGCACAAACGCAAGCATTGCCGACACCAGAAAAACCCTGCCCGGTCTGCGCCCTCTGCAGAAGTACGCAGTAACCGTAGGCGGCGGAAGAAACCATCGCTACAACCTGTCCGACGCGGCTATGCTTAAGGACAACCACGTTGACGCGAGCGGCGGAATTGCCCCGGCTGTAGCCAAGCTGAAATCAAAGCTCGGCCACATGACAAAAATTGAGCTTGAGGTGCGTAACCTCGACGAGCTCGGTCAGGCGCTTGAGGCAGGCGTTGACGTTATCATGCTCGACAACATGAGCATTGAGGAGATGCGCGAGGCGGTTGAAATCACAAACGGCAGAGCTCTGCTTGAGGCGAGCGGCAACATCACGTCCGAAACACTCAGGGCTATTGCCAAAACAGGCGTTGATATAATTTCAATGGGAGCGCTTACCCACTCGGTCAAGGCGTTTGACATCTCACTGAAAATATCCGACTGATTTATTACAGCAAATCTATCCTTGGAGGTAATTTATATGATAAAAATTGGTATTTTGGGTTACGGCAACCTCGGCAGAGGCGTTGAGGCTGCAATCAAAAAGAATGACGATATGGAGCTTGTCGCCGTTTACACCAGAAGAGACCCCTCGTCGCTTAAAATCAACACCGAGGGCACGGCTGTTAAAAGCACAGCCGACCTCGAAACAGGCAAAGAGGACATCGACGTTCTTGTCATCTGCGGCGGCAGCGCAACAGACCTGCCCGAGATGACGCCCAAGTACGCGGCAATGTACAATGTAATCGACAGCTTTGACACCCACGCAAGGGTTCCCGAGCATTTTGCCAACGTTGACAAGGCAAGCAAAGCGGCAGGTAAAATCGGCATTATCTCCTGCGGCTGGGATCCCGGCATGTTCTCAATAAGCAGAGTTTACGCTCACGCTGTTCTGCCCGACGGCAAGGACTACACCTTCTGGGGCAAGGGCGTTAGCCAGGGGCACTCCGACGCTGTAAGAAGAATTGAGGGCGTTATCGACGCGCGCCAATACACCGTGCCCGTTCCCGCGGCTCTCAACGCCGTAAGAAGCGGCAGCAATCCCGAGCTTACAACACGCGAGAAGCACACCAGAGAATGCTTTGTTGTAGCCGAAGAGGGCGCCGACCTTAAGAGGATCGAAAACGAAATCAAGACCATGCCCAACTACTTCTCGGACTACGACACCACCGTAACATTTATTTCCGCCGAGGAGATGAAGGCAAACCACAGCGGTCTGCCCCACGGCGGCTCGGTTATATACTCGGGCGAAAGCTCCGACGGCACAAATCACGTTATTGAGTACAGCCTTAAGCTCGACTCGAACCCCGAATTCACAGGCTCGGTCCTGATTGCGTACGCAAGAGCCGCGGCAAGACTTAACGCCGAGGGAGTTGCCGGTGCAAAGACCGTATTTGACATCGCTCCCGCTTACCTCAGCGCGCAGTCGGGCGAGGAGCTCAGAGCGCACCTTCTGTAACCTGTTAAAAAGCGGAAAGATCCGCAAAATACGATTCTTACGAAAGGAGAAGCAATTATGAAATACATGTGCGAGCCCTGCGGCTACATTTATGATCCCGCAGAGGGCGATCCCGACAGCGGTATCGCTCCCGGCACCGCGTTTGAGGACATCCCCGACGATTGGTGCTGCCCTCTTTGCGGCGCAACAAAGGACGATTTTGTTCCATGCGAAGACTGATTTTTAACTAAACTTAAAAGCGCTTCCGGCTTTTCGCCGGGAGCGCTTTGTTTTATCAATAATAATACTCGTCGTAATCCTCTTCATAGTAGTCGTATTCATCATCGCTGTCCGATGATTCGTGCCCGTTATTTTTATCTGTTTTTTTATTCGCATCAGCGTCCTCAATCGTACCGTATTTCATAAAGAAATCCGAAGGTTCGTACACGGTCTTTGCATCATATGAAATTACCAGCGGTACAACGGTATCGCCCTTTTCAACACAAATAAAATGATAGAGCGAGCCGTCATGCACCATCGCATTTCTGTAAAGCGTAACGCAATCCTTGTCCTCAGCGCTCATTTTGCAGTAATCCAGGGCAGATTTTACAACTTCACCGCTTAGCTGCTGCTTCTCAGGTGAAGCAATAGGCTTTACCTTGGGCGAGGTTGTTGCCGGGGCGGAATCCGATGTGCTCTGTTGTGATGTGACAGATGTTGTTTCTGGCAAAAAAACTGAGCTGTTGCTTTTGCCATCAGAGCTTCCGCAGCCGCTGATCAGCGCGGCGGTAAACACAGCCAATACAGAAGCAAGTACGGCGGTAATGGTTTTCTTCAAAAAAACACTCCCTTTGCGGATGTTAAAGACAGTGTACCACAACCGCTCTGTTTTTGCAAGTCCGCGCGTAATTTCGTATATTTCCAAAATCTGCATCTTGATTATTCCGCGAATATTGAACGCCTATAAACATACAATAATCATGCAATTTTTTTGCTAATTATTATAAAGCAAGGGAGATTTTAGATATGAAAGCAACGGGAATTGTCAGAAGAATAGACGACCTCGGACGGGTCGTAATTCCAAAGGAAATAAGACGCACCCTGCGTATCCGCGAGGGTGACCCGTCACAGATAAC
>ONCY01000097.1 GCA_900316435.1 uncultured Eubacteriales bacterium | reverse complement strand
GGCCGTTCAACCTCTCAGTCCGGCTACCGATCGCGGTCTTGGTGAGCCGTTACCTCACCAACTAACTAATCGGACGCGAGTCCATCTCCGAGCGATAAATCTTTGATATATCTGTCATGCGGCAGTTATATGTTATGCGGTATTAGCGTCCTTTTCAGAACGTTATTCCCCTCTCAGAGGCAGGTTACTCACGCGTTACTCACCCGTCCGCCACTAAATCAGCATTGGAGCAAGCTCCTCAACTCCGTTCGACTTGCATGTGTTAGGCACGCCGCCAGCGTTCGTCCTGAGCCAGGATCAAACTCTCTAAAATTTGTATCTCAACACCTTTCGGCGTTAAAACCTCTTTCAGAGTTTAATCTTATTCAGAACTTATCATCACTGACACGTTCGTGAATTTACTGTACCTTTTTAGTGTGTACTCACTGTAATTTCTTGAGTATTTCTCAACTCAAAGTCATTACGGGTTTCTTTCTTTTCGTTGTTTAATTTTCAAGGTCCTTTGTTCAATCCGCACAACAAAATATCAATTAAATTGTTGATATTTCACATTCGCATGTGGCGTTGTTCCCGACCGAACATATGCTATTATAATACTTGCGGCTACAAAAGTCAACCCTTTTTTTAATTTTTTTCAAAAAACTTTTCTGTTGTGTTTTTTAAGGGAAATCCGTTTACCTTATCACAAGATATAGTGTGCCGCTTTATTACGATAAAGAAGGGCAGGAACAACTCCTGCCCTGATCGATTATTTCTCGTGGAACGAATTAAAGTTCTTGACGACTTCTTCTCTTGCTGTGTAGTTTTTGTCGGTCTCTTTAGTATCGCCGTCGATGGTGTTATCGGTATAGATCATAAGATACTTCTTATTGTTTGAAAGGTAGCAATTTTCGACGGTCTCGCCGATAAGGTTTACAAACGTGCCGTCCTTTTCGACCGAACCTCTGACCTCATCCGCTGTAGAGTTAAGGTTTTTGAGGTCGTATTCGTACAATTCAATAACGGTATCCTTGGTGTGCTGTGCCTGAAAACGCTTGCCCGTATTCTTTACCGCGCCAATAAGCTCGCCCTTCATGTCGGAATATGTAACGTCCTGGTTTTTGTCGATCGGATTGATGTAGCCAAGAGCGCCGAAGTACTGGCAAAGTCCCTTAAGGGTATCGTCGTAGTCGTTGACATTCTTTTTTAATGTATATGTCGACTTGTAAGCCTCGTCCTCAGTGGCAACCGCCGACTTTTGCGTTCCGCCGCAGCCCGCCGCAACAGCAGCAAACATTCCGGCGCACAGAATAAATGCAAGTAATCTTTTCATAATTAGTATCCTTTCAAAAATAATCAAGGGGCAGCACCAAAATCGCGGTGCTGTCCCTTATTATAACGCATTCTTTTCAAGAAATCAATTCTTTTCACAAAAAACAACAATCAATTATTCAATAACGTAAACGTTTACGTCGCGTCTGCCCCAGTTTACGCACTCGTCATATGTATTATAGAATACATCGACAATAGCGCTGCCGTCGTCGCAGAATCCGCCCGTATCTACCGCGGTGCAGTATCCGTAAACCATGCTGCCGTCGGTTGATACGACATACAGCTTTGATCCGTAAGGAATAAGGTTGGGGTCAATAGCCACGCCGCCGTGATAAGCGGGAACGCCTGTAGCTGTTCCTGCGCCCGCGGGAGCTGTATAAGCTGTACCCGAGCCTGTAAATACTTCCTTATAAGCGACGGTCACGCCGTTTTCATCGGTAAAGGTTCCCGCGCCGCCTGTTGTTGCCGCGCCCTTTGTACCGATAAGCGTTACCTCGTTGACAGGCTTCTTTGTTACCTTTTCGGAAACAACAGTTGAACCCTTAGCCTTGCCGTCGATATACTTAACCTTTTTAACGATCTGCTTCTCGCCGTTTTTTCCTTCGATGCCGATCTTTGTTTCACCGAGGTCAACCTTATCGGATTTCTCGGTTACCTGCTCAAAGGGGATCTCGGCGGTCTCGGTTGTCAGCTTATATACAACGCGCTGGATCTTGATCTTTTTCAGATCCTCTACCTTGTCGTCGCGCTTAACGTTGAGGATATCGTCGCTGCCGAGCTCAACGCCCGCCATCTTAAGCGAATCCTCTACCTTGCCGTAAGCGAGAACAATAAGTCTGGTCTTGCCGTCGACAGTCAGCTCTACGGGCTTGGCCTTGAGAACCTTTACGGTGATGTCTTCCGTGATCTTTGTATTCTGAGCGGGATAAACGATTCTGTTTTTGCTCACCTGAACGCCTGCCGCCTTAAGAGCGTCGCCGACTGTTCCACCCGAAACCTCAACAGCAGTTGTTTTACCGTCAACGTCAATAGTAACCGTATCAAGAGTTTGTGAAGCTGAGGTGTCAGCCGCGTTTACGTTAGGAGCCGCAATTGCCGCCGCAACGGAAACAAGTGAGCTTACCGCCATGATAGTCGCAACCGATATTGCACAAAATGATTTTGCGAATCGTCCTTTTTCTGAAATAATGTTCATATGGATACTCCTTTCTGAACTTTCATATACCTTGTTTTTCGTAACCCTTTCGGTTTGCCCGAGATTATAACGCCTTTCTTTGGTGATGTCAAACAATAACAACCTGCGCTTTTTGTGCAACATTCCCAACGAGTCACCTCATAATTCCGACAGAGAATTTTATTTTGCGTTTATACGTGATATTATTTCACTTTTATATGTGCAAATTGCAAGAATCTTAAAATGTCTGTTTTGTTACCGAAAGTTACATGTTTGTAACCATTATATGCCGCATTGCCCCCCAAAAATAACTCAAACAAAAAAAGCTCTGCGCAAATCAATGCGCAGAGCCGCTGTTATGTCTGTATTATCTTTTTGCGTTGTATGCCTCTCTTACCGCTCTCGCGAGCTGGTCGGCGCAGGATGTCGGCTTTCGTCCGCAGGTGTTGCCGCGCAGCTTGCTCTCGATCTGGTCAACGGTCATGCCGTCCACCAGCTTTGAGATAGCCTTAAGGTTTCCGTCGCAGCCGCCCAAAAAGCGAATATTGCGCACCACGTCGCCGTCCAAATCAAACTCAATTTTCATGGCGCAAACGCCTCTTGTTTTGTAAGTGTATTTCATCGTTATCCCCCATTAACAAATTTTCACTTAACATTATAATCGGAAAATATTTTTTGTCAATTTATTTATTCTTTCAGAATTTTTTAAGCTGTTTGCCGTATGATGTAATCACAATAAAGATATAACGGTTCATTGTAAATTCCTTCTTATACTTCCCGTTTTTAGGTAACAGTAATCAGGCACGGGGGTAAATGCAAAAGCGAGGTTTTCCGCCTCGCTTTTGTTTTATGTGTTCATTTTATAATCGGCATATTATTCCTGCCACGGTGTTCCGCACTTTGCACAGAATTTCCCTTCAACGGCGCTACCGCACACGCTGCAGATCTTTTGCTGAGGCATATCCTGCTGATATACGGGATTTTGACCGTAAGCGGGCTGATAATCTTCGTATCCGCTCTGATACGCCGTATCGCTGTTTTTTTTCATAGCCTTTACAGCAAGAACCGCCAGCACAATTCCAAGCGCTGTGAAAACCGCGTAAACAAAAACCCAAACGAAAAAACTCATCCAAAACTCGTTTTTTTCCGTTTCACCGGCATATTTAAGATAATCACCTTTGATAAAGTCGATTTCGTTATATAAATAGTATCCTAACCTGTATGAAAACAGTCCCGCGCCGATGGCAGCAAGAACCACATCAAACGCATTTCCCGAGCCCCTATCCTTGATCAGGGAGATCAGGCCGCGTATGATAAGAATAACGCCGACTGCCGCCAAACCCATACAAACATACCAAAACATAACCGACCAGCCGTTTTTGTTAAACTCTTTTAGCTCAAACGAGTAAACAAAACTGCCAAAATACGGTATGTATCCTATACCCTCTATAAATGCCGCCGCGCCCAGGATCATCATAAGCGCGCTGACTAAACGTCCTGCCTTGCTTGTTTTTTCCATACTGTTCACTCCTATGCTGTTTTTTGTACACACAAAAAACGTGAGATAATTTAGTCCAGATACGCCGCGCCGATAATGCCCGCGTCGTTTCCGAGGCTTGCCTTGCAGATAACGGTCTGCTTGTCATTGTGCTTTGTATAGCGCTCCTGCTCAACGATTGCGCGAACGGGACCGAGCAGGTTTTCTCCCTGATTTGAAACGCCGCCGCCTACGCAGAGAATGTCAGGCTGGAAGATGTTGATAATATTTACAAGACCTGTAGCGAGGTAGCCTACATACTCCTCAACGACTTCTTTAGCGGCGGGGTCGCCGTCAGCCATAGCGTCAAAAGCGGTTTTGCCGTTGACCTTGTTGATGTCGCCGTCGCAGAGCTTAAGCATATAGCTGTAGTCGAGCTTTTCGGAGAGAATCTTCTGCTTTGTCATGTTGATAAGGCCTGTAGCCGAGGCATAGGTTTCCCAGCAGCCCTTTCTGCCGCAGGCGCACTCCTTGCCGTCCTTGACAATAACCATGTGGCCGAGCTCCGCGCCCGCAAAGTTTGATCCGCTGTAGATTTTGCCGTTGATGATAATGCCGCCGCCTACGCCTGTGCCGAGCGTAATAGCAATTGCGTTCTTAGCGCCCTTTGCGCTGCCCGCGAGATATTCGCCCAGCGCCGCCGCGTTAGCGTCGTTTTCGATAAGCACCTTGGTGTTCAGGCGATCCTGCATCATCTTAACGACCTCCCAGTTGTGGAAGAACAGGTTAGCCGAGTACTCAATAACGCCCGTCTTGGGGTTAACGGCTCCGGGAACGCCGATACCGATGCTCTCGATATCGTCCATTGTGATTTTTGCCTTTTCAACCGCCTTGAGCGCTACCTCAGCCATGCTGTCGCAAATCTCGCTTTCGGGGCGCGGAACAGCGGTTTTGCAGGTTGCGCGCGCGACGATTTTATATTCCTCGTCAACTACTCCGGCAACAATATTGGTACCGCCCAGATCAATTCCAAGTCTATACATAATCAATTCTCCTTACTTTACGTCAGGTGACGTTTTTATTCATTATTATCATACCATAATTTTTGACAGATTGCAATAATCCACTGCGCAAAATTTTATATAAGTTGTTCTAAACCCGTGGACTTTTTTACTCGTTTCTGTTATTATATTAGCAACAACGCTAAAAGAGGCATATTATAATGAAAAAGCACAGAATATTCGGCTCCCGCAAATCACACAGCCGCGTTGAAAGCGGATTTGAAGCTTTTACCTACGATCCCGAAAAGCATACTGCAGTTATCCGCAGCTCCATATGCACAGGTGAAAAAACAGCCGGCTTTAAGGACAAAAAGGACGGTCACTTTATAGAGATCATGCTTATCCGCTCTCAGCGCGACATTGAGAGCTTTAAAGAACAGTATAACCTCAGCAGTGTAAAAACCGAATACTAATATATATAGAAACTCCGCAGCCCAAACGCCCGCGGAGTTTAATTTATCCCTTATTGTAATTTAGTTAATAGATAAACTTCGTAAACATTGAAATCACAAACAAACGAATATTTCTTTTCATATTTATACTCACGCTTAACAGCCTCGGGGAATTTTGATATCGCTACCTTCGGCATCCAGATTTTGCCCTTTTTATCAGACAAAACCTTGTGAAGCTTATCGGGCTGAGCGTATTTCATGTTATCAAACGCCGAGAACCACTCCTCCCTGTATGTGCAAAGGTGCTCGTTGTCGGGGTAATAATACGACACTACGCCGAACGAGTTGTCAAAATAAAGGAAGGTATCCTCTTTTGACAGTTCCTTGTTAAAGCTTTCGCGAAAATCGCTTATGGACGGGTTATACTCAAACGCCGCGGAAAAAGCAAAGTTCAGCGCGCAGAATACGCACAGCAGGATTGATGCGACGGTTTTGCCGCGCCTTTGCAAGCCTTTGAACGAAAACGCAAAAAAACACGCACCTATCCCCAGAATCACAACGCTGTACCTGCCGATGTAAAACGGCCGAACAAGAATCGTACCGAGCAAGCCTACCGCCTGCAAGCCAATCACGCACACGGCAGCAAAAACGTTTTCAAGTCTGCGGTTGGCTTTTATTAAAAGACATGCGGCAACAAGCAGTACGCTGCAAGCGAAAACAACGACCGAGATCCACTCAACGCCCTTGAGCCAGAAGTTGTTTGCCGCCTTTCCCGCCTGAGTCAACAGCGGCAGCATCCACACGGAATATCCCACAACGCAGATCAAGTCCGAAATCAAAACCCATTTTATCAGCTTACGCCGCTTTATCACAACAAACAGGTTGACAAACCCGATAACGATAAATACCGCTAACAGCGCGAAAAAGTGATTGTACGCAGCAAGCAGCCCGAACACCGCCATCAGAACAAAATGCCTCGGTTTTTCCTTCTTAAGCGCCAAAACAGCCTGCAAAAAACAAAGCGTTACAAAGCAGACGCACCAGGAATACGACCTTTGCTGGTTGCTGAAATAGAACATCATCGGGATCGTGGGAACAGCCGCAGCGTAAAACACGGCAGTCTGCGCGTCAAAATGCAGCGTAAAACACGGCAGTCTGCGCGTCAAAATGCTTTTTTATAACAGCTGCGCCGCCCAAAACCGCTGCGGAATAGCCCAGAACGGAGAAAATCTTTGCAGAAAGTATTGAATAGCCAAACAGCCCCGAAAAAGCCTTGAGCGAGATAAAATACAGCGGCGGATGCATGTCGGTTTTAAGAATGTCCAGAACCCCGCCGTAATCGTGCCTGATAAGCGCGAGGGTGTACGCCTCGTCAAACCACACGTTATCGTTAAACACGAGCCCCAGCGGAAGCAAAGCCAAAACGATAACAAAAGCCGTCTGCACGGCGGTTTTGTTCATTGTTTTTCGCACGTTTATCACCCTCTCGTGTTTCCTTATAATATATATTATCACAGCGGAGTTTTGTTTTCAAGGCGCTGCATAAAAATGACCCGAAGCAAACCTCGGGTCATTTTATTTGTATTCAATTATTCAACAATAGAATTGATGAGGCCGCCCTTTGAAATGATGTTCTGGATGAACTCGGGGAACGGCTCGGCCTGATAGGTCTTGCCTGTGGTCTCATCGGTGATAA
>ONCY01000106.1 GCA_900316435.1 uncultured Eubacteriales bacterium | reverse complement strand
TATTGCGTTTAAGGTTTTTAAGTGTAGTTTCCACGCTGTTTTTCATTTCATTTGTCATAAAATCACATCCTTTGTTTTATTATAATATAATTTGTTTTAAAACGCAACAGTCATATTAAGGTTCTTTAAACTCCCGGTTGAAGTATTCGGTCACGGATTTCGCGAGGCTGCGCGCAATGTTGTCGATGTTGTCGCGTATCCACTGAGCCTCCTGCCTGTTGTCGTGATAGCCTACCTCGATAAGCACGGCGGGCGCTTTTGTGCGGCGAAGCTCGGCAAGACTGCCGCTCGGGATAACCCTTACGCTACCCGGCTCGCGGTAAACGCTTTTGTAGTTGTTCGCGATAGTTTCGGCAAACTGTTTCCCCTTTGCGCTTGAAGGGTAGTAATAGATTTCGGCGCCCGTGTTCCGCCCTGCCGAGGACTCGGGCGAAGCGTTACTGTGGATCGCAAGGTGCAAATCGTAATTTTGCGCGTTTGAGTCGTTTATTACCTGAGCAAGCGTCATTTCGGGCTGATTGCGGTCAAAGTCGATATTATTGGCGCGCAGATACGGTTCCATTGCGTCGGCGATAAGGTACATATAATACTCCTCGTTGCCGCCGTCGATGTAATGATTAAATTCCTGAACCGATGGACTGAGATAAATTGTTATTATTCTTTATCGCAATTATTTTTAACGCATTATATGATAAAATAAACAAAATATATAAAGTTTTTATATAAATTCTATCAAGAAGGAGTAATGAATTATGAAATGGTATTGTACAGTATGCGGTTATGTTCACGAGGGAGACCAGCCACCCGAGCAGTGCCCAGTTTGCAAGCAGCCCGCTTCCAAGTTTAAGCTTATGGAAGAGGAAGCCGAGTACGCGACCGTTCACAAGCTTGGCGAAGGCAGAGCCGACGGCGTAAGCGAGGACATCATCAAGGACTTAAGAGCTAACTTTGAGGGCGAGTGCAGCGAGGTTGGAATGTATCTTGCTATGGCAAGGGTAGCCGACAGAGAGGGCTATCCCGAAATTGCCGAGGCTTTCAAGAGATACGCTTTTGAGGAAGCCGACCACGCTTCACGTTTCGCGGAGCTTCTGGGCGAGGTTCTGACAGACAGCACCGAAAAGAACCTGAAAATGCGCGCCGACGCGGAGGCAGGCGCATGCGAAGGCAAATTTGACCTTGCGAAGAGAGCAAAGGCGGCTAACCTTGACGCTATCCACGACACCGTGCATGAAATGGCAAAGGACGAGGCAAGACACGGCGCGGGCTTCAAGGGACTTTTGAAGAGATATTTCGGCTAAGCAACGTGACGTTGCATCCAACTCCGCCTTTGGAAGCCTTGCGGTAATCTCAACGTTTCTTCAACGGCGGGTCAAAACGATCTGCAATAACTGCGTTTTTAAGGAGTGGGAGCGATCCTGCTCCTTTTTTGCACGAAAAAGAGCGAGGCGCTTGCCCCGCTCTGAAAAAGTCTGTATATACTTTTAGTGTTAGTTCTCGCCGGGTTTTGCGGGCGGAGTTCCGCCGCTGCCGCCGTTTTCTCCGGGCTTGCCGTCGGGCGGGCTGTCGGGTGCTCCGCTGCCGCCTGTTGACTTGACTTCGATCGCGGTTCCCGTTGAGGCTGTGCCCTCGGTGTACTCTTTGCCGTTTACATAAAGCTTGTGGCCGTTGAGCTTTATCGCGCCCGTGCCGCAGGTCAGGCTTGTGATATAGCTGTCGCCCGTTAGCGTCCATGTGGAGCCGTCCTCGATTTCAACATACACCTCGCCTGCCTGACCGTCGGAGTTGATCGCTCCGGTAAAGGCTGAGTTGCTCTTTAAATAAAGGTTGAGGTTTGAAACGCTGTCAACTACCATGTCGCCGTTTATGGTCTGATTTGCCGCGTTGAGTGTTACCTGACCGCCGTTGTTACCCTCGCTGCCCCATCCTGCCGCGGCTGCTCTGAGGAAGATACCGTCGCCGTTGTTGGTGATTGAGGCGTTACTGAGGTTGATATCGGTTGCGGAAGTCAGTGGGCTGCTTGCCCTTGGGTACCGCCGTTCATGGTGAAGCTTGACTTGCCCTGAGCCGCGTCGCCCGACATCGACTGGTAGATCATCACCGCCTGATAGTAGTTTGACTTGTCGCTGTTTTTGGTGTTGTTGTCGGCTGTAAGATTTACGTTGTTGAGCGTTACCGAATTCTTACCCTCGACTACAACGCCCTGAGAAGCGGTCGAGGTCATTACGGCGTCGTTCACGGTGATATCTGCCGTTGAGTAAATCACGGGTGAGCCCTTGCCGCTTGTGGTGTAGTCGCCGCCTGTGACGGTTACGGTGCCGCCTCCCCTGTCGCTTCGGATTGCCGCCGACGAGTTGCCCGAGGTGGTTATGGTGAGGTTGTCGGCGTTCATTGTGCCGCCTCCCGTTGTCATAAGTCCGCCCGAGCAGTTGCCGCTCGTTTCAATATATGAGTTTGAGATGTTTACGATGTTTACGGTTGTGCCCTCGCCGTAGCTGAACACCGCGTTTGCGTGGGTGCCGTTTGTCTTTACCACCATGTCGCTCAAAGTCAGCGTGCCGCCGTTTGTGGCGAAAACAGCTGAGTTCTCGCCGTAGAAGTCGGCTTCGTCGCCATCAGCCTCGCCTGTTTTGGTAACGAGAGTGTTGCTTATGGTTTTTGTTTCGCCGTCGGCTGTTATAGCGTGCTCGCCGTCGGCTGAGTTTTCAATTGTATCGTTGATTTTGATGTCGCTTTCCTCAAGCTTTTTTGAGGCTGCCGCGGTGCTTGCGGCTGTGGTTTCAGCCGCCGTTGTAGCGGTCTGAGCAGACGTCTGAGATGAAGCGGAAGAAGAATCCGCCTGTGATGAGCTGCCGCCCGAATTGCAGGACGTCAGCGCCAAAGCAGTTGCAGCCGCTGTTAATGCGGCAATTGCTATTAAACACTTTTTACTTGCCTTTGCTTTCATGATTAACGCCTCCTTGGCTTTTATTTGTCTGTATTATAAAACCCAAAGATTAAAAAAAGCTTAAACTTAATAATTTTTTTGATAAAAAGGGCTTGGCTTAAATTCTCGGTTACGAGTTTTGAGCCGGCCCCCAAATAATTCATTAAGAATTGATATATTTAACCGCTTCCGTTGCCGCTACCGCGCCGTCGGCTGTGGCTGTTACAAGCTGGCGGACTTCCTTTGCGCGGTTGTCGCCGGCTACAAAGACGCCCTCTGTTTTTGTGCGGCAATTCTCTGCTGAGGCGGCATAGCCCGCTTCGTCAAGCTCGATCACAGAAGAAAAGCTTTGGTTCTCGGGGATTCTGCCTACCGCCACAAACAGTCCGCTTACTTCAAGGGTTCTTACATTCCCCTGATTGTCGGTGACTTCTATGCTTTGCAGGCGCTTGTCCGCGTTGAGCTTTGTTACCCGACTGTTGAGTACAAACTCAACGTTTGCTCGCTCTTTGAGCTTTTGAACGGTAGACTGCTCGCCCCTGAATTCCTCTCGTCTGTGAATAAGGTAGACCTTTTCGGCTATATCGGCAAGATAAAGCGCGTCCTCTAAAGCGGTGTTGCCGCCGCCCGCGACCGCGACCGTTTTGTTGCGGAAGAAAGCCCCGTCACAGGTAGCGCAGTATGATATGCCCCTGCCTATAAGCTTGTCCTCGCCCTCGACGCTGAGCTTGCGGCTGCGGCTGCCCGTGGCTATGATAACCGCCCTTGCCTCATACTCACCCTTTGCGGTGACTACGGTTTTTGAGCCGCCGTTATCTATGATTTCAAGAGCCTTTTCAAATTTGAATTCAGCGCCCAGCGCCTTTGCCTGCTCATACACCTTTGTGGCGAAATCAAAGCCCGAAATGTGAGCGGCAACGGGATAGTTTTCGATATGGGGCGTGTTTATAATCTGTCCGCCGTAGCTCATCGCCTCAAGCACAAGTACGCCCTTTGCTGCACGGCGGGCGTATATCGCGGCGGTAAGCCCCGCAGGGCCCGCGCCTATGATGATAATATCGGTCATAGCTTTACCCCAAAAGCGCTTCAAGCGACTCCTTTGGTACAAGGCCTATGCTTCTGTCAGCTTCCGCGCCGTTTTTAAAGAGAATTACGCACGGGATCGAGGAAATGCCGAATACGTCGGCAAGCTCGGGATTTTCGTCGATATTGACTGCAGCTACGATAACGTCATTTCTCTCATCCGAAATCTGCTCCAGGGTTGGTCTGAGCATTCTGCACGGGCCGCACCAGTCCGCGTAGAAATCCACCAATACAGGGAGATTCGCCTGTAATACTTCATTGTTAAAGCTTGCGCCTGTTACTGTTTTTACTGCCATAATTATTTCTCCTTTTCAATGTTTTGCAAAATTTTGTACATAATTCTGCACATGGTTTTTGATTCTTCCTCGGTCAGAGCAAGGCAGCTTCCCATCTGAGCGGGAATGTCCAGCGCCTTGTCCTTTAGAGTCTCTCCGCTTTCGGTCAGCTTTATTATGAGATTGCGCTCGTCCTCTTTGGAGCGTGTGCGCGTTATATACCCCTTTGCCTCCAGTTTTTTAAGCAGCGGCGTAAGGGTGCTGGGGTCAAGCAGCATTGCGTTTCCTATTGCCTTTACGTTTGAGCCGCCGTGCTCCCAGAAGTACATCATCACCACATACTGGGTGTATGTAAGGTTGAGCTTGTCCAGAAACGGCGCGTATTTCCTTTGGATTTCCTTTGCGCAAAGGTAAACGGGAAAGCAAAGCTGGTTTTTCAGTTTTAATGCTTCGTATTTATCTTCCATGGCCTTAAATCAACTCCGCTATGTCGCCGTCGATTTTTTTCGGCTCTACGGTCGGATTGTAACGCTTAATTACATTTCCCTCGCGGTCAATCAGAAACTTGGTAAAATTCCACTTTATATCGCGTGCCTCTTTGATTGACTTGCTGATTTTTGCTACCGCCTTCATTGCCGCCTTCGCCTTTAGCCCCTTTATCTCCTCGTCGGGCATTTCCTTTTTAAGGAAGGTGTAAAGCGGCTCCTCGTTTTCGCCGTTGACTTCGATTTTCTTCATCTGGTCGAACTGCGTCTTGTACCTTAAGGTGCAGAACTCATGGATTTGGTCGTCGCCCTCGGGAGCCTGATTACCAAACTGATTGCAGGGAAAGTCAAGGATCTCAAAACCCTTTTCGTGATATTTCTCATAAAGCGCCTCCAGCCCCTTATACTGCGGAGTAAAACCGCAGCCCGTGGCTGTGTTTACAACAAGGATAACCTTTCCCTTAAGAGAGGACAGGTCAAAATCCTCGCCTTTTCTCGTTTTTACCTTATAATCGTAAATTGACATCGGCAAAACCTCCTTAATTCAGATTGTTTTGTTTACAAATTAATTGTACCACAGTTAATTTCAAACGTCAATAGTTTTTATGTGAATATTTTGTGTACAAACCAATGTATTTTTTCGCTTTTTACCCTAAAAAATCCTTGTAAAAAAACTAAGCTTATGGTACAATTGTACCAAGCAAACACAAAATTATTCAAAGAAAGAGGTTTTTGCATGAAAGTTACAAACGACATCGCTTATATCGGCGTAAACGACCACAAAATCGACCTTTTTGAGGGGCAGTACGACGTGCCTAACGGCATGGCTTACAACTCATATGCTATCATTGACAAAAAAATCGCAATTATGGACACCGTTGACCGCAATTTTAAGTTTGAGTGGCTCAACAACCTTGAAGAAGCTCTTGGCGAGCGCAAGCCCGACTATCTTGTTGTTCAGCATATGGAGCCCGACCATTCGGCTAACATCCTCAACTTTATGACAAGCTATCCCGAGGCTACTATTGTATCGAGCGCAAAAGCTTTCACCATGATGAAAAACTTTTTCGGCACCGAGTTTGAGGACAGAAGAATTGTTGTTAAAGAGGGCGACACCCTTGAGCTGGGCGAGCACACCCTCGCTTTTGTGGCGGCTCCGATGGTTCACTGGCCTGAGGTAATAATGACATACGACACCAAGGACAAGGTGCTTTTCTCGGCTGACGGCTTCGGAAAGTTCGGCGCTCTTGACGTTGACGAGGACTGGGCTTGCGAGGCAAGGCGCTATTATATCGGCATTGTCGGCAAGTACGGCGCTCAGGTTCAGAACGTGCTTAAAAAGGCGGCCAAGCTTGACATTCAGACTATCTGTCCGCTTCACGGCCCCATTCTTAAAGAGAACCTCGGCTACTATCTTGACCTTTACAATACATGGTCGAGCTACGGCGTTGAGACCGAGGGCATTATGATAGCCTATACCTCGGTTTACGGCCACACAAAGGCGGCTGTTGAGCTGCTTGCCGAAAAGCTTAAGGCTAAGGGCTGCCCCAAGGTTGTTGTAAACGACCTCGCACGTGAGGATATGGCTGAATGTGTTGAGGACGCGTTCCGCTACGGCAGGATCGTGCTCGCCACCACAACTTACAATGCCGACATCTTCCCCTTTATGCGCGAATTTATTGAGCACCTGACCGAGAGAAACTTCCAAAACAAGCAGATAGCGTTTATCGAGAACGGCTCGTGGGCTCCTCTTGCGGCTAAGACGATGAAGAAAATGCTCGAGGGCTGCAAGAACCTTGAATTTATTGAGCCTACCGTTAAAATCATGTCCGCGCTCAACGACGAGAGCCGCGAACAGATTGACAAGCTCGCCTCGGTGCTCTGCCACGACTATATCGAGCAGGACGGCGAAACCGCCAACAAGAACGACCTCACCGCGCTTTTCAACATCGGCTACGGTCTGTATGTCATTACCTCTAACGACGGCAAAAAGGACAACGGACTTATCGTTAACACCGTCACCCAGGTTACAAACCAGCCCAACAGAATTGCCGTATGCATCAACAAGCAGAATTATTCGCACCATACGATAAAGAATACGGGCGTTATGAACGTAAACTGCCTTTCGACCGACGCGCCGTTCAGCGTGTTTGAGAACTTCGGATTCCGGAGCGGAAAGAACGTTGACAAGTTTGCAAACTGCGAGCCTCTCCGTTCAGACAACGGTCTTGTATTCCTGCCCAAGTACATCAACTCGTTTATGTCGCTGAAGGTTGAGGATTACGTAGACCTCGACACCCACGGAATGTTCATCTGCACCGTAACCGAGGCGCGCGTTATCTCTGACAGAGAGACAATGACCTACACCTACTATCAGAACAACGTTAAGCCCAAGCCCGAAACCGAGGGCAAAAAGGGCTGGGTATGCAAGGTATGCGGATATGTTTACGAGGGCGAGGAGCTGCCCGAGGACTTCATATGCCCGCTCTGCAAACACGGCGTTGCTGACTTTGAGCCAATCGAATAACCGCCACGCGGCCGGAAGCGAAAACGTGACGTTTTATCCGGCGCGCCTTTGGAGAAGTCGGTTTATGGGAAAAGTCGGTATAACGGCGCATCATCACTCGCGGGTAGGAAAGTTTTGTTAATTGCAAATGTATGATTCGCGTCATGGGTCAAGCGTCACGCTTGCGCGTACTGCCCGTCGGCTCAGCCGACCGGCGCACTCAATATTCCCAATAATTCCAATATTCCTAAGGACAATGAGAGATTTGGAATTCATGGGAGAAATGGCTTAAACAGTGGGTTTTTACATGATTCTCAGCTTGAAATCATTTGAGATTATTGGCAATAGTATCATATAAA
>ONCY01000072.1 GCA_900316435.1 uncultured Eubacteriales bacterium | reverse complement strand
ATTCCGTCAAAAAAAGTATATGAAGACGACCAAATCCTCGCGTTTTACGACCTCGAGCCTCAGGCTCCCGTACATGTGCTCGTTATTCCAAAACAGCATATCTGCTGTGCGGATAAAATTGACGAGAGCAACAGCTCGGTTATAGCTCATATTTTTGAGAAGATTCCCGAAATAGCAAAAACTCTGGGACTTGAAAACGGCTACAGAATAGTAAACAACTGCGGACAGCACGGCTGCCAGAGCGTTAAGCATATGCATTTCCATATTCTCGGCGGCAGACAGCTCGGCGGTCAGATGGTATAATCGGAGGGGTTGTAATGGATACTTATCATATCAATATAGCGGGCGTTGAGCGCGACCTTATCAAATATCCCGTAAACGACAAGCTTGATATTGCGGCGTTTATTCTTTTCGGCGACGTAGAGGTTACCGAGAAGGCGGCAGCGGAGCTTTTAAAGCGCAGCCCAGAGCATGACGTTGTTGTGTCTGCCGAGGCAAAGGGAATACCGCTCTGCTACGAAATGGCGCGTCAGGGCTGCCGCGAGTATGTTATAGCGCGCAAGAGCGTAAAGGTTTATATGCGCAACTGCGTAGACGTTGCAGTCAACTCAATCACAACCGCTGAGGTTCAGCGCCTTTATCTGGGCGATACCGACGCTAACTTCCTTAAGGGCAAGCGCGTGCTTATCGTTGACGACGTTATCTCAACAGGCGAAAGCCTTGCGGCGCTTGAAGCGCTTATGGATAAAATCGGCGTTAACGTTGTAGGCAAGGCGTGCGTGCTCGCCGAGGGCGACGCTAAAAACCGCGACGACATCATCTTCCTTGAGGAGCTTCCCGTTTTTGAAAAATAATGAATTATGTGTAGGATTCGCGTTTATACGAATCCTACAATCTTTATATGAAATTGTAAGGTGAATTACATGCCGCTTATAACCGAAGCAGAACTGAAAAAACAAATAAAAAGCCGCAGCTTTTCGCCTGTATATGTGCTTTACGGCAGCGAGCAGATGTATGTCAGGGAGTACACAAAAAAGCTTGTTGAGGCGGTTGCGGGAAAGCAGCCGGGTGATTTCAACTTTCATACCTTCAGCGGCGAGGTTAACCTTGACACTCTTGCATCATCTATCGGTGTTGTGCCGTTTATGAGCGAGTACAACTGCGTTGTTGTGACGGATATTTTTATGGATATGCTCAGTTCAGCCGACCTCGACAAGCTAAAGGAGATATGCAAAACTAAAGCCGAGGGCACGGTGCTTATTATTTCAATGCCGTCATATGTGCCAAAGCGCAACGCAAAAGCCTTTGAGGCTATCGTGAAGCGCGCCCAAAAGGACGGCTCGGTAATCAAGTTTGAAAAGCCGGGCGACGACAAGCTCGAAAAGCATATAGCAAAGTGGGCCAACACTCAGGGCAAGTTTATTTCGCGCCTTAATGCGGCTCATCTTATAAAGCTGTGCGGCAACGACCTCAACCGCCTTAAAAACGAAGTCGACAAAATCTGCGCCTACACCTCGGGCGAGGAAATCCAAACGGAAGCTATCGACAGGCTTGTTACCCAAACGCTTGAAGCGCGCATATTCAGCCTTTCAGATCAGGTACTTGCGGGCAGAGGCGACGAGGCTTTTATGACGCTTAATCAGCTCTTTAATCAAAAGGAAGAGCCTGTTATGATGCTCTATGTGCTTTCAAACGCGTTTATCGACGCCTATCGCGTGCGTGCTGCCGATGAAAGCGGAGTAAGCTTACAAACACTGGCGGAGGATTTTGAGTACGGCAAGCGCACCTTCGCGCTTGAACGCGCAAGAAAGTCAACGCGCAATGTGTCTACCGAGGCGCTCAGAAAGTGCC
Source organism: uncultured Eubacteriales bacterium (assembly GCA_900316435.1). GTDB lineage: Bacteria > Bacillota > Clostridia > Oscillospirales > Acutalibacteraceae > Ruminococcoides. The sequence goes on along the minus strand of ONCY01000072.1, from coordinate 6,764 downwards.
TTGACCTGCTGTGTGAAGCCGACGAAAAAATGAAGTCGGTATCGGTAAACGAGCGGCTTTTATTAGAGCAGCTTATCGCTCAGCTCCTTATTACGGCAGGGGAGGGCAAAGGCTGATGCTGCGCATAAAGGAAGCCGTCATAGTTGAGGGCAGGTACGATAAAATTAAACTCAGCTCGATCGTTGACGCGCCGATTATAGAAACAAACGGTTTCAGAGTGTTTTCCGACAGGGAAAAGCAGTCGCTTATCCGCCAAATTGCCGAAAAGCGCGGGATTCTGGTGCTTACCGACAGCGACGGAGCAGGCTTTGTAATCAGAAACTTCCTTAAAGGAGTTGTTCCCAAGGAGCAGATAAAGCACTGTTATATTCCTCAAATTGAGGGCAAGGAGCGCCGCAAGCCTCAAAAGAGCAAGGAGGGCTTGCTTGGCGTTGAGGGCGTTACCGACGAGGTGATAATCAGCGCTATACGCAAAAGCGGAGCTACCGTTATAGGCGAACCCGAAAAGCCAACGCGCGGTATCACCAAGGCGGATTTATACATGCTCGGGCTTACGGGAGGAGAAAACTCGGCTAAAAAAAGGCAGGAGCTTTTAAAAAAGCTTGGTATGCCATCCTACCTTTCTACCAACGCCCTGTTGACAGCGCTCAATAGTCTTTATTCGTCTGAAGAATTATACACTTTGATTAATTAAGGCAATACCGCACACCTGAATTGTGCGGTGTTGCCTTAAAGATTACTGCTTGTTTCAAACCTTTTTCTAAGCTGCTTAAGCGCCTTTGTTTCAATGCGCGACACATACGAGCGGCTGATATTCAAAAGCTTGGCTACGTTCTTCTGCGTCATCGGCTCTTTGCCGTCAAGACCGTACCTGAGCACAATAACGGTTTTTTCGCGCTCGGTAAGTTCTTCGTTTATGAACTTGCCGAGCTTTTGCATGTTCAGCTTTTTGTCAAGGTCGTCAAGAATATGGTCGTCAACCGCCATAATGTCGAGCAAGGTAAGCGGATTGCCGTCCTTGTCGGTGTCAATCGTTTCATTTAGCGAAATGTCCTGAGCGGTCTTTTTGGCGGCTCTGAAATGCATCAATATCTCGTTTTCAATGCAGCGGCTGGCGTAGGAGCTCAGGCGGATGTTTTTGTCGGGGTTGAACGTGTCAACTGCCTTTATCAGCCCTATGGTGCCTATCGACACCAAATCGTCCTGCTCGTTCTGATTGCCGTAATACTTCTTGATTATGTGCGCCACGAGCCGCAGGTTGTGCTCAACCAAAATATTCCGCGCGTTTCGGTCGCCGCTTTTCATTCTCAGCAGGTACTCGCGCTCTTTTTTCTCCGACAAGGGCTTCGGAAACGAGCCGCTTCCGCAGACATGAAGCACAAAGAAGCAGACGTACTGACCCAGCAGAGCTAATAAATCAAACATAACATCACCCAAGAAAAGTTTATTCAGCCCACTTGCGGATAATGCGTTTTTCGGCTATAATCTAAATAAGTTATGAAGGGAGTGTTTTTATGAAAAAGCTTATTTCGTGGAACGTAAACGGGCTGCGCGCCTGTGTAAATAAGGGGTTTATCGATTTCTTCAAAGAGATAGACGCCGATGTTTTCTGCATTCAGGAGACTAAGTTGCAGCAGGGGCAGATCGAGCTTGACCTTGACGGATATTACCAGTACTGGAACTATGCCGAGAAGAAGGGCTATTCGGGAACGGCTATGTTTTGCAGGCAGAAGCCGCTGAGCGTCGCTTACGGTATAGGCATAGAGGAGCACGACAAAGAGGGAAGAGTCATCACCGCCGAATTTGAGAACTGCTTTGTGGTGACCTGCTATACACCCAATTCTCAGAACGAGCTGCGCCGCCTTGACTATCGCATGGAGTGGGAGGACGCTTTTTTGGGCTATCTGAAGGCTCTTGATGAGAAGAAGCCCGTTATCATCTGCGGCGACTTAAATGTGGCTCACGAGGAAATCGACCTTAAGAACCCGAAAACAAACCGCAAAAACGCGGGCTTTACCGACGAGGAGCGCGCGAAAATGACCGCTCTGCTCTCAAACGGCTTTACCGACACCTACAGGTTCTTTCACCCCGATACCGAGGGAGTGTACTCCTGGTGGTCGTACCGCTTCAAGGCGCGCGAGAAGAACGCCGGTTGGCGCATTGACTATTTCATAACTTCAAAGTCACTCGACAGCAAGCTCTTGTCCGCCGATATACATACTCAGGTGCTCGGCTCCGACCACTGCCCGGTCGAGCTGGAAATTGATGTTTGATCAGGCACAATAATTCCAAAGAATACCGGGAACACTGTTCACCTATAAACTAAGCGCTTAAAACTGATAACAAAAAGGCTGCCGCTTTGTGATTGCGACAGCTTTTTTATAATGTTCAATTCTTATCAATAAAATACTTGATTATATCCTGTCTTGTAACAATGCCGATAAACGTGCCCCAGTCGTCAACTACGGGGACAAAGTTTTGGCTTTCGGCTCGTCTGAGTACCTCGTCCATTGAAACGTCAATTCTTACAGCCGGGTTGAAGTCCCTGCGGATAATATCCCTTACGATGTGCTTTTCTTTTTCATTCAGCTTGTTATTGCGCAGGTCTAAAAGGTAATATAAAAAGTCGCCCTCGCTCACCGTGCCTATGTATTTTCCGTCCTCGTCTATTACGGGAATAGCCGTGTAGCCGTGGGCACGCATCTTTTCAATTCCCTGCCTTAGGGTGTTTGTGTCGAAGATGTACTTCACGGTTGATTTGGGTTTTAAAAGCATAAGAATATTCATTATATCCTCCGAGTAATTGCGTTAACATAAAAAATGCCTTTTGATAATGTACAGCTCGCCCGCAAGGTAAATGAATCCCGCGGTAAACAGCAGGGTGTTAACCTGAAGAATGCCGCTGAATACTATAACAGCAGTGCTGGCGGCAGCTATTAAATATGCGACAGACTTCCTCTCCTTTTTCAAAAACAGCGCCCAAAGCAGAAGATAAGCGAGCAGCATAACCGCAGTCAGGATTATCCAGAACCGCTCCATAAGCTCCTTTGGCTCGGTAAAACCGCGCTCCAGTACGCCCGTGTGAAAGGACATCAAAAGCAGCGAAAAAAAGCGTCCCATACGGTCGATATAGTACATCGCCTTGTTGGTGTATATCTCCTTGTCAATGGTATGCCTGCGGCGGTAAATAATATGCGGCAAAATAAGCAGAGCCGAAAACGCCATTCCGAAAGGGTTAAAAATATTTGGGAAATACATTCTATCACCTGACATTATTGTATCATAATAAGAGCAATAATACAAGTGAAGAATATAAAAAATGGTTACAAGTTTGTAGTTGCAAAAGAGTGCTTAAAGTTGTATTATTATAGTGGAGATTGCTAATTATTAACTGCCTTTTTATGTAATTAGGAGAGAGTGTTTTGGATAAGAAGAAAAAGAAATTCAAGCTCAGCGGCGTAGCGATATTCAATATTATAGTCGGCTTGATGACGGCAATCCTGCTGGTGTATTTTATTGTCTCGGACGGCGGAATAATAGACCTGTTAAAATCTGACGAGGCAATAATTTGGTGGCTGCTTGTTGTCGGAGTGCTTGTATACGATTCAAGCGTTGTTGTGGACGCTGTAGTGACCTACATCTTTATCGGGGCGCAGTACCCTAAGGTGCGGTTCATCGACGCGCTCAAGATAAGCTGCGTCGGCGTGTTCTTCAGCGCGATCACCCCGTCAAATACGGGCGGTCAGCCTATGCAGCTTTACCTGATGTCAAAAATGAATATCAGCGTGGGCTTCGGCTCGGCGTGCATGACGCAAAAGTTTATTGTGTATCAGTTTGTTACAATGGCGTTCAGCATAATCGCTATCATAACAAATTTTGACCTGTTCAGCAGCGCGTTTACAAGCTTTTGGTCTACCGCCTTTGTAATCATCGGCTTTTTGGTTCAGCTTGGTGTAACGGCGCTTTTCCTGGTAGTTTCATTCTCGGAAAAGCTGACGGGCAAGCTGCTCGGGCTTATCATCAAGATCCTGCGCAAGTTCAAGGTGAAAAATTCCGACAAGAAAATAGCCAAGCTCACCAGGGAATTCCGCATGTTCCTGGACTCAAACAGACTGCTTATGCAAAACAAAAAGCGCGTTGCCGTTATCTACGGCCTTGTCGCGGTTCAGGTGCTGCTGATCCTTTCGGTTCCGTATGTAGTATATCTGTCGTTCGATATCCCTGCAATAGCTTCCGCAAGCGGTCAGCCTGTGGGAAGCTGGTATGAGTTCGTATGCATACAGTCGTTCGTGCTGTTCACTTCAAACCTGATACCGCTTCCGGGCGCTTCGGGCGGAGCGGAGGCAGCCTTCGCGCTGTACTTTGCAAACTTCTTCCTCGGCAGAACAAAGCCCGCAATCGTTGCATGGCGCTTTATGACCTACTACGGAGCTATCATCATGACGGCGCCATTTTCGTACTACACAAAGGGACATAAGGAGCACGCCAAAAAAATCGATGAAGAAGTAAACGCAGTAACTGAGGATAATAAGGAATTGAAACATCAGACCTGAGTATAATAAAATCACAAGGGCTGCTGTCGGCAACATTGTTGCTTACAGCAGCCCGTTTTTTGTTTTATCACAAAACAACTTCTTTTTTGAGTTTATCATAATACTCGGGGTATTTGCGCTTTAATGTAATCGGCTTGAAGTCCTTACTGACAAAGCAATGGGTTGTGTGACCAGTGGCGGCAATCTGACCGTCCTCAAACCGTGCCGTATATTCATAGCGCATAATCGCGCCGTTGAATTTGACAAGCTTTACCTCAATGTCAATATCGTTGTAAAAGCGAATCGGCTTTTCATACTTTGCATATGCGTCAACGTTCGGAATGATTATTCCGCTGCGCTCCATTTCGGCGGCGTCGCAGCCGATGTTGTGCATATAGTACAGCCTTGCCTCTTCAAAATAGCGAATATGGTTTGAGTGGTGGACAATGCCCATCTGGTCGGTTTCGTAGTAGTTAGCCCTTCGGCGGTAAATGTTCTTCATATTATCACCTTTTTAGCAGCAGTCCGTCAGCCAAATCCTGCTTTGCCTGCTTCTTTATCACAAAATGCTGCTTCTTGCCGGTAGCCGTGCGCGGCAAATCCTTTACAAAGCGATAGTATCGCGGCGCCTGATATTTTGATATGTTGGGCGATTCGTTGCAGTAGTCGATAAGCTCCTGAACCGTCAGGCTGTCGTCCTCGGGGATGACGTAAGCAGCCACGGATTCACCTCTGGTGCTGTCGGGAACGCCCGTTACAATGCACTCGGCAACCTTGGGATGGGTATTGAGGACTTCCTCGATTCTTGCGGGGTAAATGTTCTCGCCCTTGCTGATTATCATATCGTCTTTTCTTCCGGCTATGGTAATAAACTGCCTCTTGTCCCAGGTGCCTATATCGCCCGTGTACATCCAGCCCTTGTAGAACTTAGCCTCGGTTTCCTCGGGGTTATTTACATAGCAGTAGGTCGACTTTGCGGGGCACTTGATGATTACTTCGCCCTCCTCAACGTTATCGGTGGCGGCAAGCTCATCCGGCTCGGCTTTTCTGTCCTCGTAAACCTTTACCACCCTGACCTCATCGTCGGTGCAGGAGCGGCCGGCGGTACCCGACATCTCGGGCAGGTCGTAGGGGCGAAGGAAGGTATTCCAGAAAGATTCCGTAGTGCCATAGCCGTTGTAGATATTTGGCGTGAGCATTTTCTGGAATTTAATGCAGGCTTCCTTTTCAAGCGGACTGCCCATTGTGATAATGCCCTTAAGTGATGAAATATCCCTGGGGTGCTTCTCCTGACGCGAGGCGAGCAGCGTAAGCACTGACGGAACGCCTGTCAAAAACGAAATGCCGTAGCGCTCAACATAGCTGAGTGTGGTCTTGGGGTTAAAGGTGCGCATTATTACAAGCGCGCCGCCTGCGTAAAGGGTAGGAGTGGGGCCGCCCGAGTGCAGGCCTCCGCGGTGGAACCACGGAGTCATGTTCATGGTGACGTCGGTGGGAGCAAGCGGAAAATGCATTATAACGTCGTGAGCCGACAGAACCTCGTTGATGTTGTTGAGCGGAACGCCCTTGGGAGTGCCCGTTGTGCCCGAGGTCTGCAGGCGCACTACCTCGTCGTAAATGTGCGGAGCAAAGTCAACAGGCGGGTCGCTTTCGGGCGCGCCCTTTACATAGTCCCCGTAGAGAACATGTCCCTCGGGAACTTTAAATTCTTTATTAGAATTATGAACGGCTATCACTATCTCGGGCTTATGCGCGCTGAGCTTAAGAGCCTTGACTGCCGTTTCAACTATTTCGGAATCGTAAACGTAAACCTTGGCTTTGTTGTGAGTCATAATTTCGGCGGTCTCGCCTGCCGAAAGGTTGAAGTTCACGGGGTTGCCTATAGCGCCTAACTTTTGGGGAGCGATATAGCCAAACAAAAACTGAGGGCAGTTGAATAGTTGGAACATCACTATATCCGACTTCTTAACGCCGTCGCTCTTTAAAGCGTTGGCAAATCTGTTGCAGTCGGCGTTGAGCTCCCCGTAAGTCCACTGCTTTTTTTCTACAGGAGAAATAACAGCGGGCTTGTAGCCAAAGCGGCGGACATTGCGCATAAATCCGTTGAGCCAGGTAAATTCCGACTCAAAGGTTTCCTGAAACATTTTATGGTCGTAGGTATAAGTCATAAAAATCTCCTTTTATACAGTATTTTACTCGTACTTTCCCAAAAGAATACTTGAATTTTGACCG
>ONCY01000090.1 GCA_900316435.1 uncultured Eubacteriales bacterium | reverse complement strand
TGTAGCTTTCAAATTCGGGCTTGAAGGGTGAATCTCCCGTTATCCTGTTTTCAAAATTATTTACCATACAAAGACTCCTTTCCTCAGATATTCTATGCCTGAGAAAGGGGTTTGTTGCATGTTGGCGATAATAAACCATTTACGCTTTAGCAGTTTAAAGCATGGGCGCTTTAAAGCGTAGCGATTTATACCAAAAAAGAAGCTTTTATTTGTACACGTTTTACAAATTATTGTTGTAAACTATGGTTATACTTGACAAATTCTGTTTTTCGTGAGATATTATTAAATGATACAAGTGCCCCGAACAAATAATGTCGGGGCAAATTTTTGTGAGAATTATAAAATGAGGAGAAAGTGTTATGCCTATCACTGAGCTTCTTACCAGAAACGCGACATATTTTAAGGACGACGTCGCGCTGGTAGAGATTAACCCCGAGGTTAAAAATGTTCCTCACGTTACCTGGCGTGAGTATTCACTGATTGAGTCAAACCGCAGCGGCGCGTTCCGCAAGCAGCTCACTTGGGGCGAGTTTGACGTAAAAGCAAACCGTTTTGCAAATCTTTTGCTTACACGCGGAATAAAAAAGGGCGACAAGGTAGCTATTCTGCTAATGAACTGCCTTGACTGGCTGCCCATCTACTTTGGCATTCTTAAGGCGGGCGCTATTGCGGTTCCGCTCAACTTCCGCTACACCGCCGAGGAAATCGCCTACTGCGTAAACAAGGCGGATTCCGACGCTCTTGTGTTCGGTCCCGAATTCATCGGCAGAGTTGAGGAGATTCTTCCTCAGCTTACAAAGGTCAAAAACTGCTTCTATGTGGGCGATGAGTGTCCCAGCTTTGCCGACAGCTACGAAAAGCTAATCGGCTACTGCTCATCTCAGGCGCCAAGCGTTTATATCACCGACGACGACAACGGCGCAATTTACTTTTCGTCGGGCACGACTGGCTTTCCTAAGGCGATTTTGCACGCTCACCGCGCGCTTATGCATTCTGCAAAGGTTGAGCACGCTCACCACGGACAGACCCGCGACGACGTATTCCTCTGCATTCCTCCGCTGTACCACACAGGCGCTAAAATGCACTGGTTCGGCAGCCTGTACTCAGGCAGCAAGGCGGTTCTTCTGCGCGGAGTAAGCCCCGAGTGGATTATCCGCACCGTAAGCGAGGAGCGCTGCTCTATCGTATGGCTGCTTGTTCCGTGGGCTCAGGATATTTTGGACGCTATCGACAGCGGTCAGATAGACCTCGGCAACTACGACCTGAGCCGCTGGCGCTTGATGCACATCGGCGCTCAGCCTGTTCCTCCTACGCTTATAAAGCGCTGGAAGGCTGTTTTCCCGAATCACGAGTACGATACCAACTACGGCCTTAGCGAGTCAATAGGCCCCGGTTGCGTACACCTTGGCATGGGCAACATCCACAAGGTAGGCGCTATCGGCATTCCCGGCTATGGCTGGGAGGTAAAGATCGTTGATGAAAACCGCAACGAAATCACAAGCGGCGTCGGCGAGCTTGCCGTTAAAGGTCCGGGAGTTATGAAGTGCTACTACCGCGACGCCAAGGCTACTGAGGAGGTCATGGACAGCGAGGGCTGGCTTTACACCGGCGACATGGCTGAACGCGACAGCGACGGCTTTATATATCTTGTAGACCGCAAAAAGGACGTTATTATCTCGGGCGGCGAAAACATTTATCCCGTTCAGATCGAGGATTTCCTGCGCTCTAACGACGCAATAAAGGATGCGGCGGTCATAGGACTTCCCGACCAGCGCTTGGGCGAAATAGCGACCGCGATCATCGAGCTTAAGCCCGGACGCAGCCTAAGCGCAGAGGATATCAACAACTTCTGCATGGAGCTTCCGCGCTATAAGCGACCCAGAAAGGTCATTTTTGCGGATATTCCAAGAAACCCGACGGGCAAAATCGAAAAGCCCGTCCTCCGCAAAAAATACTGCGGCGAAAGCGTAGTCGCGCAGCAAAATGAAATAAACGTCAGCAATCTGAAATAAGCTTTGTTGATGTTGATATAATTCACAATATTGGAGGCAGAACAAATGGATTTTGACTTAGTAATTAAAATCGCGATGCTGGTGCTGTTCTTCGGCGTTATGATAGGCGTAGGTATATACTGCCGCAAGAACGCCACCGACGTAAACGGCTTTGTGCTCGGCGGCAGAAGCGTCGGTCCGTGGCTAACCGCGTTCGCTTACGGCACATCATACTTTTCAGCGGTAATTTTTATCGGCTACGCCGGACAGTTCGGCTGGAAGTTCGGTATCGCTTCAACCTGGATAGGCATAGGCAACGCGCTTATCGGCTCGTTTTTGGCTTGGGCTATTCTGGGCAGACGCACCCGTATAATGACTCAGCACCTTAATTCGGCTACAATGCCCGAGTTTTTCGGAAAGCGCTTTAACAGCAACGGACTGAAAATCGGCGCGTCGATAATCACCTTTATTTTCCTTATTCCCTACACCGCCTCGCTGTACAACGGACTTTCGCGTCTGTTCAGCAAGGCTTTCAACATCGACTATGTATGGTGCATTATCGCAATGAGCGTGCTGACGGGCATCTACGTTATAGCGGGCGGCTACATGGCTACGGCTATCAACGACTTTATCCAGGGCATTATTATGATTTTCGGTATTATCGCGGTTATCGCTGCTGTACTGATGAATCAGGGCGGCTTTATGGAGGCGCTCGACGGCCTTGCCAGAGTTCCGTCGGAAACACCCGGCGCTTACAACTCTTTCTTCGGTCCCGATCCATTGAATTTGTTGGGCGTCGTGATACTGACGTCACTCGGAACCTGGGGCTTGCCGCAGATGGTACAGAAATTCTACGCCATCAAGCATGAGCGCGACATCCGCAAGGGCATGGTTATTTCAACGGCATTCGCGGTTATCGTAGCCGGCGGCTGCTACTTCCTCGGAGGCTTCGGAAGATTGTTCGGCGAATATGTTGAAACCGACGCTAAGGGCGGCGTTGTGTTTGACTCGATAATCCCGAATATGCTTGATAACTCACATCTGCCCGCTATCCTGATGGCTATTGTGGTTATCCTTGTGCTTTCGGCTTCGATGTCAACACTCTCCTCGCTTGTAATCGCTTCTTCCTCTACCCTGACTATTGACCTGCTCAAGGGCAACATCATCAAAAAGATGAGCGAGAAAAAGCAGGTTCTTATCATCCGCATTTTTGTTGTTGTATTTATCGCTATTTCGGCGTTTATCGCTATTTATCAGACGCAGAGCAAAAACGAAAGCGTTAAGTTTATCGCTCAGCTTATGGGCGTTTCGTGGGGCGCTCTCGCGGGCGCGTTCCTCGCTCCTTTCCTCTACGGTCTGTACTGGAAAAAGACCACAAAGCTCGCCTGCTGGGTAAGCTTTATCTTCGGAGCGGGTATTATGCTGCTCAATCTGTTCGCGAGAAGCATTTTCCCCACCTTCCTTCAGTCGCCCATCAACTGCGGCGCACTGGCAATGATAGCCGGACTGATAATCGTTCCCGTGGTGAGCCTGCTTACTCCCAAGCCGGACAAAAAGCTTGTTGATGACGCATTTGCGTGCTACGAAAAACAGGTTCCCGCAAAACAGAAAAACTCGCTTGACTAACGCAAATATTTCGGGAGCGCGCAAAACACGCTCCCGATTTTTTGTTGACAAAGAAAGCATTATTTAGTATAATATAGGTCGGATCTGCGGATATGACATAATCGGCAGCCGCGCCGGGTTTAGGTAACTTTACCTCGGTGAAAAATTAAATAACAGATAAATATCGGGTTTTCCGACCTGATTTTATAATTCGCGCCTGTGGTGGAACTGGCAGACACGCTAGATTTAGGTAACGTCACCTCGGTGTAACAATTAAATATGAGATAAATTTCGGGTTTTGCGACCTGATTTTTATAAAACGCGCCTGTGGTGGAACTGGCAGACACGCTAGATTTAGGTTCTAGTCCGCGAGGGTGCAGGTTCAAGTCCTGTCAGGCGCACCAAAGCCCAAAAAGCTGATAAACACTGGCTTTTTGGGTTTTTCATATTGCTATAATCGAGTAGGGCGGAATAGCTCCGCCCTCTCACACCACCGTACGTGCCGTTCGGCATACGGCGGTTCAATTTAATTTCAAAGTATGTTGATTAAGATAGTAATCCAAAGGACTGACTAAGCCTCGCTTGGTCAGTTTTTCTTTTGAGATTGCTTTCGTAATCTGTGGTAAGCGTACCGCTTTCATATATCCTTTGATATATGATGTTTCGTGCGCAATCCACGGTTTAACTCCGAGTTTCTTTAATCCCCACTCTCGTTTCTTTGGCACTTTCCACTGTTTCCAAATGATGATTCTCATTTGTAATCTAAGGTGCTCGTCTATGCTTTGGAGTTTTGTTTTCATATCGCCGAGCGCAAAGTAGTTAATCCATCCTCTTGTTACTGCATTGATTTTCTCAATTCGGTATGTGAGGTTGACACTCCAACTTCTTTTACACAACTTTTTGATTGCTCTTTTGAATTTGGCTACCGAATCCTCGTGTGGTCTTGCTCTCCATCCCTCTTTGGATTTCCAGAATCCAAAACCCAAGTATTTTAGCTTTGTCGGCTTCGTGATATGCGTTTTAGTTGCGTTTACCTTTAAGCCGAGTTTTCTTTCTATCCATCTTGTTACAGAGTACATTACTCTCTTTGCTGCGGCTTCGCTCTTTACCACTATTACACAATCATCTGCGTATCTCGTGAAGCGTAACTCTCGCCTTTCAAGCTCTTTGTCAAGCTCGTTTAGCATAATGTTACTCAGTAGCGGTGACAGATTTCCGCCTTGTGGTGTGCCGACTTTTGTCGATTCGTATTTGCCCTTTACCATTACTCCCGCTTTCAGATACTTCCTGATTAACGATTCCGTATCTCAGTCGTGAATAACTCGTCCTACATAACTCATTAACTTGTCCTGCGGTACGTTATCGAAGAACTTTTCAAGGTCGATATCCACTATCCAAGTATAGTCCTCTTTGAAATATTCGAGCAATTTTCGGATTGCCTGCTCACATCTCCTGTTCGGTCTGAATCCATAACTGTGGTCGCTGAATAATGGCTCAAATATCGGGCTTAACACCTGTGTTATTCCCTGCTCAATTGTTCTGTCGACAACTGTGCGGATTCCGAGCTTCCGTACTCCGCCGTTTGGTTTGGGTATTTCCACCCTCAGCACCGGCTGCGGTCTGTATCGTCTCTCTCGGATTTGCTGCTTGATACCCTCCCAATTCTGAGCCATATATTCATCAAGCTCCTGGACTGTCACTCCGTCAACACCGCTTGCCCCTTTGTTTGCATATACACGCTTTTTGGCAAACCTGATGTTTTCGTCGCTGAGTATCTTTTCTAGCATTTCTGATATACTTCCGTCTCTCTCCTTTCCGCTTCTCCGTATATCTTCTATGTTGCACGGGTTACCCTCATATACGTTTCGGGATTACCGCTTGTCAAAGTAAGTGCGGAGAACATACATTACGATTGACTTCTTAAATTGTTCAGTCCTTCCCGAAAAAAATTTTTTTCGGTACTATGACCTCTGCTGACTTCTCACAGTTCGTTGTTACTATGCTGAGTTTCCGATATTGCTTACTCCTCGGCATCTGTGAGACCTCACGGGATAAACCAATACTCTTTCCTCGTCTACCTGCCTGATTTACACATTAAGCTTACGGTTACCTTTTGGGCTTCGATGTCGCTTGCCACCTTACCCGCTCAATGCGCCTTCGTTTCAGGTTTCTTTTCGTCAGGCTACGATTTCGCTATCCCTTCTTCTCGCCTGAACCTCACGATTCAAACCTTGGGAGTTGCTACAGAGTTCGTCGGTAACTACGCCTCGGTGGATTTTCACCACAGAGCATTGATATGCCCGTCATACGAGCCCAATTTATCCGAATATCTTGAAGTACGAAACACGAAGAAATGTCTGTTTTTGCAATACAAGGCAATCGTTGACGACAGTGCACAGCGGAAATGGTATCAGCCGACAACCACAAAACGGGTGAAGAGGTTCAAGTATGATTGTTTTCGAAATTGATGTCACAAAGGGCAGCCTCTACATCATTGCAAGCCTGATAAGCTCCCTTATATGAATGTCAACACTGTCTATACACGGCAAAGCAGCGTTTTTATTATTAAGAAGCAACGGCAATTCAGTACAGCCGAGGATAACCGACTCTATACCATATTGTGTGCGCATCCTGTCTATTATGGCATTAAACTCCTGCAATGTCGAATTTTTCACGACACCAAGCTCAAGCTCTTCTAAAATTCTTTTTGCAATAAGTTCTCTGTCCTCTTTGCAAGGAACGAATACATCTATACCGGCACTTCTCAAGTCCTTTTTCATATAATCCTGTTCCATTGTAAACACAGTACCCAGAAGTCCGACTTTTTTGTATTTTCTCCGTACAGCTTCACCGCAAACTGCCTTCGGAATACTGACAAGCGACACGTTGGTATTCTTTTCGATCTCGTCAAATACTATGTGCATAGTTCCGGCTGTGAGTGCAATGATCTCGCAGCCGGATCGTTTTAGTAAGTTTACCTTTTCGGAAAAATATGATGTAAGCTCTGCGTATTTTCCGTCTGAAACACAGTCCCATGCTTTACGGAAATTGACGCTTTCAACGGTGATTTCCGGCATCTCTTTTCCGCCCGTAAGAAGATCGATCCTTGAATTCAATTCCTTATAATACATCAGCGTTGACTCAGGTCCCGTTCCGCCGACTAAACCTATTTTATTCATTTTTACCTCCGGGTTATATCAATATATTGATTTGCTTATAAATAGATTCTACCACGAATCCGGAATAATGGCAACCGGTATTATCGGTCTTACGATGCCTTGCTTTTGATCTGCCGCAAATAAATATTTTTTATTTAACGCAAATTGCAATAGCAAGTTGAAACAATTTTTTAGTCTGTAGTAGATTGCCGCGAGTTTTTCGAGGGAGGAGCGTAGCGACGAGCGAGGAAAACTCG
>ONCY01000071.1 GCA_900316435.1 uncultured Eubacteriales bacterium | reverse complement strand
GGATTCCTTTACAACAGTATAAACGCGGCCGCCCGTTTGGGCAGCCGCGTTTTAGCAGTAATTAAACAAGTAAGGTCAAATCAAGCCTCGGCTTTTTCAACCTTGGCGTCGGGAGCGTTTTTGCCGATGCTGGCAATACCGTTGAGCGCGCTCGCCTTTGCCTTGTATCCCTCGGAGGTAGCGATGATTTCGCCGTTCTTCGCTTTAAGACGGAAGCGGAATTCGCCTGCCTTGTCGGTATATAACTCATACTTCGGGTGCTTGAGAACCTCAAAATTCTCAACGGTCTGATCCTCAACAGCCGCAAGCGCGTTTACCTTTACGCTCTCGATGCCGGCTTTGCAGGAAGCCTCTGATTTGTAGATCTGAGAGGAAGCGATGATCTCGCCGTTGCCCGCCTTTAAATCAAACTTGAAGCCGCCGTTGCTGGTAGCTTTCATTACGAATTTGCCCATAAACTGTTCCTCCTTTGAGATATAAAAATTCTATTATCGTACAGCAATACTATACTAATAAAATAGTATCATAATAGCTTTAAAATGTCAATAAATATTATTAAAAAATAACAAACAAGCTGTCTGTAAAAAATTGCAATTTTGGTGCTGTAAATTCTTGTGCTATTATATGCAAAATTGCTAAAGAGTTGCTATATTATTTGTTTAAAACAATAATTGAACAGCATTATAATATATTGTATAATAATAGTAAATTGGTATTAGTCGTCAATTATTCAAACATTTTGCTATATTGCACAAACCAACAGTACTAAAAGCGTATTTTCTTGCAACCTTTCCCTAAAAAGCAATCGTTCATTATTATTTGCGATATTTTTAAAAGGAGGAGATTACATGAAAAAGCATGTTAAACAGCTCATGTTGATTGTATTCACGGCCGTGCTTATGGCAGCAGGCGCAGCAGCGGCTGTGATAGTAGGATATGCCGACGAATCCCCCGAATACCGCACCCTGCGAATAGACTATCTCTTTAAGGACGGCAAAACTGCGCACGATTCATATATCGCCGTATTTGAAAAGGGCGCGTCGGTAGACACCACTGTTTCAAACCCGATAATCAAGGGCTATTCGCCCGTAGACTCTTTAGAGGAGGGCGCAAATCCCGCGCCGACTTCTCATATTGAATGTACGCTTAATGAAAATTTCAGGCTGAATGTTTATTATCTTCCCGAAACCGTGCCTTATACGGTAAAGTATTTCACGCAGAACATATACGATGACGACTACAGCCCCGTGCTTAACCTTGACGATGAATACTATCATAAAACCGGCTTGACGGGAACCTTCCCGAGTGAGCTTGAGAACGTCGCCTTCGACGGATTTATAAAGCTTTACCACAAGCCCGACTTCATAGCGGCTGACGGCTCAACCGAGTTTGAGTTGTATTACAACCGCAACTATTACCTTGTCAATTTTGACCTCAACGGCGGCTACGGAGTACTGCCTGTTTACGGAAAATATGATTCCGTGTACAATATTGCCGAGCCCGTGCGAAAGGGCTGGATTTTTAAGGGTTGGGTTCCCGCTGATGAAAACGGTAACTACATTGACAGCAACGGGCAAGTAATTACTGACGAGCAGGCTTTATCAGAAGCCGCTAAAAAATTCACAAGCGGTAAAGTCCCGGCACATAACGAAAACTACAAGGCGTATTGGGTCGCGGACAAAACCAAATATACCATTGTATATTGGATAGAAGACGCTGACAGTGATAATTACACCGACGTTGCTTCAATTGAATTGTCTAAATATCGTACCAGCCAAACCAATGTAATGGCTGATGATGTCCTGACACTTAACGATGCAGACAGGGTTCCCGATTTTTTCACAAGCTATAATCTGAACCCACAAAAGGTTCTTAAGGAAAATGGTAAGGTCGTTTTAGATGAGAACTTAAGACCGCAGTATCTGACTAATGCCAACGGTGAGCCGATAGACGATAAAGGCAATGTCATTGATTTTCCCGAAATGAGCCCCGGCGAACGCGAGCAGTTCAACGGAATGGGACGCTATTTTGAAATCAACCAAAACAAATCCGATAAGAGCGTTACGGTAAGCGGCGACGGCTCAACCCGATTTAACGTCTATTACAGCCGTAAAGAGATTACGCAGAGGTTCTATTTTGCAAGGAAAACACCAAACGGCAAGTATCAGATTCCCGGCGTTACAAAGGCGTTTTCCAGTTCGGACGGAACTTTTGACCAGCACCTTGGAAGCGATCACGGAGGCAAAACCGACTGGATGGAGCTTAGCAAGCAGCTTCCTGAAATCAGTGACAAATACTCAGATAAGCTCACGGTTAAGGAGTATTATCCAGCCGCCGATTCGGATCTTGCGGGTTACACCTATTACTATTACGAGCTGAAAACCGAGTACTATTCCAATATGCGCCAAAACTGGCTGGACGACGCTTTTAAGCCGCTGCTCATTACCGAGAACGGTAAATCGGAAGGCGAAGGGGACTGTGCACTGTTTGGTGCGTGGTCGGTTGAATGGGGAACTCCATACGCACATAAATCTAATAAAACCGTTAAGGGTATTTATGAAAAACTTGATAAACAGCTTTTGTATGAGGAAACCTATCTTAAAAAGGGCTATGTTGAAGACCCGCTTGTTTTAAACTATCTGTCGTTCTGGGCAAACGCCAAAAACCAGCGATGGAACAAGAAGGCTACATTCTACAACTTTACCTATGAAAATTTTGTAGAAATACTGCCGTCGGAATATAACTCCGACAAAACGGCATGGAACGGCACGGGCGGCTATAAAGAAGTATATAGGGATGAGAATACAGGGAAAATATACGGCCTGCTGCCCGAAAACATAATCGAAACATACGACGGCGGTACACAGTACGATGAGGAATCAGGTCCTGGAAAAGGATATGCAACCCGTGACATAGCGGTAAAAGTAAATCAGACTGCGGCAGCTCTTACGGGCTTTGCTCTGCTTACCGACGAGGAAGTTGCAGCCTCGGCTCTTACTCAAAACCCGATGTGCGAATGGCACGCGGAGAACGGCTTTGACGAAAATCACCACTGCTGTGTTAAGTTCTTCTATAGCAGACGCTACTACTCGCTGATATTCCTGAACAACGGCGAAAGAGAACCCGCTGAAAAAACCAGAAACATCTACTATCAGATGGATATCAACAGCGTCGGTATCCGCGGCAACTGGGTATATTTTGAACCGCAGTACACGGATAAAAACCTGAGAAATTACTATATCTTTGACGGCTGGTATTTTGACCCCGGATATACCCAAAAGATAGAAACGATCGACAACGATACTTCATACGAGAATGTCAATCACAGAAAGCATTTTAATTCCGATTTTAAAATGCCTGCCGACGATATTACCGTTTACTCCAAGTGGGAGCTTGTAAAGAAAAACGTAAGCTTTTACAACGATTACAATGTTTATATTGATCCTAAAGGCACCCCGATAAATACCTGCTCGGTTTATTACAACAGCATAACTCTTACCAAGGATATTCCGTCAACGGTTCAAGGCGACAACCGTACTCAGTTAACGCCGCCTTCCGACACCGCGACCTTTGTGGGCTGGTATTATGATGACGAGAGCGGCAATTCGGTGCGCTATGAGCCTGAGCTTATCCCCGTTACCAGGGACTTGAAGCTCTACGCGAAATGGACTTCAACCCAAACGGCAAACTATAAAGTGGAATATGTTGTAGTGGGAACCGATACCCCTGTAGCTGACCCCACTACGGGCGTTGCGTATGTTTCCTCAACCAAATCGTTCAATGCAAAGCCTTACGATGAGCTGTATGAGGAATATCAGCCTAAAGAGGGACAAAACAGCTGGTGGCCTGCCGTCAACTCGCACTCGCTGCTTATAGAGCCAAACGGCGAGGATAATACCTTCAGCTTTGAATACACCCAAAAGGGCACGGTTCATTACAAGGTAAGGTATCTTGACGCCGCCACACTGGAGCCTTTGTTTGACTTTGGCGAAAAGATATATGAAACCAGCATGTCGGTCGTTTCTGAAGCTTATCTGGCAAAAGAGAAATATATCCCCGACAGAGTAATCAAAACGCTTACTCTCTCCGCTTCAACAAAAGAAGATCCGGATGAGGCAGAGGCAGAGGAGCTTGCAACGAATGTCATTACATTCCTCTATACCAAAAACGAAACGCTCGCGCCCGTGCGCGTTGAGCACTGGCTGCAAAACGTAGACGGCAACCCGAATAATAAGTCCGATTACAAGTGCGATCAGACCGATAAATTTGACAAGCCGCTTGGTTCCACAATCGATTTCGTAACTGAAATCTACGGAAGCAATATGGCAAAAGAGTACACCGACAACCACTATGTTATCAACGAAGATCTTACCGAAGTAAATGGTGAGACTTACACAGGGCAGACCGTTACCGTAGACGGCAGCCAACTGGTGATAAGGGTTTACTACAAGCGCAATTATTATCCGTATAAGGTTCTTTATGTTGACTTACAGCAGGAATTACTGTATAATGAAAGCCATGGAGAGATTCAGGATAACGGTGTGCTTGAAACCCACATTTACGGCAAAGACGTAAAGGATCGCAAGCCTATGGAAGCGGTTGTGAATATTACGTATCCAAGCCCGCTTACTACAGACGGTACGGTTTATTATCCCATAAATAACGACCCCCATACGCTGACGATCGTTCACGAGGATTTCAACGCGGAAAACCCTGATCCCAAAGTTAATGTCGAAAAGGTATATTACACTAAAGAAAAGCCCCGCTGGCACATTCACTATGACGCGGTTTGCGTAAATCCCATCGGAGATGTTGACGAGGACTTTGCTCTGCTCAGCCCCGATAATAAGGAGATCTTTAACGAGGACGCCCCAGAGTGGAGAGGCTGTACGGCAATGGCTAACCCGGCTTACGGCAGCAGATACACGTTCCTCGGCTGGTACAAATCGGATTCACAAAATCCGGAAGATCTACTTACCGCCGAAGCACAGTTTGTGCCCACAAGCCGTCCTCCGCAGAAGGAAACTCATTACTATGCGCTGTTTAGCATGAACAGCGCGCCCTGCACCTTCAATTATATTTATCAGGGCAGAATGGGCGGCAACACGGGCGGCAGCTATATAGGCGACGACGCGGCGACAGATGAAAAGATCTATACCGTCAACCTTACGCTGACGCAGAGCGATGTTGATGAAAACGGAAAGCCGCTTCCGAAAACCTATATTGATAATGCGCCCGCGGTAGAAGACCTCTACAAGAAATGCGTATGGACTATTGACGATAAACACGTTGTTTTCGACGGCAAAACCAGAACCGCAACTATCACCGCAGACCAGCGCGCAAGACTCTACTCCGTCAAGTTCTACTATAATAATGACATTTATGATGTGCAACGCGTTGACCTTAATACTCAGGTCAGACCCAACGGAAGCTATATTGTTGCTCCGCAGACCGACGCCGCAGGTAAGCCCTTTGCTTACTGGCTTGTTGAGGAGAACGGCAGAGAGGTTGCAAAGTGCTTTGACAGAGCGTTTGACCTACGCGTAACAGGCGACAGCATCGTTACCGCCTGCTACGGTGAAACGGCAAAGTCCGTCACTATAAGCAACGCGGAATACTCGCGCCAGCAGTACACCGACGCCAAAACAGGCAAACAGGTCGACAAGCTTTACGCCGACTTTATCGTGGCTTATATGGATAATCAGGACACGATGCTGAACCCTGAATACAGCAGCGACCCCGAGACCTCAAGCAAATACAAGTCGGGTGTTATTGTTCAGTACAGCCAAAACCAAAAGGTGACAAAGCCTGACGAGAAGGGCGCTAAGCTTTCGGAAGATGATAAAAAAGTATTCCCCAATGGCGATGTGCTCACCAAAGCGAACGCTAAAGAATTGGCTAAGGGCAATACGCTTGACACCGGTTACACATATTATGTATCCAATATTGCAAACGGCAAATACAACAACAGGAACCGTTTGGACAAGGCGCTGTCGTTCAACAATTCCGAAACAGCCCGTCATTTAGTGCTGTGCGCGTACTATTACGTATGGAACACAAAAACAGATGAGTTTGAGATGGCAGAACCGGTTTATTTCTACCTTTACGACATTGGCAATTCTGTAACAGAAAATAAGGAGAATTAAAATGCAAAGCGAATACGAAAGAACAGTCCTTATTATTACTGAATTTGATGTTGAGGATATAATATCCACAAGCGGCGAAGACCCGGTTCACGTTGATCCTGATGACGTATTTTGACTGAATGAATAACAAAAGCCCTGCCTGCCATGGAAGCGATTTCCACAGCAAGCAGGGCTGTTTTGTGTTTGCTGAGATCGTAATGGTGTTCATCTCGCCTTATGCGGTGTGTGCAAAGCAAAGGGTATCATCTGCTCTCTCCCTAAAAACAGTCCACCGGACTGTTTTTACCTCGCGTTGCTCGGCACGGTCGCCTTCAAATCCCTTCGGATTCTGAGCGGACAGTTTTTTAGGGACACCCCAAAGGGTATCCCTAAAAATGGCCCGCCCGAAGGGATTTGAACCCCCGATCTCCGGAATCGGAATCCGTTGCGTTATCCAGCTGCGCCACGGGCGGATTTATTGACGGCGGATTTGCCGCCGACATTTATTATACTACACTTTTTTTGAAAAATCAATCCGCAAGCTCTTCCCAGATTTCATATTGCGCTTCCTGTTCTGTTTGCAGGACTTCAAGCTTGGCACTAAGCTCTAAAACCTTTTCGTAGTCGCCTGCGATTTCGCCGGTTGAAAGCAGCGCCTGAACTTCCTCGATCTCTTTATCCAGCCGCTCGATCTCCGCCTCCGCCTTTTTTAGCTTGGTCTGACGTTTGCGCTCCTCGCTTGCCTGCTGCTTTTTCAGGAAATAATCGTTTTGCGGCCTTTCCTTTTTTGCGGTTGTCTGCTTATCCTGAGCAGCCTCGTCCTTTGTGCGCTCAAGGTAATAGTCGTAGTTGCCGAGATACTCCTTAACGCCATCAGGTTTAAGCACAAGCACGCGGTCTGCAAGCTTGTTTATAAAATATCGGTCGTGACTGATAATCAGCATGGTTCCGCTGTATTCAAGCAGGGTGTTTTCAAGCTCCTCGCGCGAGGCGGCATCAAGGTGGTTTGTCGGCTCGTCAAGCAGAAGAAGATTGCTGCCCTTCAGCATGAGCTTAAGCAGTGAAACGCGCGCGCGTTCGCCGCCGCTCATTTTATTAAGCGGTTTGAAAACCTCCTCGCCTTTAAAAAGGAAGGACGCCAGAGCCGAGCGCACCTCGGTTTGAGTAAGGTTCGGAAAGGCGTCCCAGACCTCGTCAATAGCGGTTTTATCAAGATCAAGATTCTGCTGCATCTGGTCAAAATAGCCCGGCATGACGTTTGCGCCGTATTCAAATTCGCCCCTGTCCTGAGGGAGCTTCGCGGTCAAAATCTTGAAAAGCGTGGTCTTTCCGCAGCCGTTTTCGCCCAGGATAAACACGCGCTCGCCTTTGCGTATATGTATATTCACATCTTTAAACAGGTGTTTCTCACCAAAGGATTTGGTAATCCCGCGGCACATAAGAACGTCGTTGCCGCTTTCGCACTTGGGCTCAAAGCGCATGCGCATCGTTTCAAGCTCGCTTTCGGGCGCTACAAGCTGAGCCTTTATCCGGTCGACTTCCTTCTGGCGGCTTGCGGCGGTAATAAAGTTTCGCTCGCGTCCCCAGCGCTTTTGCTGCTCAACAATTCCCTCAATGCGCCTAATTTCCTTCATGTCGTTGTCGTACTTGTTTTTCAGCGAGTCATTATAAGCTTTTTTCTTTTTGACGAACTCCGAGTAAGCGCCTTTGTAGCACATGGTTTTGCAGTGCTCAAGCTCAATCGTTTTGTTGGTTACGTTGTCAAGAAAGTAGCGGTCGTGGCTGATGATAATCATAGCGCCTTTGAAGTCGCGCAGGAAATCCTCAAGCCAGTTTACCGACTTAATATCAAGGTGGTTGGTAGGCTCGTCGAGTAAAAGCAGGTTGCTGCGCGAGAGCAGAAGCTTTGCAAGGCACAGCTTGCTTCGCTGGCCTCCGCTCAGGCTGCCTACAGGCATAGAGAAGTCATCCTCGGTAAAACCCAGACCGAGCAGAGCGGATCGCGTGCGGCTTTTGTAGGTAAGACCGCCAAGGCGCTCGTGTTCCTCGATAAGGCGCATTTGCTCCTCGATAAGCGCGTCGATGTTATCGGGATGACGGGCTATTCTTTGATTTAATAATGCAAGCTCGGTCTCCATTTTTAAAAGATAGTCAAAGACGCTGAGAAGCTCGTGATAAACGTCAACGGCAGGATCGCTGCAGGCGTGCTGTTCCATATATCCCACGCGCGTATTCTTTTCAAAAGCAACCGTGCCATCGGTGGGGGACAGCTCGCCGTTAAGAACCCTGAACAGAGTGGTCTTTCCGACGCCGTTTGCCCCGATAAAGCCCAGCTTGTCGCGCGACTCAACATCAAACGAAACGCCGCTGAAAAGAACTCGCTCAACAAAAGTAACGCCGAGATTCCTTACGGATAACGCAGGCATGACGATCCCTCCTTTTGGTAAAATCAAACTTCTAATATTCTATCGCATAGCGCCGAAAAACGCAAGTGATTTTAAAAAATTCATGCATTTTGTGTTCAATCTTTCTCAAGAAAAGTTGAAAAAAGTGTTGACAAAATACTCAGACTGTGATATATTATATAGGCACTTGAAAAACGCTGGTGTAGCTCAGTTGGTAGAGCAGCTGATTTGTAATCAGCAGGTCGGGGGTTC
>ONCY01000070.1 GCA_900316435.1 uncultured Eubacteriales bacterium | reverse complement strand
CAAAGATTACCGTTACAAAAACAGTCTATACTGGTGGATTGGATTGGGGTTATACACAGGTTAACGGCGTAAAGGGCTGGGTTGCTCTTATGTACTGCAGCTATGTAGGACAAGCGCCGACAGAAACAACAGCGGCTCCCACAACGGTAGCTCCTACAACGGTAGCTCCTACAACGGTAGCTCCTACAACGGTAGCTCCTACAACGGTAGCTCCTACTACGGCAGCTCCCACAACGGTTGCTCCCACAACAGTGGCTCCTACAACTGTTCCAAAAACAACCGCGCCTACAACAGTTCCCGCAACAACGGCTCCCGTCACAAAGCCTGTTGTCGGAAGCACCGGCGATATCGACGGCGACGGAAAAATAACGATTCAAGACGCTACAATCATTCAGCAGTATCTTGTAAGTATGATCCAGCTTAATGAAGATCAAGTCCGCTGGTCGGACTTCGACTTTGACGGCAAGGTAACAATCAACGACGTATCCTGCTTACAGCACTATCTTACATACAATTGCTGATAAATAATCAAAACATATGAGGCTGCCGCAAACGTAACAATTTGCGGCAGCCTTTAGCTTTTAACTTATATTATCATGAAAAAATCAGACAGTGCCGAAGCGCTGCCTGATTTGTTATTCAGAACCTGACCGTAAAGGTCGTTCCGTTTTCCTTATTGCTTTCTACAAGAATTTTGCCGTTCATGCCTTCGGTTATGCGGCGGGCTATCGACAGTCCCAAGCCGTAGCCTTTGGTGGTGCGGCTTTTTTCGGCTCGGTAAAAGCGGTCGAAGATATGCTCGATGTCCTCTTTTGGAATGGGATTGCCCTTGTTGTTTACCGAGAACTCAACTTTGTCGCCGTGCTTTTGCAGGCGGATAGTAACGGTCGTGCCTGAGTCGGCGTATTTTACCGCGTTGTCAACAAGAATGTGCACAAGCTGATTGAGCTGTGTCGCGTCGCCCTCGAGCGTAATTCCGCTCTCGATGTCTGTGTCTATCATTATCTCTTTTTCGAACGCCACGGGCTCAAAGTTCAGCGCGCAGGCTTCGGCCATCTCGCTGAAATCAACGGTGCTCAGCTGCACCTTTGTTTCGCCCGCGTCTGATTTTGCAAGGAACAGCATGTTGTCAATCAGCTTTTTCATGTGATTGGCTTCTTCCTCGGTGCTTTCAAGCCACTGGCGCTCGTCTGCTACCGTGGAATCTTTGTGCGATATCATAATGTTGTTGTTAGCTAAAATTACCGTGAGCGGCGTTTTGAGCTCGTGCGAGGCATCGGCAACAAACTGCTTCTGCTGTTCCCATGCTCTCTTGACGGGCTTTACGGCAAGCCCCGAAAGCCACAGGCTTATCAGGAATATCACTGCCATCGCGCCGGCAAGCAAAAGAGCGCTTATAATAACGGAGGTGCGCAGGCTGACCGAAATAAAGCTGTTGTCGGCAAAAATTATTTTGCTGTGCGCCATATCCGACTTTTTAAGATACATCAGCCCCTCGTCCGTTATCTGACCGAAGATTTTGCTGCTGTCAAGGGCGGACTTTACGCATTTTTCAAGCGTTTCACTGTCGATTGTAAGGTCGTTTTCGGTTGTGTTGATGATATTTCCGTTTTCGTCAACATCTACGATAACATATGATGAAATCTGTATCGGTGTGTTGTTGTCAAATTTGTGCCTGTCATCGTGCTTGAAGCCGTTATCTTCGGGCATTGCCGAATCGGGCGTAAGCGCATTGAGCTGATCGGGGGGCGAGTCAAAAAAATCCCTGCCGTTTTTGTCAAACACCTGGTTCATGCCGCGCTCCATCATGTTGACCGAGTTGGAATAGTTGTTGACGTTAACGATAACGATGATAGTAAGAATTACCGCGCCTATGAGCAGCATGTTTATCAGCACAATGCGGCGTCTGAGTTTTTTAATCATTTTTCTGCTCCAGTCTGTAGCCCATCTTTTTAATAGCCTTTATCTCGGTTGAGGACTGGATAAAGCTCAGCTTGCGGCGCAAAAACGATATATAAGCCTCAACGTTGTTTGAGCCCGCGTCGGAGTCGTAGCCCCATACCTTTGTAATAATATCCTCTTTTGAGATTATAGTGTCGCGGTTGGCGAGCAGCAGCTTAAGAATCTCGGATTCTTTAAAATTCAGATGAACGATCTTGGTGCCCTTGCTGAGCTCGCTGGTGGAGGCGTTGAAGTTGAAGTCGCCAAAGTCGGTTTCGTCGAGCATTACCTCGCCTCTGCGGCGGGTGAGTGCTTTTATCCTCGCAAGCAGCTCCTCGGGAGCAAAGGGCTTTGTCATGTAGTCGTCGGCTCCGCTGTTGAGTCCGCTGACCTTGTCGGGAACGGTGTCCTTGGCGGTGAGCATAAGTATAGGCGTGTCGATTTTGTTTTTCCTGAGCTCATAGGCTATTTCAAAGCCGTCGCGGTACGGAAGCATTATGTCGAGAATAATCACGTCGTAAATGCCGCTGAGCGCGTAGTCAAGCCCGTCGTTGCCGTCGTGAACCATGTCCACCATGTACTTCTGCTCGGTAAGAATCTGTTTTAAAGCGCGTGCAAGGCGCTTTTCGTCCTCTACAATCAATACCTGCATAAAATGACCTCCCTTATATAACTTGTATAATACGATTATAACAGTTATTACTTTACACGGCAAGACTTAAATAAACCTTAAAATTAGTTTTTAGATTAGCCTAAATAAAAAAATTCAAATAATTTTATTTTTTAAAAAAATTTAAGGCTTTTTTAAGGTTGACTATTTATAATTCAGTCAGACAAACGGAAAGGGGACATAACAATGGCAATTCAAACCGTTTTTGAAAGGACAGAAAAGAAATATATAATCACCCTCACTCAGCGCAAGGCACTGCTCAGGATGATTGAAGAATACATCAAGCCCGATGAATACGGTGAAAGCACCGTGTGCTCGCTCTACTTCGACACCGAGGACTACCGCCTGATACGGCGCTCAATGGAAAAGCCCGCGTACAAAGAAAAGCTCAGGCTGAGAAGCTACTCTATTCCCAAGGCGGGAAGCAAGGTTTTTTTAGAGCTTAAAAAGAAATACAACGGCGTTGTTTACAAGCGCAGACAGACGCTTGAATACACCAAGGCTATGGATTATATCAAAAACGGCGTAAAGCCCAACGATTCGCAGATAATGCGCGAGATCGACTGGTCGATGAAATACTACAAGACCATAGCGCCCAGAATGTTCATCGCCTACGACCGCACGGCTTTCTACAGCAAAACAGACCATGAACTGAGGATCACCTTTGACCGCAACGTAAGGTTCCGCACCGACAACCTCGACCTCTCAAAGGGGCACTACGGCGAAAGGATACTCGACGCGGGGCTCTGTATTATGGAAATAAAGGCTTTGCAGGCAATGCCGCTCTGGCTTACCGACGCGCTGTCGGCGCTTAAGGTTTTTCCGGGCTCGTTCTCAAAATACGGAACCGCGTATCAGCTTACATCACAGAGAAAAAACAACTACAAAGGAGGGCAAAACTGTGCTTGACATCAACTCTATTTTTGAACCTATTTATTCATCATCATCCGAAATAACAACCTCGACATACCTGGTGTGTTCGCTTGTGTCATTGGCGCTCGGCGCGGTAATAGCGTGGGCGTCAGGCTTCAAAAACAGACAGAGCAAGGGATTTTCGCTCTCGATAATGCTTATACCCGTAATTGTCCAGATGGTCATAATGCTTGTCAGCGACAACGTGGGCGCGGGCATAGCTGTAATGGGAACCTTCTCGCTTGTGCGCTTCCGCAGCGCTCCCGGCTCGGCAAGAGAAATAGTCAGCATTTTCCTTGCTATGGCGGCAGGCATGGCTACGGCAAAGGGCTACCTCGGAGTAGGCATTGTGTTTGTGGCTGTTATCTCGCTCATTTTAGTGCTGTCAAACTTTGTTAAAATCAAGGACAGCGACGACTTGCAGCGCGACCTTAAAATCACGATTCCCGAGGATTTAAACTACGCTCATGAGTTTGACGATTTGTTCGGAAAGTACACAAAGCAGGCTAAGCTTGTTAACGTAAAGACCACCAACATGGGCAGCCTCTATAAGCTGAGCTACCGCGTTGAGCTCAAAAGCGAGGACGACGTTCAGGCGTTCATCGACGAGCTAAGGTGCCGCAACGGCAACCTTGAAATAGCGGTAATGATTCCTCCGATAGAGGACAGAGTGCTTTGATTCTGATTTCACGTTTCACTTCAATATAGATTACTACACCTTTTTCTTAATGTATCTCCTTAAAAACCGGCAGGGCAGGCTGTAATGGCTTGCCCTGCTTGTTTTTTAGTATTTAGTATTTAGTTTTTAGTGGTTAGAATGCGGCTCCTTGACTACAGCGTGCGTTAGGGATATAATAAAATCAGAAAAATAAAGGGAGCTGATTGTATGATCGATTTTAACAACGGCAGTTTTGTAAAGCTAAAGCAGACCGATCTCGAAAAGGGCTATAACGTTGTTCAGCCGCTTCTTATCGGAGGCGAGCAGGTGCTCTCGGCATACAAGGGCATACGCGACTATGTTGTGTTTACCAACATGCGCGTTATCTCAATAAACGTTCAGGGCGTTACGGGCAAAAAGAAGGACTTCACCTCAATGCCTTACTCCAAAATATCCGTGTTCTCCATCGAGACCTCGGGTGTTGCCGATATCGACAGCGAGCTTGAAATGTGGTTTTCGGGCTTGGGAAAAGTCCACTTCGATTTTACCGGGCGCTCCGATATTATCAGGATAGGTCAGATAATAGCGAGCTATACCCTCAGATAATCACTCGTTTGCGCTGCGGTTGTGGTTCCTAACACTCCTCTCGGCAAACTGTATAAGGTTGAAAAGCGACGACGCGCCCTTTTCAAAGTACCCCGAGATTATGTCGGGCGACAGCGAAAGGGCTAACTTTTCGCGCTCTGCCACGGCGTCGGCTATCTCCAAATCAAGCAGCATTGCTGCTGTGGTAAGGCTTTTATAGCGCTTTTGGTCAAGGGAAAACATTGTTTGAGGGTTTTCGCCTCCTGCCTCGTAAATGCAGCGGAACACCTGATACTCGGCGCACATTAGGTAGTTTCCGGCGGCGTTTGTAAGGCGCTTGCTGCCCATCTGAGCCAGCAAATCGTAAATGATAGTGATGGTGTTTGTCAGCAGGCGGTGGTTGATACGGTTCACCATGTTGCCGTTTAAGTGGCGGAAGTCGCCCGTGTCGGGCAGGTCTGCCGCCGTTACCGTGCTTCGCTGAACCGTCCGTCCCAAAAGGTAATCCGCGCTCACCTCGTAGTAATCGGCGGCTCTTATAAGAAAGTCAAGCCCGCATTCGCGGATACCCTTTTCGTAATGCGACAGCAAAGACTGCGATATCCCAAGGTCTTTTGCCGCCTGTTTTTGGCTTAAACCGCGCTCACGGCGCAAAAAAGTAATAATTCTGGGAAAATCCTTGTTCAAACTCTTGACACTCCTTTTTATTTAATAGTATAATTTATTAGTTGAAGTACTATATATTCTTATTACAATTAGTATAATCTAAATTCAACAGTTTGTAAAGCAGTTACGGTGTTTTTATGAAATCATATGTTATACATCTTATTCGTCACGGCGCTATCGACGAAACCCTCTCGGGCAAGTACATAGGTACGACCGACCCTTCGCTTTCCGACAAGGGAAAACTCGTGCTTAAAAAGCAAATGCATGACTTTGAGTACCCGGACGTCAAGGTGGTGTTTTCAAGTCCGCTGAAGCGCTGTACCGAGACATGTAAAATTCTTTTTCCGAATATTAATCCGCTTGTGATAGCAAATCTGAGCGAGTGCAATTTCGGAGAATGGGAGGGCAAGACTGCCGACGAGCTCAAAGACGACGAGGACTTTCAGAAGTGGCTTGCGGGCGACAACAGCGTAAAGCCCCCAAGAGGCGAGAGCAACGCCGATTTTGTAAGGCGAGTCTGCCTTATGTTTGAGAGCATAGCCGAGGGGCTTATGAAAACGGGCAACACCGAAAGTGCGATAGTCACCCACGGCGGCGTAATAATGACGCTTTTGTCAGTGTACGGTCTGCCTCAGGCAAAGCCCTTTGAATGGGCAATGGACAACGGCTGCGGCTATTCGATTAGAATAACGCCCATGCTGTGGCAAAGGGGAAAGGTGACAGAGGTGTTTCAAAAAGTACCCAAGCGTGACGCTTGACCCAAGACACGATTCAGACGTTTGCATTTAACAAAACTTCTGTTCCCGCGAGTTAAGCTGCGCCGTTGCAGAAAGGTATTTGAATGCACGCCCCTACAACTAATCACTAACAACTAACAACTAATCTCAGAAGGAGTAATTTAATATGAACAACTACAAAATCACACTCTTAAAGGGCGACGGTATCGGCCCCGAAATCGTCAATCAGGCTGTAAAGGTGCTTGACAGAGCGGCTGAAAAGTTCGGCTTTGAGGTAACTTATGACGAGGCTCTTTTGGGCGGCTGCGCAATCGACGCAACGGGCGTTCCGCTTCCCGAGGAAACCATAGCAAAATGCAAGGCGAGCGACAGCGTAATGCTGGGCGCCGTAGGCGGTCCCAAGTGGGACAACCAGCCCGGCAATAACCGTCCCGAGGCTGGACTTCTCGGTATCCGCGGAGCGCTCGGACTTTTTGCCAACCTGCGCCCGTCGGTCATTTTCGGACCCTTGAAGAGCGCTTCTCCCATAAAGGACGAAATCATCGGCGATAACATGGATATCCTTATCGTCCGCGAGCTTACGGGCGGAATCTACTTCGGCGAGAGAGGCAGAAAAGAAGTGGACGGTCAGCCTGCAGCGTGGGACACCGAGCAGTACACCGTTCCCGAAATCGAGCGTATAGCGCGCGTAGCCTTTGACATGGCTATGAAGAGAAACAAGCGCGTAACAAGCGTTGACAAGGCTAATGTCCTCGAGTCCTCGCGCCTGTGGAGAGAAACCGTTATCCGCGTAAGTAAGGATTATCCCGAGGTTGAGCTCAACCATATGTATGTTGACAACTGCGCAATGCAGCTTGTGCGCAACCCAAAGCAGTTTGACGTTATCGTTACATCAAACATCTTCGGCGACATCCTCTCCGACGAGGCGTCTATGATTGCGGGTTCTATCGGAATGCTCGCTTCCGCAAGCCTTTCTGATGGAAAGCTCGGTCTGTACGAGCCTATTCACGGCTCCGCTCCCGACATCGCGGGTCAGGATATTGCAAATCCGCTCGCTACGATCCTTTCCGTTTCGATGATGCTTCGCTATTCATTAGGCGAGGTTGAAGCGGCGGACGCTATCGAGAGCGCCGTTGCGCGTGTTCTTGAAACGAGCCGCACACCCGATATTTACGAAGAAGGCATGAAGAAGGTAGGCTGCGAGGAGATGGGCGACCTCGTCTGCGCTCAGCTTTAAGGTGAATTATGGAGCTTTATGACATGCACTCCCATATCCTTCCCGATTTTGACGACGGAGCCAAAAACGCGGAGGTTGCTCTGGAGCTTATTGAACATTTGAAAAAACAGGGCGTAAGGAACATATGCCTTACTCCGCACTTTTATACAAACGAGATGAGCCTTGAGGATTATCTCAGGGAGCGTCAGGAAAAGTTCGAGGCGTTTTTGCCGTACATTCCCGAGGACGTCAACATTGTTTTGGGCTGTGAGGTTTATGTTACCGACTATCTGTTCAACAACAGCGTCCTCAACGGGCTTACATACGGAAACTCGCGCTATATTATGACCGAGTTCTCATATAAATCGACCTTTCAGGAATCGACCATGCAGAAGCTATATATGCTTTTGCAGAACCACGGGCTTATTCCGATAATTCCGCATGTTGAGCGGTACCCCAATCTTATCGACCACCCCGATAAAATAGCCGATTTAAAGGACGCGGGCGTGCTTATCCAGACCAATATTTCAAACTATACCCAGTCATCGCCGTTTTTCAAAAAACGCAAGCTGCTAAAGCTTATTGACAAGGGGCTTATAGACATCATCGGCAGCGACACCCATTCGATGAAGCATAATCCGCCCGACTGCTTCAGAGAGGCGCTTACAACAATAGCCGAAAAGTGCAGCCCAAGAGCGGTTAAGCACATGATGGCAACAGCGGAAAAGATATTTAACAGCGCAGTTTGATTTGAGAGTTTAGAGTTTAAAGTTATTATAAATCGGAGCGGAGCGACCCTTCGAAACTTGACAAGTTTCATGTATAAAACAAATCAAAAATCCTGCCGACATTGTCGACAGGATTTTGCTTTGGAGCTAATGAGGTTCGTTCCATATTCAGAACTTCTCCATCTCGCCTGATGGGGTCACGTTTTCTGGAATGGTTTCATCACCTCTCTCGCTGAAAATGATTCTATTACAAACGGTACGCCGGACGGGTCGAATTTGCTCTTGTATTCTTTTTCATATGAAGAAAAATCCCCATATTTGACATTAAGCGTCAAAAGGTAGCTTTTCCACACAGTACGCCACGATGTTGCCGAATAAAGATTTCCGTGCACCGACACGACAACATAATCGTTTGGCAAATGCGGCGGCTGTTCTTTCAGATATTTTACCAGCAGTTTTGGCATGTGAACATGCCTAATGCCCGCTTCGGTTTTCGCGCCCTGGACAACTTGTGGGGGCGATTGCTTATAAAGCAGTTTTTGATGAACAAAGATGTCGGCATTTTTTAGGTCGATATCGCACCACTGCAACGCAATGCATTCTCCAAGACGCAATCCCGATAACATCCTGCTGTTCTTCCTCTGTTAATGCTCTTCTGCGATTGTTAGGCGATGTGCTCGGAATCTTTACATAGTTTAGTGGGTTATAATCAATCAGGCGGTTTTCAACAGCATACTCCATCACTTGATGCGCTGCCATGCGATAGCCACGCAGCGTTCCTTTTGCGGTTGACCTTCCTGTTTTAGGATTTTTGACAGCATATTCATTGATAATTGACTGAAAATCGGATTTGATCAGTTTACCGATTTTCTGTTTGGCAAGAGGGGTGAAGGGCTTTAGCAAAGTATGATAGTCTTTTAATTGCTGTTCACGAAGGAGCGGCTTTTTATATAGCTCCCAATAATGTTGCAGCTCGTCAAAGGTGATGTTTGCATTCAGTAAATTAAGTTCATTAGCATAAACATACCTTTGCCTCGTCTTTGAAATGTCGGGTGGTATCAGGTTTTTCTTTATGGCGTCAGTGTGTATTTTGTAGTTTGCTTTTGAAATAAGCCGTTTTACATTCCAGTCGAGAGCGTATTGATGACTTTCTGCGGACTTTAACCTTTGGTAATCTTATATTACATACAGCTTAAATTCAGGAGAAACCCAAGAAGCAAATTCAAAGGCAATATCCTTGTGAGCCAGCGTTCCATTACTGTAGCGCCCTGATTTAGAAATAATACCAACTGCATTAGTAGCTTTTATCCATTTTTGCGGTGTCATTACAAAGCCGTTTGACCCTGATTCATTTTTAAAGGTGTCGAATTCGACACGTTTAAAATTTGGGTTGTTTAGTTCTTCCCACAAGCCGAGAAATTCAAGTGCGCTTCTGGTACGCATCCAGTTTTGAATAATTTATCTGGGATTTTCTTCG
>ONCY01000069.1 GCA_900316435.1 uncultured Eubacteriales bacterium | reverse complement strand
GGAACAAAATAGATGTTCTTTGTGTTGAGCAGCCTGCCGATATTTTGAGCCGAAGCGCCAAGCGCGTCGTTTGTGGCGGCACAGATAAGCACCGGCCTCAATATGCGCAGGTGCGATTTTGCTGCCATTGTAACCGAAGTGTCGGTCACACCGAGAGAAAGCTTTGCAAGCGTGTTCCCGGTGCAGGGCGCAATAAGCAGCAGGTCGCACATCTCCTTGGGACCTATCGGCTCGGTTTCAACAGACGTACTCAGTACACCGTTCCCTGTTATCAGCTCGGCGCGCTTCACCATTTCCTCAGCAGCGCCGAAGCGTGTGTCGGTTGTAAAGGCGTTTTGCGACATTATCGGAATAACCTTATACCCCTCGCCCACCAGCGCGCTCATCTGTTCAAATGCCTTTGAAAAGGTGCAAAAGGAACCGCACATGGCAAATCCTATGGTTGCTTTTGTCACCGGTTTACCTCCTCAATAATTGAAAAAACTGTTTTTTTGATTATTTCTCCCGCGGATTTCGGAGAGCACTTTCCCGGCAGTCCCGGAGCGCTGTAAGCGTCAATTCCAAGCTTGCGCGCGCTCTCAAAATCCACTCCCCCGGGAAGGGAGGCAAGGTCTATCAGAAGCGCGGTTCTGTCGGTGTTTTCAAGCAGCTTTTCGTCAAATATCAGCGACGGAACGGTGTTGAAAATAAGCTCATATCCCCTTGCCAAATTCATCGTTTCGGTGTTTACGGCGCGGCAGCCGAGCGTATTGATATACGCAAAATCAGACTGTCTGCGCGCGCTTACGGTGACATCGCTGCCGAGCGACTTCAGCATACGCGCAAGAACCTTTCCGATTCTGCCGAACCCCGTTACAAGCGAGCGGCTGCCGAAGATTGTGCCCTCGTACTCGCGCATGGCGATTTCAACCGCGCCCTCGGCGGTTGGCAGAGCGTTAAGAATTGCGAAATCATCGCGCGCCGCGTAGTCATACACCTCGGCGTTTTCAAGCTTTGGATATACGC
Organism: uncultured Eubacteriales bacterium; assembly: GCA_900316435.1. Lineage (GTDB taxonomy): Bacteria > Bacillota > Clostridia > Oscillospirales > Acutalibacteraceae > Ruminococcoides. The sequence continues at coordinate 10,724 of ONCY01000069.1, read as the reverse complement.
GCAGCAGACGCTCCCGCATACCCGCGAAAACAGGCTTTTTGCAAAGCGCGTCAAGCTCATCGTCCGAAAAATAGATATTCTGAGAGGCAAAGGGTGCGTTCAGACTTTTGTCGGAGCGCACGCACGGAAGCGGCAAGATGACCGCGTCGCTGAAAAGCGCCGCAGCCCTTACGTCGGATAAATTATTAAAGCCCTGCCCCTTAAGCTTGTCAAAGCCTGCAAGAATTACGCCGTAGCCGTCCCTTAAAAGCGACTCGGCAAGAAAAATCTGGCGTTTGTCGCCGCCGATTATACCAAAGATTTTAATGCTGCTCATAAAAACACCCGCACTTGATAGTCTTGATACTCTATCATATGCGGGCTGAAATTATTTGTGAAACGCAGAACAGGCCACCTGTTGGCAGCCTGTTCCACGATTGTGTGTTTTATGAAAATGAATGCTCCAGAACGCAATTCATTTTTCCTAATTCACAGGAAGGATGATTAAAATTGCAAATCACAACATATTGTGATTATTCCCCCTCCGTATGTATATTATACTGTTTTTTACCCCGATTTTCAAGGGTAAAAAACTGAATTTGTCCTATCTAAACAGGCAAAATGACAATTTGCACAATATTTTGATTTAAAGTTTGTGCACTATTTTTTTGATATTCCGAAGATTTGAAATATTTAGGATTATAAAAAAAGTGTCCGTCGGCAAAGTATACAAAATTTTTATTCTTGATTTGGCAAGAATTATGATGATTATATATTGAGGAATTGTGTTTTTTTGCCGTAAATATCCCGTTTTCGGCATAAATACTGTAATATCGGCACCTTTTGTTAAAAGTGAGCCAAAGCATAAGCACTTTGCGGCTTTTTATCAGTTTAGCTAAAGAACCACGTGTTTTAGTTCTAATTTAGAATAATAAAGTGTAAAAATACTCAGCATAGTCCTGACAATGACACACTAAGCACTTTTTTTGGATAATCTCGAACATGCGTTTGATTTTTATGTAAAAACATGCTATAATGTAATCAGGAAGTTATACTAATTCCTGATAGAAAGTAGTATTCATTCCGCGAGGTCAGCCCCACCTCGGCAAGCAACAAACATTACGAATAAGAAAGGATTGCAAATGAACTATTTTGAATGGTCGAAGGAATATGAACAAACCGCAAGGGAGCTTGACACTGTAATAGAACGCCTTAAAAGGCAGAAAAAAGGCAAGCGCGAGGGCGAAAAAAAGGAGCTCTCCGATAAAATTGCGCTGTATCAATCTTACCGCAACGAATGCGTGCAGATTTCAAATCACCTTATGCAGCGTCATTTGGGGGTGGCGTAAATGCGCGTTCAGCAATTTCACCTAAACATGAAGAACCAGGACTTTTTCAACTACTATATCCATAACAAGGAAAACTCAAACAGCGACGACATTGCCCGCAAAAAAGAGTTTTTGACAAGCGCTATTATGGACGGACTTACTCCTCTGCAGCGCTACTGCATTACCGAGTACCACCTCAACGGCGTTAAGCAAAAGGATATTGCGAAAAAGCTTGGAATTAACAGCTCAACCGTGTCAAGGCATATTGCCGCCGCGACAAAAAAGCTGAAAAAAGCGACTCAGTTTTACATAGGATAGGCATTGTGAGCGCAAAAAAGGGATTGGCGTTTTGCCAATCCCTTTTTACTGTATTTTGTTATTCCTCGCTGTCGTCTTCGTCATTGTTAAAGCTCTGCAGGGCTTTGTTGATATTGACAGCAGCAGTTCTGTCCGAAATATAGCTGAACACCCATACAAGCGCGTAAACCACAAGAACCATAGTCGCTATTATAAGCATATATTCAAAGGTAGAGTACCAGCCGAGTATGCGCCCCTCGATAAGAATTACCGCCTCAATAGCGAAAAAGTGAATTACAACGCGGATATAAAACTGCTTTTTGGTAGGCTCATTTCTAAAGAAAAACAGCAGCGACGGCAGACTTCCCAAAAGCCCCGTCAGCATCATAACCCACGGAAAAGACGCGTCAATGGGATAATTAAAGCCGCCAAAAAACAGGGTGTTGGTAGCGGCTATTACAAACATTGCGCAGACGGTAATAATAAAAAAATGCATAATAACCAATCTGAACATGCTCTTTACATTTTCGCTCATAATTACACCTCACATTCCTATTTTCTTCTTGAACGCAGCTACATACTGGCGCGAGATCATAACGACCTCGCCATTTAAAAGCTTTGCTTCAAGTCTGCCGTTTACGGATGAAGAAACCGAGCGGATTTTCGCGATATTTACAATCATCGACTTTGAGCAGCGGAACAGCTTTGTACCCCTGCTCTGCTCCTCAATCTCATACAGCTTAAGCTTTGTGTCCAACACGCTTTTTTTAAGGTATATGAATGTTTTGTTGTCGACCGACTCAACGTAATATATCTCCTTGGCGGGCACGGGAAACACCTCGCCGTCACGCGAGGCGAGAATCATGGCTTCGTCGCTTTTAAGCTTTTCAACCACTGAGAGCACTTCCTCGTTGATTTCGTGGCACTGTACAAGGATCTCTTCCTCCTGGGGAGGGTCGATTTGCTTTATTGATATTTTAAACATCACTTCGCCTCCGTAATTGATAATATAAATAAGTATATCACGGTTTTCGGCAAATGAAAAGAAAAAAATCGGGCAAACAGCGTTTTTGCTGTCTGTCCGATATGGTTAAACTAACAATTAAGCCTCGGCTATGACCTCAACCTCTACAAGAACATTCTTGGGAAGGGTTTTAACGGCTACGCAGGAACGCGCAGGCTTACTTGTGAAGTATGTGCCGTAAACCGCGTTGAACGCCGCAAAGTCGTTCATATCCGCAAGGAAGCACACTGTTTTTACCGCCTTGTCAAGGCTGCTGCCTGCCGCCTCAAGAACATTTTTGAGGTTTTTGCAGACCTGCTCGGTCTGAGCCTCGATAGTTGTTGCCTCAACGTCACCGATTTCGGGGTTGATTGCGATTTGTCCCGAGGTGAACACAAGGCCGTTAACCTTTACAGCCTGGGAATAAGGGCCTATAGCGTCGGGAGCGTTTTTTGTATAAATCTTTTCCATTTTTATTCCTCCATCAAACCAATTTGAATCCCGCGCCTGTCAAAGCGTCGGAAATATGCTGAACGTGGTCGAAGTTCCTTGTTTCAAGAACAATCCTCAGGTAAGCCGCCGTTACGTCGGTACCCTCGCCCGCACGCTCGTGGTGAACCGAAATTACGTTAGCGCCGAGGTCTGCGATAATCTTTGACACGGCAACAAGCTGACCGGGCTTATCCTGAAGCTCAATGCACAGCGTCTGCTGTCTGCCCGAGCGGATGAGGCCGCGCTTGATAACACGGTTGAGGATTGTAACGTCGATGTTGCCGCCCGAAACGATGCAGACAATCTTCTTTCCCTTTACGGGGAGCTTGTTGAACATAACAGCCGCCAAAGGTGCCGCGCCGGCGCCCTCGGCTACCATCTTCTGCGACTCGATAAGCGCGAGAATTGCTGAAGCGATTTCATCGTCGGAAACGGTGACGATGTCATCGACATATTTTTTGATATATTCAAAGGTATGCTCGCCGGGCTCCTTAACCTGGATTCCGTCGGCAATAGTCGAAACCTTGTCGAGGTGAACGGGCTTACCCGCCTTTATCGACTCTACCATTGATGGAGCGCCCTCGGCCTGAACGCCGTAAACCTTGATGTTGGGGTTGAGGTTCTTTATTGCGCACGCAACGCCGGAGAGCAGTCCGCCGCCGCCGATTGCCGCAACAACAGCGTCAACGTCGGGCATTTCGTTGAGAATTTCAAGACCGATTGTGCCCTGACCCGCGATAACGTTTTCGTCGTCAAAGGGGTGGATGAATGTATAGTTCTTTTCGTCGCGCAGACGCAGCGCCTCGTTGTAGGCGTCGTCATAAACTCCGGGCACCATGCAGACGTCGGCGCCGTAGCCCTTTGTAGCCTCAACCTTTGAGATGGGAGCGCCGTCGGGCAGGCAGATAAGCGACTTAATGCCGTATTTGGTGGCGGCGAGCGCTACGCCCTGAGCGTGGTTGCCCGCGGAGCAGGCTATAACGCCGCGCTCTTTTTCCTCATCGGAGAGCTGCGAAATCTTGTAGCCTGAGCCTCTTACCTTAAACGAGCCCGTAATCTGTAAATTTTCGGGTTTTAGGTAAACCTCGCAATCGTCGGTAACAGCGGTCGCCTTTACAAGGTGCGTAGGGCGGATAACGTCCTTAAGCACATAAGAGGCGTGATAAATCTTGTCGAGTGTAAGCATATTAATACCTTCTTTAACCAAGCGCCGCAAAACGGCACCCTGATTTTTTCATACCCGTTTATTTTATACCAAACTTTTAAAGAAATCAAGTATTTCTTGCTTAGCGGCGCGATAATATAAAGAATATGATAAAAAACGCACAATAAAACTCTTGCAAAAACGAAAAATAAGTGATATTATATTCAAGGAAAACACAGCGACGGAGAGAGTAGCACAGAATCACTGCCCTGAAAGAGAGACGCGTCGGCGGCTGAAAGCGCGTTACGGCGGCTTTGTGTGAAGTTCACTCCCGAGTGGCGCTCCCGAAACAGCAGTAAGGAGCGACGGCACGCGCCGTTATACGCGTTGAGAGCTTATCCGCTTTGCGAGATAAGAATAAGGGTGGTACCGCGGATTATTTCGTCCCTATGTCATTTTTGACGTAGGGACTTTTTTTGCGGCTCAAACGTTTTTTATTTATCAAAAATATGTGTCCTGCTTTGGCAGAGCAAACGGACACAGTGGAGGTAATTATGGATAAAATCAGTGAATTGCGAGAAGAATTTGAACAAAAGCTGGAACAGACCGCCGACCTTGTCAGCCTTGACAAGATACGCGTGGACTTTCTGGGCAAAAAGGGAAGGATAACAGCGCTTTTAAAGGGCATGAAGTCGCTTACCAACGACGAGAAAAAGACCTTCGGCGCCGAGGTAAACAAGCTTAAGGCTGCTGTTGCAAAGAGGATTGAGGAGAGGATTGAGGACCTCAGAAAGGCTGAAATCGAGAGCGAAATTGCCGCTATGCCGCAGTTTGACATCACATCTCCGGCTAACCTTGAGCGCGGCTCCTATCACCCTATCACGCTTGTTCAGCGCCAGTGCGAGAGCATTTTCAAGTCGATGGGCTTTACCGTTGAGGATTACCCCGAGGTAGTTACCGACTACGAGTGCTTTGAGTCGGTCAACATTCCAAAGCACCATCCCGCACGCGACATGCAGGACACATACTATCTTACAAACGGTCAGCTTCTTAAATCACAGACATCAGCGGCTCAGAACGCAATTCTGAGAAAATACGGAAAGAACCTTAAGGAAAACGGCGTTCCGATCAAGGCTATTTTCCCGGGCCGCTGCTTTAGAAACGAGGCTACTGACGCAAGCCACGAAAACACCTTCTTCCAGATGGAAGGCATGATGGTAGACAAGGACATTTCGATTTCCAACCTGATTTTCTTTATGAAAACAATGCTTTCCGAGGTATTCCAGCGCGACGTAAAGGTTCGTCTGCGCCCCGGCTTCTTCCCCTTCGTTGAACCCGGCTTTGAGCTTGACATCAACTGCCTTATCTGCGGCGGCGAGGGCTGCGCCTCCTGCAAGCACAGCGGCTGGCTTGAGCTTTGCCCCTGCGGAATGATCCACCCCAACGTTCTGCGCGAGGGCGGCATCGACCCCGACGAGTACACGGGCTTTGCTTTCGGTCTTGGGCTTACGCGTCTTGCCATGATGAAGTACAAGGTAAAAGACATCCGCGACTTAAACAGCGGCAGCCTTAAGGCTCTGTCGCAGTTTACCGATGACGAATAAGAGAGGAGAGCTATAAATGTTTTTATCTATGAACTGGATTTCCGACTTTGTTGACCTTTCCGGTCTTGACAAGCTGGAGTTGATCCATCAGTTTTCACTTTCCACTGCCGAGGTTGAAAACGATATATTCTTCAAGGGCAGCGATATTAGCGGCATCGTTGTTGCCGAAATCAAGTCGGTTGAAAACCACCCCGAGTCAAAAAAGCTTCACCTGCTTAAGGTTGACGCGGGCGAAGATGAGCTTACCGACGTTGTATGCGGCGCGCCCAATGTGCGCGTCGGCATGAAAACCGCCTTTGCAAAGGTTGGAGCTAAAATCGGTGAAATCACGATTACACCGCGTGCTCTGGCGGGCTTCACCTCCTACGGTATGTGCTGCTCTGAATCCGAAATCGGAATCAGCGACGACCACTCGGGTATTATGGAAATCACCGACGAAGTCGCTAACGGCACCGACCTTAAGGATATCTACGAAATTGACGACATCGTTTTCGAGGTTGACAACAAGTCGCTTACAAACCGCCCCGACCTTTGGGGACACTACGGAATCGCGCGTGAGTTCGCGGCTCTTGCGGGCAGACCTTTAAAGCCCCTTGACGTTGAGAATTTAACCGCATTCGATAATCTTGGCAAGGTTGATTTGAAAATTGAGGATCCGCTGTGCTACCGTTACTCATGCCTGCAGGTTGAGAACATCAAGCGCTCGGTAAGCCCCGTAAACATGAGGATCCGCCTGTTCTACTGCGGAATGCGAGCTATCAACTTCCTCGCCGACCTCACCAACTACCTTATGCTTGAGATGGGTCAGCCCATGCACGCATTTGATTCGCGCAAGGTAGGAAAAATCCGCATCAAGCGCTTTGACAAGCCCTTTGTATTCAAAACCCTTGACGGCGTTGAGCGCAATATCGACGAAAACACCCTGATGATTTGCAACGACAACACACCTGTGGCAATCGCCGGTATTATGGGCGGCCTTGACTCTGAAATCGTTGAGGACACCACTACCCTTACGCTTGAGTCCGCTACCTTTGACGCGGCTTCTATCCGCAAGTCCACCGTAAGGCTTGCGCACCGTACCGACGCCTCAATGCGTTATGAAAAGAGCCTTGACCCTGAGATGACAGATGTTGCTATCGCGCGCTTTTTAAATCTTTTAAAGAAATATGACGGTGGTATCAAGGTTGTATCAATGCTCACCGACGAGTACGCCTTCAAATATGATACCGTTGAGCTGAACTTTACAAAGGCGTTTGTAGACCGCTACACGGGCATTGAAATCGACAACGACACCATTGTAAAAACCTTGCAGAGCCTCGGTTTTAAGGTTGCCCTTGACGGCGACACCTTTGACGTCGTTGTACCCTCGTGGAGAGCCACAAAGGACGTTACCATGAACGCCGACATCATCGAGGAAATCACTCGTATTTACGGTTACGACAACTTTGAAATCCACACCACGCGTTCGCCGCTCTACCCTGTAAGAATGGACGAGGTTAAGCGCAACGAGGAAAAAATCAAGGATATCCTCGTAAAGAGATACAACCTGCACGAGCTCCACTCATATGTATGGGCATATTATGATGAGCTGAAAGACCTGGGCATTGAGGTTGAGGACAACATCAAGCTTGCAAATGCCAGCAACCCAAACATCGAGACGATCCGCAACTCGCTTATCCCCACTCAGCTTTGCCAGGTAAACACCAACGTGGGCTACGCTCCCGAGTTCGGAATTTTTGAAATCGGCAGAGCGGTTACGGGCATGACCGAGGACAACCTCTGCGTTGAGAAAAAGCTGCTCGCAATTACCCTCTACAGCAAAACAGAGGACGTTAGAGCGCTGTACTTCAAGCTGCGCGACATTTTAGCGGTTCTTGCCGACGACGTAAAGCACAGACAACTCGGCTTCACTTCCGTTGAGCCCGCTCACGGCTACGAGCACCCCGTAAACCTCAACAACATTGAGATGGACGGAAAGGCTATCGGTAAAATCGGCATTGTGCAAGTCGATATGCAGGCGTTTGCGGACTTTGAAAACGCTTCAATCGTTTACGATGAGCCGTCAAAGTTCCCGCCGATGGATTACGACATCAGCGTTGTTATCCCCAAGGGCGTTCTGTTCGCGGACATGGCAAAGTGCTGGGAGAATGAGGGCAACGGAATCCTTAAGTCAGCAAAAATCGTTGACAGCTACGACACCGAACTCTTCCACAGCGAGACTATCCGCTTTGTGTTCTCATCCAACGAGCGCACGCTCTCCTCTGACGAGGTTCAGGAGATCATGAACAAGGTAGTGGCTAACCTGAGCGAAATCAACGTTAATCTCAGATAAATTCAAAATAGTATTCGGCGGAAGTCCCCAGATTTATCTGTGCTGACTTCCGCCGTTTTTCTGTTATGCAAGCCGCAAAAAACAAACCCATGCGCAAACGCACATGGGCAGTTTATCATTCAATCTAAACTCTCAACTCTTAACTCTCAAAAAGTTATCTCAGCTTGATATGAACCTCTCTGAGCTGCTGCTCGGTGACTTCACCGGGAGAGCCAAGGAGCACGTCCTGAGCGTTGGAGTTCATCGGGAAGGCAATTACCTCGCGGATGTTCTCCTCCTCTGTCAGGAGCATAATCATTCTGTCAACGCCGGGAGCCATGCCCGCGTGAGGCGGAGCGCCGTACTGGAAGGCGTTATAGAGCGCCGAGAACTTGGCTTTGAGGTCGTCCTCGCTGTAGCCCGCCATATCGAAGGCTTTTTTCATAATCTCGATGTCGTGGTTGCGCACAGCGCCCGAGGAAAGCTCAACGCCGTTGCATACGATGTCGTACTGATAAGCGAGGATAGTTTCGGGATCCTGATTATTGAGCGCTTCAAGACCGCCCTGCGGCATTGAGAACGGGTTGTGGGTAAAGATGATCTTGCCGTCGTCGTCGCGCTCAAACATCGGGAAGTCCACGATGAAGCACATCTCAAAGCGGCTCTTGTCGATAAGATCCAGGCGGTTGGCAACCTCGGTGCGGATCTGACCCGCGAGCTTGGGAGCTTCCTGAGCGGTGTCGGCAATAAAGTAAATAACGTCGCCGGCCTTTGAGCCGTTGCGCTTGATAAGCTCCTCGCGGTCGCCGGGCTTTAAGAACTTGTCGATAGGACCGTCAAAGCTGAGGTCGTCCTCCACCTTGACATAGCCCAATCCCTTCATGCCGATTTCAAGCGCGAATTCCTCCATGCGCTTGAACCACTTCTTGCTCTGAGCGGCAGCGCCGGGAACATTGAGCGAACGCACGCACTTTTTGCGGAAGGGCGCGAAGTCGGTCTCGACGAACATATCGCTGATTTCAACGATTTCAAGCGGATTGCGCAAATCGGGCTTGTCGGTGCCGTATTTGAGCATTGACTCGGCAAACGGAATGCGCTTGAACGGAGGCTTGCTGACCTCTTTGTCGGTGAATTTTGAGAAGGTTTCGTAAAGGACCTGCTCGGCTACGTCGAAAACGTCCTCCTGAGTGGCGAACGCCATCTCGAAGTCGAGCTGATAGAACTCGCCCGGCGAGCGGTCGGCGCGGGCGTCCTCGTCGCGGAAGCAGGGCGCTATCTGGAAGTATTTGTCAAAGCCCGATACCATGAGCAGCTGCTTGAAGATCTGGGGAGCCTGAGGCAGAGCGTAGAACTTGCCCTTGTGCTTGCGGCTTGGGATAAGATAGTCGCGCGCGCCCTCGGGAGATGAGGTCGACAGGATCGGGGTGTTGATTTCCGTAAAGCCCAGCTCGTTCATCTTCTGACGCAAAAACGCCACGACCTGCGAGCGGAACATGATATTATTGTGGACTTTCGGGTTCCTCAGGTCGAGGAAACGGTATTTAAGGCGGACGTCCTCGCCGGTATTGGTGGAGGTGGCTACCTCAAACGGAAGCACGTTTTTGCACTTGCCCAAAACGGTGATGTCCTCGGTGTGGACCTCGACATAACCCGTGGCGATCTTCTTGTTGATAGTTTCCTCGTCGCGCTTTACTACCTCGCCGCTGAGGGTGACGGTGCATTCCTTGTTGATGTTCTTAAGCAGCTCGTCGTTGTGGACAACGACCTGCAAAACGCCGTACTGGTCGCGGATGTCGAGGAACATTACGCCGCCGTGGTCGCGGATGTTCTCAACCCAGCCCGCTACGCGGACCTGCTGACCGATGTTTTCTTCTCTCAATTCGCCGCAGCTTACGGTGCGGTACTTGTTAGCCTTTATCATCAAAACTGTCCTTTCACAGATAATTTGCCTATTCCAAATGATTATATCACAAAACTTTCAATCAATCAATACCTTAATTCAGAGTTTAGAGTGGAGTTTGGAGTGTGGAGTTGCGGTCGTGCAGATAGATTGTATTGTAAAAACGTTTATTGCCCGACCGTATTTATATCAGCAAAACTATAAATCCGGAGCGTAGCGACCCTTAACTCAACACTCCGCTCTCAAAACTATTCCACGCTTTTAAGACTCTCAACCATGTTTACCCTGCGGATCTTAAAGCTCATCGCAAGGTTTACAAGCAGCGAGAACAAGAGCGTCAGCCCCGCCGCGAACAAAAACGACTGCGGGAAAATATCCCTGCCGAACATTACGTTGTCGACCTCGACCGTGCGGATAATAAAATTTGTAAGCAGCACGCCCAGCCAAAGTCCCGCGCCGATTCCCAGAATTGTCAGAATAATATTTTCAATATAGATAAACCTGGAGGTTTCGCGGTTGAAGAAGCCCAGCACCTTGAAGGTAGCTATCTCACGCTGGCGCTCGGCTATATTTATGTTTGTAAGGTTATAGAGCACCACAAACGCCAGAGCCGCCGCGCAGACTATCATGACCGCGACTACCATGTCGAGCGAGTTGAGCATGTTG
>ONCY01000068.1 GCA_900316435.1 uncultured Eubacteriales bacterium | reverse complement strand
CGTAGTTCAGCTCAAGGCTGTAAAGAACGGCGCAGAGTGGTACGGCGACGAGACCGGCAACAACGTTACCTTTGCTGTTACAGGCGCAGGCACATTCACGGTAACCGCTGCACCCGCTGAGGAAGGATATGCAGTATCCGTAAGCGGCGACAACGTTGGTGAGGTTAAGTTTGAAGTTGGCACCGTATTCGCAGTAGGTAACGGCGAAGGCGCATGGCTCAACGGCGCTTCCTGGTCACCCGACGCTGCGGCTAACGAGATGACTGAGGTTGCGGACGATGTTTGGGAAATCTCCTTCGAGAACGTTCCCGACGGCTTCGAGCGTCAGATCAAGTTTGCTATCGACGGCGCATGGACACACAACTTCGGCGGTGCTTTCGCTGAGAGCGGCGAAGTAACAGACGCTGTTTACAACGGCGACAACATGAGCGGCGAAGTAACAGACGCTGTTTACAACGGCGACAACATCACCTTCGATACCGACGACACCTGCACAGTTAAGGCTCAGCTCGACCTCAGAGAGTTTGACTTTGTTTCTAAGACAGGCGCTAAGTTTACAATCACAGTTGCTTACGGCGGCGGTTTCGTTTATGGTGACGTAGACGGCGACGGTCAGGTAAGAATCAACGATGCTACATTACTGCAGCGTCATCTGATTCAGCAGGAAGGCTATGTTCTTGACAAAGACTCAGATGCTTTCAAGGCGGGCGATGTTGACGGTAACGGCGAAATCACAATTGAAGACGTTACCCTCATTCAGCGCTACCTGGCTCAGTTTATTACAAAATTCCCTGTTGAGGAATAAGTAACTGACAACCGAATATTAAACTAAACAGATAGAGGCGGAGAAATTCCGCCTCTATTTTTTAAAATTTTGTAAAGCCATCACTTGATAGAAATAAAGATATATGATACAATAGATTATAATAATGAAATAACACGCCGACAATAGGTTGAATAATATCAGGTGAATATGAAAAAAATAAATGAATTTTTAAAGGGACACAAAAACGCGGTGGTTGTTGTTTGTGTGATTTTGATTGCTGTTTTGCTTGTTATTAACAGCATTATCGCACATAACGTTGTTTCGTCCTCGGATGACAGCATCAATAAAATCTCAGCTACCAATCCCAGATACAAGGAAATAATGGAAAACGGCGCAGGTGCGCTTAATCAGGACTCAAACCCGCCCGTGGAAAGCACCACTTCAAACTCAACGCCCGCCACAAAGGCTGAAACTACGGCTCCTGCTTCATCTGCCGCCTCAACCGAGGGCAGCACGGGTGAAACCGATTCCACGGGTACAGGCGCTTCAATTCCGTTCGCGACCGCTATCGCGCCCGCATATCCTGCCGACTACAGCGAGCAGTGGAATATGGGCTATCTGATTGCTATTGACAATCCCGACACCACATACAGGTGCTCAAAGGTCAAACTTACCGACGATGACCGCGATCTGCTTGAGAGGCTTTGCATGGGCGAGTTCGGCTCGGGCGGCTTTATCGGTGCAAGCCTTATCGCTCAGGCGGTAAAGGACGCGATGTGCTTTGACGGCTACACAAGCGTTGCCGACGTTATAAGTGAATGTCATTACACGGGCAGCACAAGCATAGGCACCAACAACGAGTGCAAACAGGCTGTCAGATACATTTTTGACGATAACCGCGACGCGGTTCAGCATCGCATAATGTATATGTACAACCCTTACATGGTTCAGAGCGCGTTCCACGAAAGCCAGAATTTTATTTTGTCTTACGCGGGAGTACGTTTCTTTGACCGCTGGGGATATTAATATGATTTTAGCGGCCGCGCTTCATATGGAGTGTGGCCTCTTTTGGTATTGCGGATAGGAGGTATTAAATGAAAATCAGAGTTTTGTGTGTTATGTTAACTGTTCTTGCACTGTTTTTGTGCGCTTGCGGCGGAAAATCCGGAAGTGGCAGTGAAACTTCCGCCTCGCCGGACAGCGCCTCAAAAGCCTCGCCCGATACTCCTCCGACTACCGTTGAGCCCACTACGGAGCATTATCTTGACCAAAGTGAAGCCGCAGCAGAAAAGGTGGAGCTGCTTGCGGAAAAGCCGCTGAAAAGCGAAAGCAAGATACTTGATGTAGAGGAGCTTTTGCAAAACCCGGAGCTGCCTACAGGCTGCGAGTCCGTAGCGCTTACCGCGGCGCTGCGATATTTAGGATATAATATCGATAAAACCGAAATCGCCGACAACTACCTGATATATGACGAGGATATATTCTGGGGCTTTGCGGGCGACCCCTACAGCGATGACGGTGCGGGTATCTACCCTCCGGGGATGACTAATACCGCTAATTATTTCTTTGAGCTAAACGGAGAAAAGCACTCCGCCGTAAACACTATGGGCTATTCCCTTGAAAAGCTATACCGCCTGATCGACAACGGGTATCCTGTCCTTGTGTGGACTACTATGGATTTTTGGGAGCCGAATGTCATCGATACAGGTTATTATTTCGGCGACGAGGAATACTTCTGGTATGACAACGAGCACTGCATGGTGCTGACGGGATACGACTTAAACAGTCAAATACTGACCTTCTGCGACCCGCTTGAGGGTGTTGTGACCTGCGGCGAGGATGAATTTGAGGCGATTTACAACGAAATCGGAAAACTATCGATTACGATCGTTGAGGCGGAAAAACAGTGAGCTTTTTGTTTGACATCCTATTTGTTTTGAGATATAATGATTCAGGTATAAAATTGTTCTATACAAGGGGCAGAGTATTATGAAAAACCTAAACTACCGCAAAATGGTTTTGCTAATTGCGGATGTTTTCATTATTATTGTCAGCGGGATCGTGCTGAACTATGCGCTTTCTCTGACAAAAGTCATTTCGGCCGAAGCAAGCGGAATGCTGTTTTACTATTTGCTTATAAATATTCTTACGTGTGAGCTTATGCTGCTGCTTTTCGGGGCGTATTCGCGCATATGGAGGTATTTCAATATCCGCGACTACATTATGTGCGGCTTGGGAATGACTGTCGGTTTTTTGATGGGTTACGGCGTACTGTATATCCTCAGCATGAAGCCCAGAAAAATTTTCTTTATTCTGTTTTATATTGTTGCGACCGTTGGCGTGCTGCTTTTCAGGTTCCTGTTTAAATCCACGTTTTTAAAGATCACCCGTTACGGACAGTCAACTCATCTTAAGCGCACTTTGATAGTCGGCGCGGGTCAGGCGGGACGCATGATCCTTACTGAAATAAGCAACGCTCAGAGCGACCCCAAAAACCCGTCGGGCGACTTGCAGCCCGTATGCCTTGTTGACGACGACCCGAATAAGCTTCACAGAAAAATAAACGGCATTGAGGTCTTGGGAGTCTGCGCGGAGATACCGAAGCTTTGTACAGAACTTAATGTCGAAATTATTATTGTTGCCGTGCCTTCCTGCGAAGAGGAAGAAAAACGCAAGATTCTTGACTATTGCTCGTCTACAAAATGCGACATCCGCGTGGTTCCGTACCTCAGCGAGCTGCTTCTCGGCGACAAGGATCCGCAGCTCATCACTCAGGCAAGGGAGATCAAAATTGAGGATCTGCTCGGCAGAAAGCCGATTGAATTCAACCGCAACAGAATAGCTCAGTTTATCTGTGACAAGGTGTGCATGGTTACCGGCGGAGGCGGCTCAATAGGCAGCGAGCTTGTGCGCCAGATAGCCAAGTACAGCCCAAAGCAGATTATCATTATTGACATTTACGAAAACAACGCCTATGACATTCAGCAGGAGCTCCGTCTTCAGTACGGCAATGAGCTGAATTTAGTTACGCTTATTGCCTCGGTTCGTGACTACGACAAAATGGAGCTGATCTTCAAGAAGTACCGCCCACAGATAGTATTCCACGCCGCGGCTCATAAGCATGTTCCGCTTATGGAGACATGCCCCGAGGAAGCGGTCAAGAACAATATTTTCGGAACTTTTAACGTGGCTACGCTCTCCGAGTTCTATAAGGCGGATAAATTCGTAATGATTTCCACCGATAAGGCGGTAAATCCAACAAACGTAATGGGCGCTACAAAGCGCGCGTGTGAAATGATCATCCAGTACAAGGCGCAGACCACTACGCACACCGAGTTTGTTACCACCCGCTTCGGAAATGTTCTGGGCTCAAACGGCTCGGTTATTCCGCTGTTCCGCCGCCAGATCGAGAGCGGCGCTCCCGTAACGGTTACTCACCCCGATATAATCCGCTATTTTATGACGATCCCCGAGGCGGTTTCACTTGTGCTTGAGGCGGGCGCGATGGCTAAGGGCGGCGAGATATTCGTGCTTGACATGGGCGCTCCCGTTAAGATCACAACGCTTGCGGAAAACCTTATAAGAATGTACGGCAAGATCCCTTACGAAGAGGTTCCCATAGTCTTTACCGGGCTGCGTCCGGGCGAAAAGCTTTTTGAGGAACTGCTCATGGATGAGGAGGGGCTCAAATCCACCGCCAACAAAAAGATATTTATCGGTAATCAGATTTCCATCGACGCGGACGATATGCTCAAAAAGCTTGGTATTCTGCACGGATATGCCGAGGCTAACGACGCCGAAAAAACCGTGGAAACGCTCAGCGAGCTTGTTCCAACCTTTAATCATAAACAATAAGCATACAGGAATACAGAACGTAAACGTTTTTGTATTCCTGATTTGTTTTTTTAACCGTGTCAACCGGCCAAAATCGACTTGACTTTTGCTGTTGTATATGATAAAATTTTTATGTTTATGGTGTGTTATACTCAGGGTAGAAGCACCTAAAACAGCCGGTTCATTAATCGGAGTAATCATGCATAAAATAGCCTCTGGAAAAGGAGGAAGCAGAAGCTATTAGCGCCGGGACCCGGAAGGGTTGACGAGGGCTGGCAGTTATCGAAAGATTCGGCGGATGCTGCCACGGCAAAACGCGATAGCGTACGGTGTGTCGAAAGAGAGAAAGGAAAAAGCAGAATCAACACTGTAACAGAGGTTCTCTTGTCACCGAATATCAATATTGTTGTTATGTTTAGTTTATCGGAGGATATAAATTATGAGAGTTATTATTCAGGACAATTACAATAAAATGTGCAAATGGGCTGCAAACTACATTGCCGACAAAATCAGAAACCACAAAGAGGATCGTCCCTTTGTTCTCGGTCTTCCCACAGGTTCTTCGCCAATCGGCGTTTACAAAGAGCTTTATACCATGAATCAGGCAGGCGAGCTTTCCTTTGCCAATGTCGTTACCTTCAACATGGACGAGTACCTCGGACTTCCTCACGAGCATGATCAGAGCTACTGGTACTTTATGCACGACAATTTCTTTGATCACCTTGTTGACATGAAGCCCGAGAATATCAACATTCTCAACGGCATGACCGACGATCCCGAGGGTGAATGCGCAAGATACGAGGAGAAGATCGCTTCCTACGGCGGCATCGACCTGTTCATGGGCGGCATCGGCGTTGACGGCCACATCGCTTTCAACGAGCCCTTTACAAGCCTTGCTTCACGCACAGGCGTAAGAAACCTCACAACCGACACCAGAATCGTAAACTCACGTTTCTTCGGCAATGATCCCGAGGCGGTTCCCGCTCAGGCGCTTTCAGTAGGCGTTGGCACAGTTACCGATTCAAAAGAAGTTCTGATTCTCATTAACGGCCACAACAAGGCTCGCGCTCTTGCGGAAACCGTAGAGGGTTCCGTAAGCCACAAGTGGACCTGCTCCGCTTTGCAGATGCACAACGGCGCTATCATCGCCTGCGACGAGGCGGCCTGCGGCGAGCTGACTGTTGACACTTACAAATACTTCCTCGATATCGAGAAGAAGGAGAGACTTTAATGTATACAATTAAGGATCTGTACGATCTTGACCACACACTCGCAAAAGACTATCTTTTAAAGTTCACTTATCCCTGGGAGGCTCTTAAGGGTATAAAGGACTTTATCCTTGAGCTCGGCCCCACTCTCGGCGATGACTACACCGAGGTTTCGGAGAACGTTTGGGTTCACAAGACCGCTACGGTGTTCCCGTCGGCTTATCTGGGCGCTCCCTGCATCATCGGTCCCGAAACAGAGGTAAGACACGGCGCGTTCATCCGCGGCTCGGCTCTTGTAGGCGCTAACTGCGTTGTAGGCAACTCGGTTGAGCTTAAGAACGTTATCCTTTTTGACCACGTTCAGACTCCACACTACAACTATGTAGGCGACTCGATTTTAGGTTACTTCTCACACATGGGCGCGGGCTCGATCACATCTAACGTTAAGTCCGACAAAAAGCTTGTTGTTGTTCACAACGGCACCGAGCTTATCGAAACAGGCATCAAGAAATTCGGCGCAATGCTGGGCGACTATGTTGAGGTCGGCTGCAACGCGGTTTGCAACCCCGGCACGGTTATAGGAAGACACTCAAGCGTTTATCCCACCTCTTGCGTGCGCGGCGTTATTCCCGAAAACTGCATTTTCAAAAACAGCGGAGCAGTAATTGAAAGGAAGGAAAACTAATGGGCAAATATTTTGGTACCGACGGCTTCAGAGGCGAGGCCAACAAGAATCTTACCTTTGAGCACGCCGTAAAAATCGGCCGTTTTCTGGGCTGGTATTTCGGCGAGAACATGGGTAAAAAGGCAAAAATAGTCATCGGCAAGGATACCCGCCGTTCTTCCTATATGCTTGAATACGCGCTCTGCACAGGTCTTATGGCAAGCGGCGCCGACGCTTATATCATGCACGTTACAACCACTCCTTCGGTTGCGTATATCACACGCATCGACGACTTCGACTGCGGCATTATGATTTCCGCTTCCCACAATCCCTTCTATGACAACGGCATCAAGCTGCTCAACGGCAAGGGCGAAAAGATGGAGGAGGAAACCCTGCTAAAGGTCGAGGATTATATTGACGACAAGCTTGAAATTCCCGTTGCTCAGCGCGAGAATATCGGCAGAACAGTTGACTATGTTTCAGGCCGCAACCGCTATATCGGCTACCTTATTTCCATGAGCAAATACAGCTTTAAGGACGTTAAGGTAGGTCTTGACGTAGCTAACGGCGCTGCATGGCAGATCGCCAAGGGCGTATTTGACGCTCTGGGCGCCAAGACATACGTTATGAACGACAACCCCGACGGCTTTAACATCAACACCGACTGCGGCTCTACTCACATCGAGCACCTGCAGAAGTTCGTTGTTGAAAAAGGCCTTGACGTTGGTTTTGCTTACGACGGCGACGCTGACCGCTGCCTTGCCGTTGACGAAAAGGGCAACGTTGTTACCGGTGACCACATTATCTACATGTACGGCTGCTACATGAAGGAGAGAGGCAAGCTCATTAATAATAAGGTAGTTGCCACCATCATGAGCAACTTCGGACTGTTCAAGGCGCTTGACAAGGTCGGCATTGAATACGACAAGACCAGAGTAGGCGACAAATATGTTTACGAGAACATGGTTAAGACCGGCAACCGTCTCGGCGGCGAGGAATCCGGACACATCATCTTCCAGAAATACGCCACAACAGGCGACGGTATTCTTACCTCACTTAAGCTTATGGAGGTTATGCTTGCCAAGGAGAAGCCCATGAGCGAGCTTGCGGCTCCCATGGTTATGTATCCCCAGGTTCTTAAGAATGTACGCGTTCATTCAAAGCCCGACGCAAAGAATGACCCCGACGTTCAGGCTGAGGTCGCGAAGGTTGCCGAGGTTCTCGGCGACAACGGAAGGATTCTTCTCCGCGAATCAGGCACCGAGCCCGTGATCCGCGTTATGGTTGAGGCAGGTTCCGACGAAGAGTGCGAGAAGTATGTTGATCAGGTTATCGATGTGATCCGCGCTAAGGGACACATTATCTAAAATAATACTTTCTAAAAGCCGAAAGGGTGTTGCGCCTTTTCGGCTTTTTATTCTGTATAATTCGACAGTTTTCTCCAAAAAATTAAAAAACTGTAACATTGCGCTTGTTTTTTGTTACCGCTTTGTGTATAATGATTATGTATGCAACAACAACTCTGATTGGAGGAATTATAATGAGCATAAAATTTATAAGGAGGCTGACCGCCGCGGGACTTTGCGTCTTGATGTGCGCCGCTTCCTTTCTGAACGTTTTCGCGGACAGTGAGCCTATCACGATAGCGGAATGCGACAACCTTCAGCTTACCCTTCCCGACAACATGTCGGCGGTTACCCGTTCAAGCGATTCAAGCGACATG
This sequence comes from uncultured Eubacteriales bacterium, assembly GCA_900316435.1. Classification (GTDB taxonomy): domain Bacteria; phylum Bacillota; class Clostridia; order Oscillospirales; family Acutalibacteraceae; genus Ruminococcoides. Next base: position 8,841 of record ONCY01000068.1, on the reverse strand, counting down.
TATTTTTCGCGCCACAACCTGACTTATCAAGAGGTTCAGGAGATGTTCTCCAAAACCGATACATATATGCAGGCGATGGACAACGACAACGTGATCACTCTTACGCTTACATATTCCGATACGGATATAAACGATTTCAACAAGTTCTCAAACGCCGAGCTTGCCGAAGTTGCTCATAACTTTATTACCGAGAGCGGCACTGATGTAAAATATAAAAACAGCACTCAGGATGAAGCCGGAAAAGACATGGTCTGGCTGTATTTTGAAACAAGCGTGCATGACAATACCGCCAACACCGATAAAAAGCAGTATCAGGCAACTACCGTCTACAACGGCAAAAACATTACTCTTACTATATTAAGGAACGAGGGCGACGCGGAAGCGAGCGATTACTCAACGCTTGAGTCGGTCGCAAAAACCGTAAAGTTCCCCGCAAAAGAAAAGCCCGCCGACAAAAAAATGCTTATGCTTATTGTTATAGGAGCGGGCGCGGCAATAATTATTATCCTTTTGATTATAATCATTGTGACAGTAAAGAAGTCAAAGCGCCGCAAGGCAAAGGCACGCAACGACAAGATCCTTGAGGAGCTTGCCGATAAGTACCAGTCGCGGCCTAATAAGGCGCAGTCCTCCGCAAAGCAGGAGATCGCGGAGCCTAAACAAGAATATACCGAAAATGACGAATATCAGGACATAGAAAAAGAAAAGTCGGTGCCGTCCGAGAGCATTCAGAGCTTTAGCAAAAGCTACGATGAAGCTTACGACGATGATATGCCGAAGCGCAAGTATTCGGATGAGGATATCGCAAGGCTGCTGGGCGATTTGGAGGACGACGAAAATTTTATTGATACACTGCCCGAAACAGAGGCTGACTCCGACGGCGACGCGGAGGTTAGGGACAGTGTTATCCAAAAGAACGACGTTATCTCGGAATTTTTTGAGGTCGAGGAAGACGCGTCAATAAACGCGGCGGAAGAAGCCGTATCAGCCTATACCGAACCCGTGGAGGAAGCCCCTGCGCAGACGGAAGAAGAAATAGATGAAACCCCTTCCGAGGGAGCACCCGATACCTCTGACAATGAAACAGAGGAGCCTGCCGACAGCGGCGAGCCGGATGTTGAGCAGGAGGAGCCCGTTGAAGAAAGCCCCGACGAGGAGCAGACGGAGATTCCCGAAGAAACCCAATCCGACATCGAGCAGGAAGAGATTCCCGTTGATGAAGAAGCTGACGCCGAAGAAGAATCAGAGGAAAACATTTCCGATGATGAAAAGGCAGAAACCGAAGACGATTCAGCGGAAAATGCCGACGAGGAATTTGACGAATTGCTAAGCGATGAGGTGCTTGTCAGGGAAGAATCGAGGCAGGAGCGCTTGAGGAATACGACGTTATCGGCGAGGAGGAGCAGCGCGCAGTCGAAATAGAAAAAGAGCAGCCCAAGGCTAAGGAGCGCAAGAGCGTTGGCGCCTCGGTAAAAAGCTTTTTCACCCACTGCGGATATTTCGCCACAAACGTAAAGCGTGAAATCAAGCGCAAGCGCGCAAGAAGCAAACGCAAAAAGGCAGAGGAGGAGCGCCGCCGCCGTCAGATGGAGCGCCGTCAGCAACAGCGCGCCGTAAAGGAGCGCCGCCGCGACAGCAACGGACTGGTTCAGGTTCGCAGCCGCGACGACCGCCCGAGAAACCCGAGGCAATAAGGAGCAAATATGAGTTTACTTATAAAAAACGCGCACGTCGTTTCGCCTGAGGACGGAATAAACGATGTGCTGGATATTCTGATTGAGGGCGGCAAGGTAGCGCAGATCGGAAAAGATCTTCACGCCGACGAGGAAATCAACGCCGAGGGGCTGTACGCAATTCCCGGACTTACTGATATGCACGTTCACCTGCGTGATCCGGGGCAGACGCACAAAGAGGACATTATAACGGGCTGCCGCGCGGCTGCTGCCGGAGGCGTAACAAGCCTTTTGGCAATGCCGAACACCGCGCCCACCGTCGACAGTCCCGAAATCGTCAGGTATATCGTTGACAAGGCAAAGAATGCCGACGCAAAGGTGTATGTTGCGGCGAGCGTTACAAAGGGCTTGAAAAGCACCGAGCTGACTGATTTAGAAGCGCTGAAAAGCGCGGGCGCCGTTGCTTTGAGCGACGACGGCAGACCCGTTGAGAATACAAAATTCCTCAGCGACGCTATGAAAAAAGCACCTGAGCTCGGCATGACCGTTGTGGCTCACTGCGAGGACTTGTTCCTTGCGGACGGCGGCAAAATAAACGAGGGCGAGGTATCGCGTCAGCTTGGCGTAAAGGGTATCCCCGCTTCCGCCGAGGACTGCGGAACCGCAAGAGAAATAGCGCTTGCGGCGGCGGAGAATGTGCCCATACACATCTGCCACGTCAGCACCAAAACAAGCGTGGCTCTGGTCAGGGACGCCAAGCGCCGCGGAGTCAAGGTAACTGCCGAGACCGCGCCGCACTACTTCTCGCTTACGGAAAAGGAGCTTTTAAAGCGCGACGCTGATTACCGCATGAATCCGCCGCTCCGTACAGAGCAGGACGTTAAGGCGATTATCGAGGGCTTGCTCGACGGCACGCTTGACTGCATTGCCACCGACCATGCTCCGCACACACCCGAGGAAAAAGCTGACTTTGAAAAAGCGCCCAACGGCTCAATCGGCATGGAGACATCGCTTGCCGTCGGAATTACTTATCTTGTAAAAACAGGCTTGCTGACTTTTGATGATCTGGTGCGCAAAATGTCGGTCAACCCCGCGAAAATCCTCGGCATCGAGGCGGGCTCGCTCGCAGTCGGCTCATCTGCGGACATAGCGCTTGTCGATTTAAACGAGCAGTGGACGGTCGACGTCGATTCGCTCCACGGCAAAAGCAAAAACACCCCATTCAAGGGTATGACGCTCACGGGCAGGGTGAAGAAAACACTGCTGAACGGCAAGGTCGTTTTTGAGCGTAACTGATAGTATTAGGGGCGCGCGCCGCGCCCTTTTTAATGAAAAATTGGGTAAATAGGAGAGATAATAATGGCACAAAAAGGTAATCTTCTGTCCGTAAGACAGGACATACGGGTTGTAGACGCTACGTTACGCGACGGTGGTCTTTGCAATGATTTCCGCTTTTCCGACGATTTTGTCCGCGACCTTTACAAGTCGAACATCAAAGCGGGCGTTGACTACATGGAATTCGGCTACAAGGCTTCCAAGGAGATCTTCGACGAGGACGACTTCGGCAAGTGGAAGTTCTGCAACGACAGCGACATCCGCGACATTGTAGGCGAAAACAACTCCAAAATGAAAATCGCGGTTATGGCGGACGTAGGAAGAACAGATTTTGAGGAGGACATCATCCCAAAAAACGAAAGTCCCATCGACCTTATCCGCATAGCAACATACATAAACACGATTCCCGCGGCTGTTGAGATGATCGAGTACTGCGCAAAGCAGGGCTACGAAACCACTATCAACATCATGGCTATTTCAAAGGCGCGTACCGAGGATTTGCACACCGCGCTCAATATTCTCGGTCAGACACCCGTTTCGTGCTTCTATATCGTAGACAGCTACGGCTCGCTCTACCCTGAGGAGGCTCGCCGCTATGCCGAAATGTACGGCGAAATAGCCGAGAAATACGGGAAATGCACGGGTATTCACGCTCACAACAACCAGCAGCTCGCCTTTGCAAACACCATCGAGGCAATGGCGTTCGGCGCCAGCTACCTTGACGCTACCGTTGACGGAATGGGCAGGGGCGCCGGCAACTGCGCACTTGAGCTGCTTTTGGGATTCCTTAAAAACCCGAAATACAAGGTCAACCCCATTATCAAGATGATGCAGAACCATATGACAAAGCTTCGCGATGAGGGCATAAAGTGGGGCTATGATGTGCCCTACATGCTGACAGGTCAGTACAATACCCATCCGCGCCCGGCTATCCAGTTTGTTCAGGACGGCAGAAAAGACTACTACAAGTTTGCAAACGACCTTTACGATATTATTAACAGCTGATAATTGGAGGATAACATGGCTTTTGACAGACTGATTGAAAAAATAATCGAAAAACAGAACCCCACCGTTGCGGGGCTCGACCCGAAGCTTGCTTATGTTCCCGCTTCAATAAAGAACGCCTGCTTTGAAAAGTACGGCAAAACCCTTGAGGGCGCGGCTGCGGCGCTGTTTGAGTTCAACAAGGCGATAATCGACCAAATTTACGATATTGTACCTGCAATAAAGCCCCAGGCGGCATATTATGAAATGTACGGCTGGCAGGGCGTAAAGGCGCTTGCCGACACAATCGCCTATGCAAAGTCAAAGGGTATGTTTGTTATGACCGACGCAAAGCGCAACGACATCGGAACCACGATGGAGGCTTACGCTACGGCTCATTTGGGCACGACCGACGTTGAGGGCGAGAGCATTGACGCTTTCGGAGCGGACGCGCTGACGGTCAACGGCTACCTGGGAACCGACGGCATAAAGCCGCTTTTAAACATCTGCAAGGCTAAGGACAAGGGCATTTTTGTGCTTGTAAAGACCTCTAATCCCAGCTCGGGCGAGCTTCAGGATTTAAAGCTTGAAAACGGCGTTTCCGTTTATGAGCAGATGGGCAAAATGTGCGAGAGCTGGGGCGAAGAGCTTCCCGGAAAATACGGCTATTCGGGCGTGGGCGCCGTTGTGGGCGCTACCTATCCCGAGCAGCTTGCCGAAATGCGCAAAAAAGCGCCTCACACCTTCTTCCTTGTACCGGGCTACGGCGCTCAGGGCGGCGGAGCTCAGGACGCTAAAAATGCCTTCGACACAAACGGCTTGGGCGCGATAATCAACTCCAGCCGCGGAATTATGTGCGCGTGGAAAAAGCAGGGGCTTACCGAGGAGGACTTTGCCGCCGCCGCAAGAGTTGAAGCGCTGCGCATGAAAGAGGATATTTTGTCGGTGATTGGTGAAATAAAGGCGTGAGCCGGAAACAATTGTTAAATATTTAACTAATTGTCCCGATAAATATTGACATAGCTTTTTAAAAGGCGTATAATATTCACTGTTATGGTAGAAAAAATGGGGTAGTTTGGAGTAAGGAAACCGAATCCACACACCTACACTAATCAAAAGGGAGTAATAAATATGGCAAGAGTTTACAATTTTTCTGCGGGTCCTTCAATGCTGCCCGAGTCCGTTCTGAAAAAAGCGGCAGCTGAAATGCTCGACTACGAGGGTACAGGTCAGAGCGTACTGGAAATGTCACACCGCAGCAAGGCGTTTGACAAAATCATCAAGGACGCCGAGGCACTTCTCAGAGAAGTAATGAACATCCCCGACAACTACAAGGTTATGTTCCTTCAGGGCGGCGGTTCAACCCAGTTTGCAATGGTAGCCCTCAACTTCATGAACAAGAACAACAAGGCTGACTACATCGTTACAGGTCAGTGGGCTAAGAAGGCTCTCCAGGAGGCTCAGCGCTACGGCGACGCGGTTGCTGTTGCGTCCTCAGCCGACAAAACCTTCTCATACATTCCCAAGACAGACAAGTCGATGTTCCGCGAGGACGCCGACTATGTATATATCTGCATGAACAACACCATTTACGGTACTGTTTATCACGAGCTTCCCGATACAGGCGATATTCCGCTCATCGCTGATATCTCATCCTGCATCTGCTCAACTCCGCTCGACATCACCAAGTTCGGCGCACTGTTCGCGGGCGCTCAGAAGAACATGTCAGGCGCAGGCGTTACTATCGCTATCGTAAGAGAGGATCTTCTCGGCAACGCTATGGACATCACACCCACAATGCTCAACTACAAGATCCACGCTGACGGTCAGTCGCTCTACAACACACCGCCCTGCTACTCAATTTATGTTGCCAAACTCGTTCTCGAGTGGATCAAGAACGACATCGGCGGCCTTGAGAAAATGCAGGAGCTCAACGAGAAGAAGGCTAAGCTGCTCTACGACTTCCTCGACAGCTCAGAGCTGTTCAAGGGCACAGTAGTTCCCGAGGACCGTTCGCTGATGAACGTTCCCTTTGTAACAGGCGACGCTGACCTCGACGCTAAGTTCGTTAAGGAGAGCACCGAGGCAGGCCTTGTTAACCTTAAGGGTCACCGCACAGTCGGCGGCATGAGAGCTTCCATTTACAACGCTATGCCTTACGAGGGCGTTGTTGCTCTGGTTGACTTCATGAAGAAGTTTGAGGCTGAGAACAAATAATCAATTCGCAATGCGTAATGGCGGGCGTGCGCACCACGCCCGCTAAACATATTACTAAAAAGGATGAATGACATGTACAACGTATTGACATTAAATAAAATCGCCGCTGTCGGCACAAAGCGCCTCGGCGACAACTACACCTGCGGCGACGACGTTCAGAACCCCGACGCTATTCTTGTTCGTTCTGCGGCTATGCACGACATGGAGTTCGGCGAAAACCTTCTCGCAATCGCAAGAGCTGGCGCCGGCACAAACAACATTCCCAAGGACAAATGCGCCGAGCAGGGTATCTGCGTATTCAACACTCCCGGTGCAAACGCAAACGCTGTTAAGGAGCTTGTTCTCACAGGTCTGCTCCTCGCTTCCAGAAAGGTTGTTGAGGGCATTGAGTGGGCAAAGACACTTAAGGGCACAGGCGACGAGATGGGCAAAAAGGTCGAAAAGGGCAAGAGCCAGTTCGTAGGCCCCGAAATCACAGGCAAGACCCTCGGCGTTGTAGGTCTGGGCGCAATCGGTATTCTGGTTGCTAACGTTGCAGTAGCCGTAGGTATGGACGTTATAGGCTTTGACCCCTTCCTCAGCGAGGCAAACAAGGCAAAACTTGATCCCGCCGTTAAGATTATGGGCAGCAACGAAGAGGTTATGGTAAACTGCGACTACCTCTCGATCCACGTTCCGCTTCTTCCCGATACAAAGGATATGGTAGACGCCGATATGATCGCTAAAATGCGCGACGGCGTTCGCATTCTCAACTACAGCCGCGACGGCCTTGTAAACAGCGACGCGCTTCTCGACGCTCTCAAGAGCGGCAAGGTAGCAAAGTATGTAACCGATTTCGGTAACGACAAAATCCTCGGCGAGGAGAACGTAATCGTAATTCCTCACCTGGGCGCTTCAACCCCCGAGAGCGAGGACAACTGCGCTGTAATGGCTTGCAACCAGATCAAGGATTACATCGAGAACGGCAATATCGTTAACTCGGTCAACCTGCCCGCCCTCTCGGTTGAGAGAAACGGCAGCCGCGTTACCGTAATCAGCAAGGCTGACGCCGACGTAAAGAGCGTCAACGTTGCAGGCATGACAGGCTTCAACACTAAGATCCGCGGTGACTACGCTTATACCATCATCGACGGCGCAACTCAGGCCGACGCTGACAAGCTCGCCGCAGTTGACGGTGTTGTAAAGGTAAGATTTATCGATTAATGAATCTGATATAAAGATTTCGGGCACGGATTTCCGTGCCCGGTTTTAAGTAAATTGAAAATTGATGTGCATATTGCATAAAAAAATTGTGAAAAATTCTATACCCTAAAATCCTGTTTTTATGCTATAATAATTATGTATCATATTATCTGCGTATTATGATAGTTATTGTGCAAGTTGCCTCAAGAACGATATTTTTATAACAAAAAGGAGGATTTTTATGTCAAGGAAAATCAAAAAATCGGTCAGTATCTTGTTAGCGCTGATTATGCTCTGCGGGGTGCTTGCCGTCGCGCCGGTTGCTGTTCATGCGGAGGAGCTGCAGGTTTATGAAAACAGAAAAGGCGGTACTTTCAGTTTTGATCCCGATACAGGCGAAATGAAGCTTATCAGCGGAAGCTTTTACGGAGAGTCCTGGCAAAAATGGGGAAAGTGGGATACAGATCTTGAGTTTGACCGTTCTGATATTAAATCTGTAGTTGCCGAAGAAGGCGTAAAATTTACCGGAAGCTGTTATCAGATGTTTTACGGTTTTGACAAATGTACAACAGTGGATTTAAGTAGTGTGGATACACATGAGGTTACAAATATGGGATATATGTTTCAGGCAGCTTCAGGCATAAAAGAACTCGATTTATCAGGTTTTGATACATCTAAAGTTACAAATATGGCAGGGATGTTTCGAGGCTGTGGTATGACAGAATTAAAAATAAACAAAGAAAAATTTATAACCAGTGAAGTCAAGAATATGTGTGAAATGTTTATGGGGTGTAGAATGACATCGCTTGACTTATCCGGTTTTGATACTCAAAATGTTACAAATATGGCGAGTATGTTTTATCATGCCGATAATTTGACCTCGCTTGATTTATCCAGTTTTCATACAACAAGCAAATTGACTGATACTAGCAATATGTTTTACAGCTGTGATGCTTTAACCTCGCTTGATTTGTCGAATTTTACAATCAGCAATAAAAAAAACTATGAGACTCGATGCTGGCGAAAGCGGCAACGGCTGGCGTATTAAAGGTGAGCCGACTGCTGCCAAGGTGTCGGAATATGATTCGACCTATCTTTCCGCGGACATTACCAATCCCGACTATCTTCCCGGTGAAGGCGAAACACTAACCTACAAGTGGATTGAGTACGCCACAGTTACTTGGAAAAACTGGGATAACAATACTTTAGACACTGAGGATTATAAGCTTGAAGCACCGGCTATTCACCCAACCTACAAAAACGGAACTCCCACCAGAACGGATACTTACGGAAAAGCTTATATATTCGCCGGCTGGACTGACGGTGAGAATACATATGGATTGGATGACGACCTTCCCTATGTAACAAAGGACATAACATATACCGCACTGTACAACGAGATTGATACGTTATATACCCTCAATTACATCTATCAGGGCAGAAAGGGCGG
>ONCY01000104.1 GCA_900316435.1 uncultured Eubacteriales bacterium | reverse complement strand
AAGTCCCTTTGAAAAGTTTTGCAGCTGATTCACTTACTTCGCCTCCTTTGTAACCGCGCTGTACGCTTCAAACGCGGTGTCAATCGCCTTTTTGTATGCCTTAGAGGAAATGGTAGCGCCCGTTACCGCGTCAACGGTGTCGTAGTTGTCGGCGGTTTTGCCCTCGTACTGTTTGCGGTACGAGCTGCCGTTATCGACAACCTTTGAGCCGATACCGCTGGTTTCGCTGTGCTTTAGCGTCTGAACGCTCTCAATGCTGCCGTCGGACTTAATGCCGCAGATAAGGTTGATGTCGCCGCCGTAGCCCTTGGTTGTCAGCGAGAACACATAGCCCGTGCCGTTTTTAGCCTTAACGGCTTTTGTAACGCCGGCAGGCAGGCTTACGCCCGTTACTTCCTCAAAGCTGTCGGCCTCCCTGAGCACCTCATGCTGAGCCTTTGCCTCAGCCTCAGCCTCTGCCTCGGCAATAATGGGCGAGGTAACGGAATTGATATACGCCAGCAGCGCCGTAACCACCAGACAGATGGCGGCGAGCACGACAATAGGCTTAACTATGTCTTTCATTACTCGTCCACCTCCCCTACAAGCGGCTTAGCGCGCGTGAGCTTATCGATATATGGCGTGAGGATATTCATAATCAGCAGTGAAAAGCTTACGCCCTCGGGGAAGTTGCCCCAGAACCTTATTAATATCGTAATAAGTCCGCAGCCAACGCCGAAAACAAGCTTGCCCCATTTTGTTGTGGGGGTTGAGGAATAGTCGGTCGCCATGAAGAACGCCGCTATCATCAGGCCTCCCGAAAGCATCTGAGCCAAAACATCTTTTCCGCAGACAAGCGACATAAGCGCAACCGTGCCGATAAACGCCACAGGAGTGTGCCATGTAATTACGCGGCGAACCATCAGATACACGCCGCCGAGAATAAGCGCCAGCGCGCAGGTTTCGCCCAAACAGCCGCCCGTGTTGCCTAAAAACATGTCGAGGTACGACGGCAGGCTGTCGGTGTCTCCCTTAGCCATCATGGCAAGGGGAGTCGCGCTTGTAGTGGCGTCGGGAACCAAATCAAACGCCTTGGGAACCGCCCAGCTGGTCATGGTACCCGAAAACGCGGTCATAAGTATAATTCTCGCGGTAGCGGCAGGGTTTGCAAAGTTCTGCCCTATTCCGCCGAAGAGCTGCTTTACAACAACAATAGCAATAACGCTGCCAAGCGCCGCCTGCCACAGAGGTATGGTGACCGGCAGGTTAAGCGCCAAAATAATGCCCGTAACCACAGCCGAAAGGTCGTCAACGGTGCTCTCCTTTTTGCAGAGCTTTTGAAAGCCCCATTCCGACACCACGCAAACCGCCACACAGTCGGCAATCACCGCCAGACTGCGCAGCCCGAAAAAGATGACGGACGCGATCATCGCGGGAGCGAGCGCAATTATAACGTCGAGCATTATAGTGCGCGTGGTGCGCGGCTTATGGAAATGCGGCGACACCGATGAAATCATTTTGCTCATTTCGCGCCCTCCTTTTCGGCTTTCTGCTTATTTAAATAATCGCGCAGCACAGCCTTTGCAAGCTTGTTTGTCTGCACCAAATGCCGCTTTGCAGGGCATACATAAGAGCAGCAGCCGCACTCCATGCACAAGTCGACGCAGAGGGTTTTTAAGTCCTCGGGGTCGTTCTTTTTGTACGCGCGCGCAATCTCGCGCGGGTCAAGCTTAAGCGGACAGTTTGTAAGGCAGGCTCCGCAGTTGATACAGGGTGTGGTTTTCGGAGGCCGCGCCTCCTTTTCGTCCATAGCGATTATCGCGTTGGTATTCTTTAGTATCGGAGCGCTCAGGTCGGGCACGGCTATGCCCATCATGGGGCCGCCGTAGAGCACCTTTGCCGGGTCGCTTTTGCAGCCGCCAGCCGCCTCAAGCACATCGGCAATAGGCGTGCCTATTGGAGCTATTACGTTCTTGGGCTCCTTAACCGCCGAGCCGTCAACGGTAATGCACTTTTCAACAAGCGGCATGCCCGTTTTAATATAACGCGCTATAAACGCAAGAGTTGTTACGTTGATAACAACAACGCCCGCGTCAAGCGGCAGACCGCCCTTTGGAATAAGTCTGCCCAGGGTGTTATATACAAGCACCTTTTCGCCGCCCTGAGGGTACACGGACGGAAGCACATGAACCTCCACGCCCTCGGTTTTTTCAGCATATTCACGGGCTTTTTTGATAGCCTCGGGCTTGTTTTCCTCAACGCCTATAATAAAGCGCTTTACTTCAAGATACTTTTTGAGCAGCGCAATGCCCTCAAAAATCTCGTCAGTCCGATCAAGCATTGTGCGCGTGTCGGAGGTTATGTACGGCTCGCACTCGGCGGCGTTGATAACAACCGCGTCAACCACGCTGAGGTCGTTGTTGAAGCTGAACTTTACAAAGGTCGGGAAGCCCGCGCCTCCCAAGCCTACCGAGCCGCTGTGGCGCACCGCGTCAACAAAGCTTGTAAGGTCGTGAACATCGGGTGGCTGCACGGTTTCGCTTACCTCCTGCAAGCCGTCGCTCTCAATAACCACCACAGGCACCTTTGCGCCCATAGAGGTCGTCATTTCGTCAATTTTCTGTACCTTGCCCGAAACACTTGAATGAACGGGTGATGAGATATACCCGTCCGCTTCCGCTATAAGCTGACCCACCTTTACCTCGTCGCCGCGCTTGACAACGGGCTTTGCGGGGCGCCCGATATGCATTGACATCGGGATAGTGACCAGCTTTGGCGCGGGAATACGCACGGGAGCAAGCCCCGCGGTGTGTTTCTTGTGAGGTACCTTGATACCTTTTATTTTCATAACGTTCCCCCAAATCAGTTATCGGCGTAATACGCCAAACGGCGCATATATATTAATTGTACCACATTCCGCTCTGATAGCCAATGTGCACATTCAACATATATGTTTTTTGCTTTTTGTGCAATTATCCTATTATTGTTTGTGAGTTTTGATTTATCTTTCACAAACCGTTGCATTTGCAAAACAATGTGATATAATATTCCTGAACAATATTGAAAGGGGCGTCCTTATGAACATGCCGATGAAGACGGACGATTACCAAATCCTGCTTCATGACGAAAACATTGAGCTTCTTAAAACCCAGCCGCTGTTTTTGGGGCTGAGCGAGGATGAAATAATCAAATTTATAACTGCGTCAAAGCCCGTAGTTTTGGACATAGAGCCGGAGCACCCAATTCTGCTCGCGCCCGGATCCGAAAAACGGATGGGCGCTATCATCGAGGGCAGCATCAAGACGTTTGCCATTGACTACGACGGCAACCGTGCCGTATTCAACTCCCTTGAAAAATACTGCACCGTGGAGCCGGTTATTTCCACACTGCATTACTACAATATGGCGGTTGAGATCACCGCTGAGGTTCCGAGCAGAGTTGTTCTTTTTGAGCCGAAATATTTAAAAGAAACAATAGCCGAAATAGCCGCGATACAGCACAAAATCATCGTCAATTTTATGGAATACGAACGCAGGCTATTTATTTCGATTTCGGAGCACCTTTTGTGTCTGTCGCAGAAAAGCATACGTGACAAGGTGCTGCGCTTTCTGTTTTTCCGCTGCGAAGCCGAGCACACATATGAGTTTGATATACAGCTCTCGCGCGAGGAAATGGCTGATTATCTTGCCGTTGACCGCGCCTCGCTGTCGCGCACGCTGGGCGAGCTCAAACGCGAGGGCGTAATAGATTTCAAAAAAAACCATTTCAAAATATTGGACACAAAACACTTTAAATATTAGGGAACGTGACGGCCGCCACGCGGCAGGAAATCCGCCTTTGGAAAGCATTGCTGTGACAGTAACCTTTCTGCAACGGCGTGTCCAAACTTGCGGAGATAAGGGCTCCTTTCATAAAGGATGCTTTATTTTGCAGAAACCTATCTCTTCTCTAAACTCTCAACTCTAAACTCTAAAAAAAGCCGCAGCGCTGTTAACGCCGCGGCTTTTTTATATGAATATACTAATACGGACTAACCGAATATTCCTTAAGCAGCTTCCAGTTGTCCTTTTTCCAGATGGAATCCTTTACCGAATACCACCTTGAGGGCAGGTAGGTTGTGCCGTTGTTTTTGAAAACGTCCCATTCCGCCGACGCGATGATCGTCAGGTTTTCTGGGTTCTCTTTGGCGCTGCTGTCAAGGGTTTTGCCCGTGAACGGATTCTTTGGCGAATCTATCAGCCCCTGAGTGGCGATTGCTGGAACATCGGCGTTAGTCATAAACTCATCCGAAGTTTTGAACTCCTTGTTGCTTTTGAAATCCTTAACCATAAGCAGAGGATAATAGAACTCAACGTCGCCGTATCTTACCTCAACGTCCTCGTCGTAAGCGGTGCTGTCGATCATAAGCTCGTCAAGCTGCTGGGTGCCTCGTCCGTGGTCGGAGCAGAGCACGATCCTTGTGTTGTCGTAAACGCCCGATTCCTTAAGCGACTTGAACCACTCGGCAAGCCTCTTATACGCCGCAACATTTGTTTCGTAGTGCGCCTGCTGCATAACCGTTTCGAGCTTTAGCTCTCTGTCGGTTCCCTCAAGCTTTATAGTCCTTGCGGGCTTGAGCTCCTTTTTGGAGTTATACTCCATATAATCGTCGTCGTTAAAGTTGACAAAGCTATGGGTGGTTTCGTTGTCCATCATCACAAAGCACTTGTCGTTTTCGTTGTTGACCACGGTAATATCGGACATGTTCTTAAGCACGTCGTATGACTTTTCAAAGGTAGAGAATACCGTATTGAGCTGGTGGTAAACACCCTCGTCGTAAATCGCGGGCTGGATGCATGTCGGCAGCATTTTTACAATGCTGTAGCAGAAGAAGTTGCGCTCACGGTTGGGTATGATAAGCGGCTTTTTGTCGGCTGACAGAACCGTTCCCTGGGTGATATAGCGGTCTATCTCGGGGTAATCGTCGTAGATAGTCAGGTCCGGGATCTGCTTGTAGCCCGCGTAGGGCGGGTCGCAGACGGTCGTTTTATAGCCGTTTTCATTAAACAGCACCGGCATGACCTTTAGAGATTCGTCGTGCTTGTCCTCAAGCTTTTCGTTATCCCTCTTATTCAGCTCGGCAGGGGTGTACTCATAGCCGCCGAACATAGCCGGCACGCCGAAGTTTGTGTAGCCTCCGAAGGATACAACGTCGGAGTAGTAGGTAAAGCCCGCAAACTCCTCCTTAAGCTCGGGGTGCTCCTGCATAATAAACGGAACATACTCGCCCATAGCGCGGTCGAGCATAAGCACAACAACATTTTTGCCGTCCTTGCTCAGCGTAAGCTTAGGCTGGTTTTCGGTAAGCGTCATCGCCTTCATATCTATCTGCGAAACGGAGCTTATTATTCCCGCGATGTTTATACCCGACATTACAAGCACGGCAAGCGT
>ONCY01000158.1 GCA_900316435.1 uncultured Eubacteriales bacterium | reverse complement strand
ATCGTTTTTGCTACAACGCCCGGTCTTGAGGTGTACCAGTGGAAGCGCTCCAAAAATGTCGATTACTACGTTCACATAGCCCACGCGCCTAATGACATAACGCTTTACCGCATGTTCGGTATCGACTACTACGACGCGGTGCTTTTGTCGGGCGATTATCAGATAGACCAGGTTCGCAAGCTCGAAAAGCTGCGCGGCCTGCCTGAAAAGGAGCTTGTAAAGGTCGGCCTGCCTTATATGGATGAAATGGCGGCAAGGCTTGCCGCTGATACCGACAAGCCCGACAGCGGCGTAAAAACCGTTCTGCTTGCTCCGTCGTGGGGCAACAGCGCTATTTTTGCGCGCTTCGGCGAAAAGATAATCCAGGAGCTTTTAAACACAGAATACAATATTATTGTCCGTCCGCATCCCCAGTCGGTCATGTCTGAGAAGGATATGCTTGACAGGCTTATGAAGAAGTTCCCCGATTCCGACAGGCTTAAGTGGAACTATGACACCGACAACTACGAGGTGCTTAAAAAGTCGGATGTTCTGATTTCGGACTTTTCGGGCGTATTGTTTGAGTTTTCGCTCGTTTACGATAAGCCCGTTATCTACACCAATACAGGGCTTGACTGGGCGGAATACGACCAGTGGTGGCTTGACGACGAGCTGTGGACATTCAAGGTGCTTCCGACCTTGGGCGCGGAGCTGAGCGAGGAAAGCTTTGATAAGCTGCCTGAGGTTATCAACGACTGCCTGACAAACCCCAAATACGCAGAGAACCGCCAGACCGCCCGAAATGAAACTTGGGCGCACTACGGCAAGGGCGCCGTGGCTGTGGCGGATTACCTTATAGATAAGTATAACGAATTGCAGGGAAAGGAGAATAAGTAAATGTCATTTCCATCAATGCTGTATTCTTTCTTCCTTATGCCGATCCAGCTTATTTTTGAACTGATATACAGCCTTGCGTACAGGTCAATGGGCAACGACCCGGGCTTGGCTATCATAGCGCTGAGCCTTGCAATGAACCTGCTGGTGCTTCCGCTCTACAGACGAGCCGACGCAATGCAGGAGGAGGAGCGCGTTCTTGAGGCAAAGCTTCACGACGGCGTGGCGCACATCAAAAAGACATTCCACGGCGACGAGCGCACCATGATCCTCCAGACCTATTACCGCCAGAACAACTACAGCCCTTTGTATGTTTTAAGAAGCGCCGTTTCGCTGCTGCTTGAAATTCCGTTCTTTATTGCGGCTTACCGCTTTTTGTCGGGGCTCTCGCTGCTTCAGGGCGTTTCGTTCGGGCCGATTTCCGACCTTGGCAAGCCCGACGGACTGCTTTCGATAGCGGGCATTTCAATCAACATTCTGCCCGTTATAATGACGGTCATCAACCTTATTTCGACATACATCTTCACAAAAGGCTATCCGCTCAAAACCAAAATACAGCTTTACGGCATGGCGGTATTCTTCCTTGTGTTCCTGTATGACTCGCCGGCGGGCTTGGTATTTTACTGGACGCTCAACAAGCGTATCCTCATGCTCTGTCTGGGCATAGGTTCAATAGCGGTCGGCGTTATCGACTATAACGTTTACAATATTTTTGAAAGATTCCTGTTCCTTATGGGCGTAGGGCTTGTGCTTATTGCTCCGTTTATTGTAAACTTTGTAAAAAGCAGGCTCAAACCGCCCAAGTTCAAAAAGCCCGAGGAAAAGTACGAGCCTAACAAAAAGCTGTTTTTGTGGGGCGCGGTGTTCCTGACGGTTTTGGCAGGCATTCTTATTCCGTCAAGCGTTATCAACGCCTCTCCTCAGGAGTTTATCATCGTCGGCAGCGACATGCACCCCGTGTGGTATGTGGTCAGCTCGTTTTTGACGGCGGCTGGACTGTTCATTCTGTGGATGAGCGTTTTCTACTGGCTGTTTTCGCCAAAGGCGAAGGTCATATTCGAGCGCCTTATCGTCATGGCTTGCAGCGCAGGTACGGTTACATACCTGTTCTTCGGCAACCACCACGGAACGCTGTCGTCAGAGCTTGTTTACGACGGCGGCATAAGCTACACCCTTTGGCAGATGCTTTTGAACCTTGCGGTCATAATAGCGGTTTCAAAGCTTTTCCTCATAATGACAAAAAAGAAGGTAAAGCTTATCCAGGGCATTTTTGCTACCGCTACGCTTGCCGTGCTTGTAATGTCGGGTATAAACATCGCGGGAATAATAAGCTCCGTTTCGCAGATAGATATGAAGGCGATGACGCTTACCGAAAACCAG
>ONCY01000067.1 GCA_900316435.1 uncultured Eubacteriales bacterium | reverse complement strand
TAAATACGCAAGAGGCACCAGTTTCCACCAGACCGCTGTGACGCAATACCGGCTCAGACAACGGCTCTTTGACCGTTGCCCAGCCGTATCCGTACCAGAACGGAACGTCATCCTCTACATAAACGGTATCGCCGTAAAACATTTTGTCAATACTTTGCTTTGAGATAATACTTTCTCCATCGTTTAGGTACATTTGCAAATACCGCCCAAGGTCGTTGGTCGAGGAAGAAAGATACCCTGCGGGAGCCGTAATCCAAGCATTTTCTGACGTGGGGTACTTGTGACTGCGTTTCAGCTGAAAACCCCAATAGTCAGTATAACCGTCAATCAAGCCGTTGTTTATACTTTCGGTTTGTGTAGCGGCAGTATGTGAAAGGTCAAGCGGTTCAAAAACATTTTTTGTTACATATTCCTCATAAGATAAACCGCTGACTTTCTCAATTATTTTACCTAGTAAAGAGTAATTCACATTGGCGTAGTGATGTTCATTCTGTTGATTGATGATATGATAGTTTTCAAGTGTTTGGTGTGCGCCGAGTCCGCCCGTATGATTGAGTAACTGACTGACCGTGATTTTATCTCCGTCCGCAGCATTTGGCAAATAAGCCGAGACTTTCTCGTCTAAATTGATTTTCCCTTGTTCGACAAGCCGCATCACACAGACTGCCGTAAAGGATTTGCTGACCGAGCCAAGAACAAACGGTGTATCACAATTGTCACATTCCCCGTAACAACCCGAAAACAACACATTATCCTTATCCACAATAGTAACAGAAAGCGCTGGAATATGAGCGTTTTTAACACAGGTCTGTAGATATTCATCAATCGTATCATCATTTATTTGATTTGTTGTGGCACTGACAGATAATGATCTGCATATTATCATAGACAAAATTACAACCACAATCATAACGGCACTTAGATACTTTCTTTTTTTCATAACATTCAACCTTAACTATTAGATAGGATAATCTACCTTTAATTGCTAAGTCAATTTTATCATACATCTGAAAATTATGCAATAAAAACGCCGTCAAGCAGGAGATTATCCCACTTGGCGGCAGTGCTTATCAGGTGTAAATCAACTCTGAATTCAAAATCTCGGTTGCACGGTTGCGGATATTGTTCATTCTCGCAACCCACAACATTTGATTGTCCGCTTTGAGCTGTTCGGTTACGCCTTCTTTTTCGGCAAGTTGTTTTACTAAGCGAAAGAACATATCCTCTGCCTGCTAGTCAATGTCGGCATGGTAGGCGGTTAGCTTGCAACTCGTCAGCAGATTGGTATAGCGGATTTTGTGGTGCTGCTCGATATATCGTAAATGCCGTTTGCCCCATATGCCGATTTCTACCTTCGGCTGTTCAGGTAATCTCAGGTCGGGCAGAAGATAATCACCTTCTTGTGTATAGCTGATTTCAAAATTGTGTTTCATAATAGAATCCTCCAAAAAAATATATTCGCACATATATCACAGCACCCCGATTGCCACATTTTGTTATAACTTATTATCAATTTTTCTTTCCCTTAACTTTGCCCTTGCGAGCCGTCGGGAACGATATAATAAAATGTGAAATCCTATGTCCGCATAAGGTGAGCAAACTGCGATAAACTCACTGTTTATCAGGCTTTTGAAGGACTTTACTAACAACCTACGGTATGCTATAATAGCCATAGATTATTTCAAATTCAAATCAGAATTTATATTATTATTTCAATTTGAAAGTACTGTTCTTGAAAGAAAACTTGTTCAAGTATTTCTTCTTTTGTAAACGTACAGTCAACCGGACAAACTACCCACTTATCCTCAATATCATTTATTCGGTGAATGATTGCAATAATTTTTCCTGTGAATTCTTCAATTGCTTGATTTACGCCGAGAATATAAGCATCCTGTTCCTCACCGTCAGGCGCAAGAACGCCTTTAACATATCCATAATTAATTGGATAATAAATATCCCTGTGATTTGGGTGATAACTTCCAAGCGGTCTATCAACTGTTACTTTAACAATATCTCCAATCATTGATTATTTCTCCGCAAATTCCGATTTATACTAATAGGATCTTATCACGACAACTTTTATTTGTCTATCAGTTATGCAACCGGAAAACCGGCTATCTCGTACACCGCGAATAATGAAAAGCTTAAGCCGCTTTTGCAAGAGCATAATCATTTACGATACGGTCGTACTCGTCGATGCTGTTTTGCAGCAGAGCCATAAAGTCTTTTTCTGTATACAAACCGTCGGCGTTTGCGGTAATGTCCGAGAAGGTCATCGGTACGATGGACGGATGCTGTTCCAGATCCATCAGTGAAGCGCTGCGGAGCTGATCGGTATTCTGATATACTAAATCCACTGTACAGAACTTGTTTCCGTCCTTATCCTTCCAGCGGCAGAACACGAGCTTACAGCCGATGGGTGTTTTGGCTTCTATCGCTCCGGGCAGCTCATAGTCCTCAGCGCCGAGCGCCGCCAGTACGCTGCCGACATTGGAATCATGACCGCAGAGGAAGGTGAATGTCCTGTCGCTGTTACTCAGTTCGGCGTTGATCTCCCCAAGCAGAGGATGCGCCACGTTCGCCGCGATCAACGGTGCGGTGAACAGCACATCGCCGTAAACGTCCTTGATTTCAGAGATCTGCTTCCACTGATCGTAGGTCAGCTCATGCCCGAAGGCTGCCTCGGTTTCATCCGGCGCCTCATAGTATTGCAGCACCAGCGCGTCGCTGACGGAACAAGCAGTTTTCAGCGAACCGGTCATGCCCGGCTCCTTCTCCATCTCAAAGATCAGTTCGGTATCATCCGTTTTGAAATCTGTCACGGTACCGTCCTTGTATGACGCGGAATCCTTCATGTCGATAACGTCGGAGATGAGCTCATAGTTGTCTGCAAGGCCGTTGACTGTGTCGGTGTACAGCTCCCATATCTGATCTTCAGCGTCTGCGTTATAATCGGGTGATACAAAGGTCAGCTGAGGATTGAATACCGGATCCATCGTATCATATTCCGCGTGCGTTTCAATATCCATGCCCGCAGTCGGGAGCAGACCGGCGGTGAAATACTGCGCTGTAGCTATGGTGCGCTGTTTCGCGTTTGCATAGATGCGGACTGCCTTCTCATCGGGATGGTAGTTTTCGGGGAACAATCCCTCTTCTTCCAGCCACTTGCGGAAATACTGTCCCATCTCCGTTTCCAGTACGCCGCCGCGCAAGGACAGCTCGCTGGGATTCGACGACCAGCTGAACCATTCGTGCGGGGTGATGGTACCGAGCGCCGAGTCGCCCGAGCTTAATGGCGAGCGGATGTTGTGCCGGCTGAGAATCACAACTTGTTCGAGTTCATATCCCTCTCGCGACAGGCTGCCGACCGCTTTGATTGACTCGGACGCAGCGTCCGTCGCCGCTTCTGTCGTCTCCGCAGGAACGACATCTGTTTTTTGATCTTTCGTGTTAGAACATCCGCTTAAAGCAAATACTATCAGCACCAAGAGCAGTGCCATCGCTGAACGTCTTTTTGTGATTCTTTTATTTTTCTTCATTCCGTGACACCTCACATAAATAATAGCGCAATGCTTTATCCTCCTGCTCTACGAATCTTATATCCATTTATTTTCTCCTTAAATCAGAATTTGCCGGGAGCCCCGGCAGCCAAAGCCGCCTTTGGTTAAGTGCGCTGAAAAATAAGGTTCATCAACGGCGGGCCGTAAGTTTCCCTAAATCAGAATTTACCCCGACTCTGTATAAACTTATAGTTCAACTAACTTTCCATTTGAAAAATTCGGAATACTAATGTGTGGCTCAAATGTAAAATAAGCAACAGATGACAACAGCAAATGATTATCCTTTTTTGTATATACCCGTTCGTCCTTGCTTTTTACAATCGAATGACCGAGATTCCCCAAAAAATCAAGATTAATAAATCCATTTTCATATATTAAACGATTGATATATAGGTAAAGTTCCTCGAATGTAGTTTGAGGAGTTACAAAGTCAATTAGTGCTTGATGTAATCGTTCTTCCATAAGCAGACCATTACGCCACTCGTTATTTTGGATTTTATCAATGCAATCAACTACCTCGCCATTTTCAATAATAATAGTGCGAGCATAGTCTCCCCAAATTTTATTATTCTGAGGACTAAGGTCAATTGTAATGATGTCATTGTTGCCTATCAATCTATCAGAAGTAATGTACTCTCGTCCTGAAACGGATATTGATGTTTCATCTCCTGAAAATACAAATGCACCAATGTCCCAATACCAAAATGAATCAGCACCTAATGACAGCATTTTTTCCTCGCATAGCCGCCTTACATCAAGTAAATTCATATCAGTTTTTATAATTGTTTTAATATATATAATTGTTTCTTTTGCTACTCTTTGTATGTCTTTATATTCCATAAGATTAAACTCCTCTAAATTCCGATTTATCTTAGCACTATCATATCAAAATTATTGAGGTTTGTCCATCATTAAAAGTCAATTACTTCAATTTTCTGCCGCAAATCGGTAAGCGTCAAATGAGGTAAAGAAACATCCGCCGCAGATACCGATTTGGTGTTCATGGCGGATGAGATTTTTCAGGGATGTTTATTCAGTTGAGGAAGTTGCCTTCGTGCGGCAATGATTCGGCGCGTTCCACGGAAGTAGAATTTCTATGGTTTCGTTTTCCTTTAGATTCGGCGCTTTGGTGAAGATATCTTTCAGGTAGGCGTACGGATCCAATACGTTTTCTTTTGCCGTTTCGATGACGCTGAAAGCGGTTGCGCTTGCCTTGGTTCCTGACGGAGTGTTTGCAAACAGCCAGTTCTTCCTGCCAATAACAAACGGCTTGATGCTGCGCTCGGCACGGTTGTTGTTGATCTCCAGCCTGCCGTCCTCAATATATCGGCGCAGGTACGGCTCTTCTTCCGTAAGATAATAAATAGCCTTGCCAAGCTTGCTCTTCGGCGCGATGTTGCCGAGCGTTTTTTACTTCGTTTTTCATGCTCCTATTATTGCATGAGAGAGGGTGATGGGGCAATACGGCAGTGGGTTTGACGGTTACTTTTTGCTTGATAATATAATCTGCCCTTGTTTTCAGCTGCTTTTTGTATGAAGAACAAATCTGAAAGAATTCATCGTTGGGCAAAACGCCTTTATTCTTGAACACATCCAGACTTTCGCACAAACAATCTCTGTGCTTTTGATGACGTTCTGAAATGCATCGTCAGTACAGTGATCAATTGTGAAAGGGTATCAAATCAGAGCAACTCCAAGCAGAATGTGTTCGGCTGTGATGAGGTGATTGCCTATGCTGACGCGGCGGGCAGCCCCTTAAGGGCTGCCGTCGGGTCGGCGGCGCTGTAAGCTAGTATTACCTTATAGCGCAAATGTCGCAGAGAGCAACGTTTAAGATTAGCAATTAATGGCAAAGCATCCAAATTAACTAAAACGACAAAACAACAAAAACTACAGTCAAAAATGCAGTCACACCGAAAAAACGCAATGTTTAAGCCACTTTTCAAGCCTACCTGTACTAGCAATTAGAGGGAGTACCCAAAGGTGCTCCCTCTAATTGCATTTTACCCGCCGCAGGTAAAAGGACTTGAAGGCGAGTGTGCCGACCAACGGGAGGCAAAAACAGTCCGGTGGACTGCTTTTAACGAGAGAATTGCAGAAAGTAATAGCTCCGAACACGCCGCATCAATCGAGGACGATTGCTTCGTAAGCAGAAACGGATGTTACCTGCATCAAAATTACTTAAAATGCCCGAAAATGACTTAAATACTGGGGCTTTGACACTTGCGACGATAAAGTTGAGTATAGTCAGATGAGCTTTAATCAGCTTAAAATGCTGTCAAATTTGCTTTCATTTGCAGTCGGATAGGCAGCGGAAAGCCGCATTAAACCTGAGACAATCAGTAATCAGCCAAATAAACATGCTGTCAATTCTCTCCTGACAGCGAAAAAATTAGATTTTTCCAAAGGTAGTCCTTCGTTTTCTGTTATCCGTTTCATTCACTCACGTTTTTGAATAATGTGAGGTATCACTTTGCTTGGAGGCTATCTATGCATCAAATTTTGTCTGATGCTGAGTTTATAATTATTCATGTGCGCAGTGAGGGCAGAATCATCAAGAAAGCGGTCTATATCGCCATCGGGATCAACCTCGACGGACGCAAAGATGTACTGGAAATGTGTGTTGGAGAGAACGAGAGCGCCAAGTTTTGGGCTACAGCGCTTAACGGACTGAAAAATCGCGGTGTAGAGGACATCTTCATTGCCTCACGGATAATGTGACCGGCTTTTCATCTGCGATAGAGGCGGTATTTTCCAAGACGGAAATACAAAATTGTATCATTCATCAGCTTCGCAATTCGAGTAAATATGTGTCTTACGAAGACTTAAAGTCGCTGATGGCTGATTTGAAAGCCGTTTATGCCGCCGTGGATGAAGAAACGGCGCTGAACGCGCTGGATATTTTTGCGGAACGCTGGGACAAAAAATACCCCAAAATTT
The DNA here is from genome assembly GCA_900316435.1 of uncultured Eubacteriales bacterium. Classification (GTDB taxonomy): domain Bacteria; phylum Bacillota; class Clostridia; order Oscillospirales; family Acutalibacteraceae; genus Ruminococcoides. The sequence goes on along the minus strand of ONCY01000067.1, from coordinate 6,524 downwards.
CGCAATCCTGGCGGGATAGCTGGGCTAATTTGAGCACCTATTTCAAATTCCCGCAGGAGGTCAGGCGACTGATTTACACCACGAACGCCATCGAGGGATTTAACCGTCAGCTTCGCAAGGTGACAAAATCCAAGTCCGTTTCCTGCTTATAATGTTGACAAGGGGCTAAAGCCCCTGAATAATAATTTTTGCTCTTTTTTATACCAAAATCTAGAGTTTACACAAAATCCGTGGCAGACCCACCCTCTGATTTGTTGCGTGATGCTCTGATTACAATTGCTGATGATTCACTCAAGACTAAAGGCTGCCGGCAAATCTTTCAATTTGCGACAGCCCCTGAGTTGTTTTCAATCTTAAATTTTAAGTTGGGGAAATAATCTTTCTCATAATCCGGATATGTCAGTTTGATTCCGTCTTTTTAAATAAAAGCTGCTCTTTGGAGGATTCTTTTGCAGTATTAACAATGCTGTTTTTGTCAGCTTTACTCTTAGCATCTGGCGCTGAAGCACTTGCCGTTGATGAATTGTCAATTTCTATTGAACAACCAGATAACGCCACTATTATAGCAAGCGCGCCGATGATTGATAATACTTTTGCTTTTTCAGAATGACATCTCGTTTTGTATTTTAAACCGCTTTCTTTCCGTCCAAAGACAACGCTGCATTAATTATCTGTGTTTATCATTTTTTGATTCTGTTTAAGAATGTCCACAGCTCATCTTTTTTTATGCGAATACTATCCTGTGATTCGCTCAACATTCCGATTATATCTTCTTCAGAGGCTATCAAATCTCGGGCTTTTAAATAGTCCTCAAAATTGCTGCCTTCGCTGTTCTTTAAATAACCGTCGACATCCAAGGCGCTGAAGCCGTTTTTCAACGGGTAAAAATATGCGTTGAGCTTGGTTTCAAGCGCGTTGATTCTTTCGGGCTTATATAGGTCATCGATTGCCGGTAAGTCAATATATTTTTTAGTTTTGAAATAGTCCGACATGTTTGAGCATGCGCCTGTGAAATCAATAGTTTTAATATCAGAGTTTGCGTATTCGGTAAATGAATAGGTTATGCCCTCATATTCCTTTTGCTCCGATTCTGCCGCGAGTGTCCATGAATCAAGCTCGTCAAGATTTGTCATAAAGGTATCGGCACTGCCGTTAAAGCGCATTTTGGTAATATACGCTTTTGAGCAGTAGGGAAGAAGCCTGCGGTAAATCATGCCGCCGCCGATTACCATGATATTGTCCGAATCAAACGATTTCAGCAGCTCAAGTGCCTGTTCAACACTGCGGCACGCGACCGCGCCCGGAAAAGATGTATCGCTTCTTGTCAGCACAATGTTTAGTCTGCCCGGGAGCGGACGGGCGTTTTTGAATGAGCGCAGAGTTTTTGAGCCCATTACCAACACATGGCGCTGGGTCGTTTCTCTGAAAAAACGCATGTCGTCGGGGATAGAGGTCAGCAGGTCGCCTTCCTTTCCGATTCCCCAGTTTTCGTCAACCGCTACAATAAGCTTCATGGCGTTATCTCCTTAAACTGCAACCGGGATCTTGTGCTTGAACTCATGCGATTGATAGTCAATCAACTCAAAATCATCCGTGGTGAAATCATAGAAGTCCTTAACATCGGGATTTATGCGGAACTTCGGCGCGGGATAGGGTGTAAGCTCCATTAAATCCTTAACATAGGGCACATGACGGTCGTAGATATGGGCGTCGGCGATCACATGAAGCAGTGTTCCCGCCTCAAGTCCCGAAACCTGAGCGAACATATGTAAAAGCACCGCGTACTGGCACACGTTCCAGTTGTTTGCGACAAGCATATCCTGCGAGCGCTGATTGAGAATCATATTAAGCCTTTTGCCCGAAACATTCAGCGTTACGCTGTACGCGCAGGGATAAAGATTCATTTCGAAAAGGTCGCTGTGATTGTAGATGTTTGAGATGATACGGCGCGACTCGGGATGGTGCTTTAAGTCATAGAGGATCCTGTCGACCTGGTCAAACTCGCCCTCGGGATACTTGTGCTTGATTGAAAGCTGATAGCCGTAGGCTTTTCCGATAGAGCCGTTTTCATCGGCCCATGAATCCCAGATGTGGCTGTTTAAATCTTTGACATTGTTGGACTTTTTCTGCCAAATCCAAAGAAGCTCGTCAATACAGCTTTTAAAATATGTTTTTCTGAGCGTCATAACGGGAAACTCTTTCTGCAAATCGTAACGGTTAACAACGCCGAAAGCCTTTGTTGTGTGCGCGGGTGTGCCGTCCTCCCAGTGTGGGCGCACGTTGCAATCGATGTCCGAGAATCCGTTAGTCAAAATTTCCTTGCAATTTGCCTTAAATACCTCATCTGCGTAACTCATATAAATCCCTGCTTTCCTGATTTTTTTAAATTATACTTTTAAATTCAGCCCTTGTCAATAATTGAGTTTAATACGCCGTGAGCAGAGGTGAAATACCCGCGACCATTTCCTTATTGGCGTACGGGATATACTTTATAGCTTTGCCGCAGCCCATAATAACGCAGTCAGCGGCGTATTTGTGAACGCGCACCTTAAGCTTTGTGGAAAGACTGATAAGCCGCGCCATACCCTCAAGCTTTGCAAGGCCGCCCGTAAGGATGATTCCGTCGGTGTAGATGTCGCTTATTAGCTCGGGAGGCGTCTGCTCCAGAACATCTCGGACAGAGGCGGCTATATCGTTTGCAATTTCCTCAATCGCTTCCTTAATTTCCTCGTTTGTGACGTCGGCGTAGCGGGGCAGACCGCTCAGGGCGTCTCTGCCTTTCAGGCGGAAGGTCTTTTGCTCTGCGGGCGTTACTACGCAGCCGATTGCTTTTTTGCAGCTTTCGGCCATGTTTGTGCCGATTACCAGGTTGTATTTTTTGCGGACGTATTTTACGATTTCATCGTCCATTGCGCTGCCCGCGCGCTTTACGCTTTTTGAAACCGAAAGTCCTCCAAGCGAGAGCACGCCGATGTCGGCGGTTCCGCTGCCGATGTCTGCTATAAAGACTCCGTGAGGCGAGGTTATGTCCATTCCGCAGCCCAGAGCCGCCGCCTTTGGGGCTTCGATCAAATAAACCTTTTTTGCGCCGAATGAGCCTACGGCATTTACAACCGCGCGCTTTTCAACCTCGGTAAGCGCGCACGGGATTGCGGTAATAACGCGCGGAGAGGTGATTTTTTCGGTGCATACCTCGTTTATAAGGATAGACACCATTTCCTCGACCAAATCCGACTGAGCAATAACTCCGCTGTCGAGCGGGTGCGCGGCGCGGATTCCCAGCGGCGTTTTGCCAATCATTGAGTAAGCCTCGTCGCCGACGGCAAAAACCTCGTTTGTATCGATGTCGTAGGTGACAACGCTTGCCTCGTCGAGCACCTTTCCTTTGTTTTCAATAAATACTCTGGTTCTGTCTGAGCCCAGGTCAATTGCAATATTCATATCTAACTCCCAAAAATAATTAATAAAGGCTGTCCTTGCGTATTAAGAATTCGCGCAGGGCGCTGTAGCGTTTTGTCTGGCGGTTGTTGTTTACCATGTATTCTACTGTCTGCGGATTGCCGACAAGAATAAGCGTTTTTTTAGCGCGCGTAACCGCGGTGTAAAGCAGGTTGCGGTAATATAGCTGCGGAGGTCCTGAAAACATCGGAATGATCACCGCGTCAAACTCATTTCCCTGACTTTTATGAACCGTAACGGCGTAAGCAAAGTCGAGATCGGCGCACGCTTCAAAGCTGAGGTTCGCGGTTTTGTCGTAGAAATTTACGCGGATAAGCTTGCTGCGCCTGTCTATTTTTTCGATGATACCTATGTCGCCGTTAAACACGCCTTCGCCTGTTTCGCCGTTGTCGCGGAACCAGCGGATGTCGTAGTTGTTTTTTATCTGCATAACCTTGTCGCCTTCGCGGAAGGTTTTTCCGCCGATAACCGCTTCCGCCTTGTCGTCGGCTTTCGGGTTGAGCCTCGCTTGCAATTTGTGATTCAGCTCGGCAGTACCCAGCTCGCCTTTTTTTGAGGGGGAAAGCACCTGAATATTCTCAAACGGCGAGTAGCCGTAGGCATTTGGCAGGCGGGTTTTGCACAGGTCGGTAATAACCTCGGTGACGTCGCTTTTAACACTGCGGCGGATAAAGAAAAAGTCACTGTCGGCGCGGTTTAGCACGGGCATTTGTCCGCATACTATTTTATGCGCGTTTGTAACAATAAGGCTCTCCTGAGCCTGGCGGAATATTTCATTCAGCCTTACAACAGGCAGGATTCCGCTGTCGATCAGGTCGCCCAGAATGTTTCCGGGGCCGACTGAGGGCAGCTGATCTGAGTCGCCGACCAGTATCAGCCGGCAGCCTATGGGCAGAGCGCGCATGACACTTTCAAAAATATAGCAGTCCACCATCGACATCTCATCGATAATAAGCGCGTCGCATTTTAGCTGATTCTTTTCATTTTTATTAAAAATAGGATTATCATGCTTGTCCCAGCTCACTTCAAGCAGGCGGTGAAGAGTTTTTGCCTCATCTCCGGTAAGCTCGCTCATGCGCTGGGCGGCGCGGCCTGTAGGAGCGGCCAAAAGCACCTTTTTGCCCCTGCTCTGAAGTATTTTTATTATCGCGTTAAGCGTTGTGGTCTTACCTGTTCCTGGGCCGCCTGTCAGCACAAGCATCCCTTCGCTCAGCGCGTCGGTTATCGCCTTTCGCTGCAGCTCGGCGTATTCTATCCCGTTGCCGTGCTCAAGCTCCTCGATAGCCTGTTCAAGCTTTTCCTCGCGTTCGGCAGGGAATGAGAGCAGCATTTTTATCCGCGAGGCTATGTACATCTCATTCAGGTGTAGCTGCGGAGTGAAGATAAACTCTCTGCCGTCAAGCTCATCCTGAATAAGACTTCGGTCAAATATCATTTCTTCAAGGCATTCTTCGGCGCGCGCGATATATATTTCCAAAAAGCTCGCGGCGGTTTCCTTCAGCTTATCCTTTGGCAGACAGGTGTGGCCGTTGACCTCGTTGTGCCTCAGAATATAGCTTAACCCGGCGCGGACACGCACCCCGCTGTCGTTTTCAAGGCTCTCGCGCTTGGCTATAAAGTCGGCGCGCTCAAACGGGATACCGAAACCGCCCTGACACAAGATATACGGATTGGCTTTTATCTGCTCGGTGCATCCGACTCCCAAAGCGTTGTAAACCTTTACGGCGGCGGTGTTTGATATTCCGTATTCGCCCAGGTACAGCATAAGCGTGCGGATTCCCGCGTTTGCCTTTAGCTGGGCGGCAAAGTCGAGGGCTTTCTCACTTGAAATTCCCCTTAACAGCGCCACACGCTCAGGATGGTTTTCCATTATGTCAAGCGTGCTTTCGCCAAATTCTTTTACAAGCTTTTGAGCGGTAGAGGCGCCGATTCCCTTTACCGCGCCCGATGACAGGTAGCGCAGAATATCTGCGGTCTCGGTCGGGCGGCAGACCTCGCACGCCTTCGCCGAAAACTGCCGCCCGTAGTTTTTGTGCTCGGTAAATACGCCCGTAAGCGCAACCTTATCGCCGACATTCGCAAGCGGCATGATTCCCACAGCGGTAATATAGTCGTCGCTGTCTGCAATCTCAAGCACGGTATAGCCGTTCTCGTCGTTTCTGTATACAATATTTTCAACTACTCCCTCAAGACGGAGCAATCTTTCTTCCTGCATAATAACACCTGATATAGTTTCTCTTTTCTATTATACTCCAATTGTGCCTCAATTATCAAGTGATTTTAAAAATTCCTCCTTGGTCATCAGCTTTGAGAAGCCGTATTCCCTGCAAATTCTCTCGCAAATCTTGCGAGTATTGTCGCTCAACTCGCAATTCAGACACACTGCGCCGACGGCTTTTCTGTTAAGCGCCCAGCGCTGTTTGTTCAGAGCGCCTCGCAAAGCAAATTCAAGGGTTTCCTCATCTGCATTAATATTTGTGATGTACATAACCGTGCAGTCGCTTCGTATGCTGAAAAGTCTTAGTGATATTTCCCTGCAAACGGAAACCGCGCCTATTACGGCAAAAACGAGCACTATTACAGCGGATACAACATTCATCAAAACCACCTCTGTATATAATATTTTTATAAGATGAAAAAGTGAATAAAATCCTCCGTACTGTCAACACTATTTGCGAGGTGATAATAATGACAGACAACAACTACGCTAACCAGTGCATTATCTGCAACGTAACAAGCTGCAAAAACCACCACAACAGCAAGAACTACTGCTCGCTTGAGGCAATCAGGGTAGGAACTCATGAAACCGATCCGACCGTTGAGCAGTGCACCGACTGCCAGAGCTTTGTGCCCAATAACAGCACATTTTAAGTAAAAAGGCAGCAAACATTCAGGGCGTATCTAACAGCAGATACGCCCTGATTAGTTATTTCAATAAAGTTTTAACCATGCTTAAATTGTCCGCCACAGCGTAAAGGCAGCCCTTAAGCTCGTTTTGTGGATTGTCCAAATCGGGGACAAGCACGGTTTTGCAGCCTGCGGCAAATGCAGAACGGATGCCGTTT
>ONCY01000074.1 GCA_900316435.1 uncultured Eubacteriales bacterium | reverse complement strand
AATGCTTCTATAAGCAATACTATTATAATACAAGTGCTATCCAAAAGTCAATAAAAATTCTAAAATGGAAATCACTTTTTTACGGAAATCAATTATTTCGTTTATTTTAACAAGGATTTGAATCGCAATTTGTCACAATTCACAATAAAAGATATTACTATTTGTAACCATTCACATTATTTGACTGCCAATTCCACGAATCATAGCACATTTCTTCCAAATCCTTCTCCGCCTTCCAGCCGAGCACGCGCTCAGCCTTCCCGGCGTCGGCGTAGCATTCGGCAACATCGCCCGCGCGGCGCGGCTTGATAACATAAGGTATTTTAATGTTATTTACCTTTTCAAAAGCCTTAACGATGTCAAGCACGCTGTAGCCGGTGCCGGTGCCGAGGTTAACGATCTCAACGCCCCTGTGCTCTCCCGAATAGTCGATAGCCTTGACGTGACCTTTCGCGAGGTCTACAACATGGATGTAGTCGCGCACGCCCGTGCCGTCGTGTGTGGGATAGTCGTCGCCGAACACACCAAGCTGAGGAAGCCTGCCGGCGGCTACCTGGGTGATGTACGGCATCAGGTTATTGGGGATACCGTTGGGATCCTCTCCGATAAGCCCGCTCTTGTGAGCGCCTATCGGGTTGAAGTAGCGCAGAATAACGATCGACATGTCGGGGTTGGCGTTCGCGGTGTCGGTCAAAATTTGCTCCATCATCAGCTTTGTCCAGCCGTAAGGGTTGGTGGGGCTGCCCGTAGGCATCGTTTCCACCAGAGGAACTATTTTCGGGGTTCCGTAAACCGTCGCGGACGAGCTGAAAATAAAGTTGTTGACCTTATACTTCTGCATGGTTTCAAGCAGAGTCAGGGTCGAGTCGATGTTATTGCGGTAATAGAGCAAGGGCTTTTCACAGCTCTCGCCCACCGCTTTAAGACCGGCAAAATGAATAACGGCGTCGATTTTGTTTTCGGAAAAAATTTTCTCAACCGCCGCTGCGTCACAAACATCGGCTTCATAAAGCGGGATATCTGCGCCCGTAATTTTTTCAACGCGCTTTATAGCCTCGGGGCAAGAGTTGGAAAAGTTGTCGACAACGACAACGCTGTGCCCCGCCTCGATAAGCTCCACGCAGGTGTGGCTGCCTATATATCCCGCGCCGCCTGCAAGTAAAACATTCATAGGTATATCTTCCTTTTTATAACATTAAAAAATTACTATATAAATAGTATACGGATTTTTAAATTAATTTAAGCTTTTTCGGGGGCAGGATAGCTTTCGCCGAAGGTCTCGACCGTCATGCTCTTTATTATCTGCGGATCAAGAGGTTTGTCGGCAAAATCTGTGTCGCACTCGGCTATCTCGTTTACAACGTCCATGCCCTCGATAACCTTGCCGAACGCGGCGTACTGGCCGTCGAGGTGAGGCGAGGTTCTGTGCATGATAAAGAACTGCGAGCCGGCGGAATCGGGCATCATCGCGCGCGCCATCGAAAGCACGCCCTCGGTGTGTTTGAGGTCGTTTTTAAAGCCGTTTGCCAAAAACTCGCCCTTAATGTGATAGCCCGGGCCGCCCATTCCTGTTCCGTCAGGACATCCGCCCTGAATCATAAAGCCGTAAATAACGCGGTGAAAGGTCAGTCCGTTGTAGAAGCCGCTGCCCGCGAGGCTTAAGAAATTAGCCACGGTATTGGGCGCGGTTTCGGGGTAAAGCTCAGCTTTTATGAGCTTTCCGTTTTCCATTTCAATGGTGACAATTGGTTTTTTCATTGGAATCATTCCTTTTAAAATAGTTTTATTATCGCGGATATTCCCGAGCTGATTGCAACAACAATCATGCAAATCAGCTGTACAAGCAAATCAAAAATGCAGAGCACGGTTCCTATTACCGCAAAAATGCGCCCTGCCGTGTCGCGCTTTATAAGCGCCGCTATTGCAAAGCCGATACCTGTAAGGCAGATAAGAATGTTAAGCCACATTATAAAATGCACAAACATTCCCAAAAACACCAAAACAAGAGCAACTACGCCTATTATTGCCGAGATCATTCCAAGGACGCTTCCCGAAACGCGCTCGGTCTTTTTTATGGGGTGTCCCGTGCTGTCGAGGATTTCAGGCGTTACGGGAGCCTTGGGCTCGGAGCGTTTTTGGTAGCTTTCGCTGAACTGCTCGTCAAAGCGTTTTTCCTGTGAAGCGTTTTCCTTTGGGAATTTGCTTAGCTGCGACTCGCGGAACATCGCGTCAAAATCTCGTTCCTGACTCATCAAATCTCCTTCCGAATTACGCTATCGACATAAGCATGATTATGCCGTATATAATAAGCGAGCCGGAAAAAATTGTGCCCAGGATTGCAAGCAAAAACTTGTTTGTTTGCTTTGCCATTGCCACTATTCCGAAAACCAAGCCCGGGATAGAGCAGATAAAGCCGTATGTCAAAGCCAAACCCGCAAGAGAGCCGCGGTCGGTACTGTATCTATATGCCGATGTTGAAATAATACTTGCGTCCATAATCAATAATGCCAAAATTGAAATCGAAATGCAGCCCGCTGCAAACGCAACAATCGCAAAAGCCTTTGCCGCTCCGCCGCCAGAAACAGGCTGTCTGTAAACCTGATGATACTGAGGCTGAACGGGTCTGTAGTATTCGTTGGGCTGAGGACGGTACTGAGGCTGCTGACACTGAGGCTGCTGCTGCATATACTGCTGCTGAGGCGGCCGATACTGTGGCTGCTGATACTGGGGCGGCATATACTGCGGCGGCTGCATGTACTGTTGCTGCTGAGGAGGCTGATACTGAGGCTTAGGCTGCTCAAAATTTGCGGGGTTCTGCCTTACCTCGTAAGGGTTTGCAGCCTCGGCGGAATTCTCCTTGGGCATTTGCTCCTCAAGCGGGTCTGCCGCCATGGTATTTTCCGTAAAAATTTCGTCCATATTATGCTGTCTCCTTTTGCCGAATAATTATTTGCAAATTAATAGTAAAAGCGCGATACCTCGGGAGCAGTGTTTACCATAAAGAAGTATGTAATAAACGCCGCAATCAGCAGAATTGCACCAAACGCTATGCCCAGGATCGGGAAAATCTTTTTTTCGGTCTTTTTCATAATAGAAACCACGCCGAAAATAATGGCGGGCAGTCCTGTTATAAAGCCCCATGAAAGCGCGTAATTGTACTTCTGAGTTACCGTGGTGCGGAAGTTAAAGAAAATCATGCTTGCAATCATCAGCACAAAGCAGCCGATGATAAACGACACGATTCCAAACGCCTTTGCCGCTCCGGAGCTGCTTTTTTGCTCGGCATAAGCGCGGTAGTTTACACGCTGAGCGTTTGTGGGCTGCGGCGGATACACATAAGCTTGAGGCTGCGGCATCTGCTGAGGCGGCACAGGCGGCTGATGCCACGGGCTTTGCGGCGCGGCGTAATTGGGCTGCGCTGCCTGATTGTTTTCTGGATTTACATACGGGTTAAATTCTTCACTCATAAATATACCTCCTTTATTCTTCTATGCTCATTGTAGCATAAGCATTTAGGTCTGTTCCGGCGGTTTTGCCGGCAATATATTCGTAATAGCCCTGCGCCCCAACCATGGCAGCGTTGTCGCCGCAAAGGGATTTGCCGGGCATATAGAACTTAAAGCCGCGCTTTTCGCACTCCTGAGAAAGAGTTCTGCGCAAAAGCGAATTTGCCGAAACACCGCCCGCTATCACGAGCGTATCGACGTTAAGGTCGTTTGCCGCCTTGAGAAAGTTTGTGCAGAGGCAGTCAACTACAGCGTAGCGGAAGGACGCGCAGACGTCGGCTTTGTTTAACTCAACACCCTTTTGAGCGGAGTTGTGGAGCAGATTGATCACCGCGGTTTTTAAGCCCGAGAAGCTGAAATCGTACGGCGCGTCGTGCACCGTCGGGTGCGGCAGCTTAAACGCGTGAGGGTCGCCCGACTCTGCGACTTTGTCAAGCTCGATGCCGCCGGGATAGGGCATTCCCATTGTGCGCGCCGCCTTATCAAACGCCTCGCCTGCCGCGTCGTCGCGGGTTCTGCCGATGATTTTCATTTTGGTGTAGTCCTCAACCATAACGATGTGGCTATGACCTCCCGATACCACCAGGCAGAGAAACGGTGGTTTTAATTTATTATTAGAAATATAATTAGACGCTATATGCGAGCGCAGGTGATGAACAGGAACAAGCGGCAGCCCTGTTGACAGCGACAGCCCCTTGGCAAAGTTTACACCGACAAGCAGCGCCCCGATAAGCCCTGGCGCGTATGTAACCGCCAGCGCGTCAATGCCTTCAAGCGTTAATTCTGCCTGCTCCAACGCCTCTGACACTACGGGCACGATCGCCTCGGCGTGACGGCGCGAGGCTATTTCGGGCACTACACCTCCGTAGAGCCTGTGCTCCTCCACCTGAGAGGCGACAACCGAGGAAAGAACTTTTCTGCCGTCCTCAACAACCGCCGCCGCGGTTTCGTCGCACGATGATTCTATTGCGAGTATCTTCATTTTAATTCTCCATTAGAAATATAATGTCATTAACACAGCGTTTTCGGTCGGGTCGGAGTAGTAGTTCTTCCTCTCTCCCACCTTGATAAAACCGAAATGCTGATACAGCGACCTTGCCGCCGTGTTGCTCTCCCTCACCTCAAGCGTGAGAAAGGCAAAACCTTCCTTTTTGCAGTGGGTGACCAGCATGCGGATAAGTGCGCTACCTATACCCCTTTTGCGATATTTTTCATCAACCGCGACGTTGTAGATATAGCCCTCGTCAAGCACAAAGCTCATGCCGATGTAACCGATGACCTGTCCGTCCTCAACCGCCGCGTAGAAAAGCGACTGCTCGTTTTCAAGTTCTGTTTCAAGGCTTTGGCGCGACCACGGGTGAGAAAAACAGCTTTTTTCCAGCGCCTCAACACCGTCAAGGTGCTCGGCGGTCATTTGCTCAATTTTCATAGGCTCTCAGAATTTCATCGACGCAGGTGACGATGATGTCGCGGCACATGCGGTAGATCTCAACGCTCTGACCGTACGGGTCGGCAATGTTCAACACCTCGATATTCTCAAGCGGATAGCCTATGCTCTGGGAGAGAATCATTGCGTGCTCCTGCGACATGCAATAAATTTTATCGAAGTCGCCGAGCTGAAAATCATAGATAAAATGCGAGCGGTGGGCGCTGATGTCAACTCCTATTTCGCCGCAGACCTCAACCGCGTTTTTTGCGGGCGGCACTCCAGCGACTGCCGCCATTCCGAAGCTTACGGCGCGCACGCTAAATCCGCGCTCCTCGGCGGCTTTGTTGAAAATGCCCTCCGCCATCGGGCTGCGGCAGGTGTTGCCCGTGCAGACAAAGGCTATATATTTTAGGCTGTTATCCTTTTGCATCGTACCAAGTCCTTCCTACCGCCGCGTCGGCTGTCAGCGGAACATCAAGCCGCACCGCGTTTTCCATTTCCTCCTGCAGCAGCATAGCCACGCGCATACTCTCGTCCTGAGGCGCCTCAACGATCAATTCGTCGTGCACCTGCAAAATCAGTCTTGCGTGCAGTCCCTCTTTTTTAAGACGCTCGTCCACGCGCACCATGGCAATTTTTATGATGTCGGCGGCTGTTCCCTGAATGGGCATATTTCTTGCGACGCGCTCACCGAACGCCCGCAGCATATGCTTGCCTGAGCTAAGCTCGGGAAGGTAGCGCCGCCTGCCAAACATGGTTTCAACATATCCGTCGAGCTTTGCCTTTTCAACCACATCCTGCATATATTTATCAACGCCGCTGTAATGCGACAGGTAATTTTTGATATAGCTTGAGGCTTCCTTTGTTGTTACGCCGATGTCCTTGCCCAGAGAAAACGCGCCTATGCCGTAGACAATTCCGAAGTTTACCGCCTTGGCTCGGCTCCTCATAAGCGGAGTTACCATATCAAGCGGCAGGTTAAACACCTGAGAAGCAGTGATGGCGTGGATGTCGTCGCCGTTTTTGAACGCCTCAATCATATTTTTATCGTGCGCTATGTGAGCGAGAACTCGCAGCTCAATCTGCGAGTAGTCCGCGTCAACAAGCACCCATCCCTCGCGCGCGCAGAAAAACTTGCGCATTTCGCGGCCGAGCTCGGTTCGCACGGGAATATTCTGCAAATTCGGCTCGGTTGAGCTGATTCTGCCCGTGCGTGTTTCGGTCTGGTTAAAGTTTGAGTGGATTCTGCCGTCGTCGGCAATCACCTTCAGCAAGCCCTCGCAGTAGGTGGAGTTGAGCTTTGCGAGAGTGCGGTACTGCAGCACCATCTCAACAACGGGGTGCTCGTAGCGCAGGCTTTCAAGAACCTCGGCGTTGGTGCTGTAGCCGCTCTTGGTCTTTTTCTTGACGGGCAGCCCCAAATCCTCAAATAGAATTTTTCCGAGCTGCTTAGGCGAGTTGATGTTGAACTCACTGCCCGCGCTGCTGTAGATTTCAGCCTCCAGCTGAGAAATACGCGCCGATAGCATTGCGCCGTAGTCGGCTATGCCCTGACGGTCGACCTCAAAGCCGATGTTTTCCATTTTAGCAAGGACGTTCGCAAGCGGAATTTCAATATCAAAGAGCAGCTTTTCCTGACTGTTAGCTTTGATTTCGCCCAAAAGCTTTTCGCAGAGCTTATCATAAACCGCCAAAGCGCGGTAAGGCTTGTACTCATCCTTATCGGTGAGCGGCAGCTCAATGCGGTTAGCGGCGCACAAGTTTTCGTCGGTGTAGTCCTTTGAGGACGGCTCAAGCAGATACGCCGCAAGCTCAACGTCAAATAATTTTGCGCTTACCTCAAAGCCTGCGGAGTCGGCATAGGCAAACAGCGCCTTGCTGCCCCGAGTGCAGACTGTAAGCTCCTTATCGGAGACAAGCTGCTCAAAAAGCGCCGCGTCAGCCGAGAGGTAAACCTTGCCCTCATTCATAACGGCAAAGGATTTTAATTCGTTATTAGAAATATCAAATGATAAATATGGCCCTCATTCATAACGGCAAAGGATTTTAATTCGTTATTAGAAATATCAAATGATAAATATGCTGTTTTTACGCTTTTAATTTTCTCTAAAGGAATATTGACCTTAATAACTTCAAGTAAATCAGTTTTTGATTCGGCTTTTTCCTCGGCGGCAGGAACTGCGTCAAGCTCGTATTTTTCAATTAAAGAAAATAACTCGAGCCTTGCCATATATCTTGCGCAGACGGCGCGGTCTTTTATCTCGACTTTGTAATGCTCAATTTCGGTGTCGATCGGCGCATCGGTGGCAATTCTGCCCAGCTTTAAGCTGAGGAACGCGTTGTCCTTTGAAGCAATCAGCTTTTTGCGCACGCCGTCTTTTATTTCAAGCTCATCAAGGTGTTCGTAAATATACTCAACGCTGTGATAGCGCTGAATCAAATCGCCAGCGCCCTTGGGGCCTATGCCCGCAACGCCGGGGATATTGTCGGAGCTGTCGCCCTTAATCGCCTTTATCTCGATTAAGCCCGGGGGTGAAACGCCGTAATCCTCCATGATTTTTTCGGGTGTATACAGAATATCGTCGCGGTTTGTGCAAAGGTGCACATGAGTTTTTTCGCTGACAAGCTGCAGGCTGTCGCGGTCTCCCGTGGCAATGACGCACTCGTTTCCGCTGTTTTCGCACGCCGCGGCAAAAGTTCCGAGGATATCGTCCGCTTCAAAGCCCTCGCAGGTCACAATTTTGTATCCCAGCAGCCCGAGAAGCTCTTTAAGCGGCGGCATTTGGCTTGCAAGCTCGGGCGGCATACCCTTTCGCGTCGCCTTATAGCCGCTGTACATTTTGTGGCGGAAGGTGGGCGCTTTAAGGTCAAAGGCAATTGCTACCGCCTCGGGGGATTCTTCCTTTTCTATTTTGCGAAGCATTGTGAGAAAGCCGTAAATCGCCTGGGTAAACTGCCCTTCTTTGTTTGTCAGGGGGCGGATTCCGTAAAACGCGCGGTTTACAATGCTGTTTCCGTCAACAACCAACAATCTCATAGCTTATACATCACTTCCGTAATAACTCCGTTTTTATAATAAATTCGCGGCACGCGCTTTCCTACAAGGCAAACGACCTCGTAATTAATGGTGTTTGTGTTTTCGGCGATGGTGTCAGCGGTAGGTTCGCCGTTTTCGCCCGTTCCGAACACAATTACCTCGTCGCCGATTTTAACGTCATCTATATCCGAAACATCAAGCATTGTCTGATCCATGCAGATTCTGCCGACAATTTCGGCACGCCTGCCGTTTACAAGCATATAGCCGTCCTTGGCGTTCTGCCTTACATATCCGTCGGCATAACCGATTGGAACGGTGGCGATTTTCATATCCTTTTCGGCGGTAAAGGTTCTTCCGTATGAAACGGTAGCGCCTTTTTTGAGGTTCTTTACATACGCGACTGTAGTTTTAAGCGTCATGGCAGGCTGCAAATCGAGCTTGCAGAAAAGCTTCGGCGACGGCGCAAGACCGTAAAGGATAATGCCCGCGCGCACCATGTCGCAGTATGTATTGTCGTAGTCCTCGATAGCGCCGCTGTTTGAGCAGTGGGTATACGGAATATCAAGCCCCGCCGCTTTAAGAGCATTTTTAACATAGCTGAAGTTTTCGTACTGCTTTTTTGTAAAATCTCTGCCCTCATCGCCCTCATCGGACACGCAGAAATGAGTAAAAAGTCCCTCGGGCTGAAGATTGGTGAGGGCGCACGCCTCGTATATTTCTTTTACAGAATTATCATCTCTCGGGAATTCCTGACACATAAAGCCGATTCGGCTCATGCCCGTGTCGCACTTGATATGAATTTTACACACGCAGCCGTACTCGGCGCACTGCGCGGAGAGAGCCTTTGCGTAATCGAGCGAAAAAACCGCCTGCGAGATATTGTACTGTGCCAGCCTTTGAGCGTCGCGCACGGGAGTATAACCCAAAATAAGTATGGGAAGCTTTACGCCCGAGGTGCGGATTTCGATTCCCTCGTCGATATTCGACACCGCGAAAAAGTCCGCGCCCAGCCTCTCGTAAATGTGAGCCAGCTCAACGGCGCCGTGACCGTAGCCGTCGGCTTTTATAACGCAGCAGATTTTTGCTCTGCAGCCGATTTTATCCTGTATTGTGTGAAAGTTGCGCTCGATAGCGTCCAGCGAGATTTCAGCCCAGGTTCTCTTGACAAAATCCATATTCTGCTCCTTTTTAAAGCTACTCATAGATATTTTTATTATACTATTTTTTAAAGTGTAAATCAATAACTGTAACGATTTTGGAGTAGTTTTTTGCATTTTTTCATTTATACGGCAAAAATACTTGATTTTTGCGTAATATTTTGGTATAGTAAAAACAGTTTTATGCTTTAGCGCATTAAAATTATATTATACGAGGAGGAACAATATGAGTTCAGACAAAATCATTACTCTGGTTGCTTTTGCGTTTTACATGATACTGATGATTTTAATCGGCGTGTTTTATTCAAAAAAGACCAAGAATAATGAAGATTATTTTTTGGGCGGCAGAAACCTGGGCGGCTGGACAGCGGCTCTCTCGGCTCAGGCAAGCGATATGAGCGGATGGCTGCTTATGGGACTTCCCGGCGCAATTTACCTTTCGGGTACAGGCGAGATCTGGACGGCTATAGGTCTTTTGATCGGCACTATCCTGAACTGGTATCTTGTATCGTCACGGCTCAGAAAATACACCATTGTATCGGGCAATTCGCTCACTATCCCAAGCTTTTTCGAAAACCGCTACCGCGACAAGAGGGGCGTTATCAAAATCGTTGCCGCGGCTATTATCGCTATTTTCTTTGCGGTTTACACCGCGTCGGCGTTCAGCTCGGGCGCTAAGCTGTTTAAGACGCTGTTCGGCGATTCAATCGAAAGCTGTTTAAGACGCTGTTCGGCGATTCAATCGAAAACGCTTATGTGGTAGGTCTTATCATCGCGGCGGTCGTTATTCTTATTTACACCCTGCTGGGCGGCTTTAAGGCGGTTTGCACCACCGACTTTATTCAGGGTATGCTTATGCTCGTAGCTATTCTGGCGGTTCCGATTATTGCGTACGCTACAATGACATGGGACACCGGCTTTGCGAGCGCGCTGAGCAAAAACGGAGTATCAAGCCCCGAAAACTACATCAACCTGTTCAAAACTCCCGAGGGCGAAAACACTTCGACTATTTCAATTATCTCAGGTCTTGCCTGGGGACTCGGCTACTTCGGTATGCCCCACATCATCATCCGCTTTATGGCTATTAAAAACGAGCGCGAGGTCAGAAAGTCAAGAAAAATCGCTATCGCGTGGGTTATTCTTTCACTTGCGGCGGCATGCTTTGTCGGCTTTGTGGCAAGGGGCTACCTCAACACCCAGCTTGACGGCAACAACAGCGAAACCGCGTTCATCCGCCTTATTCAGCAGATGTTCTCGGGCAACTTCGCGTTGGTATTCATCGGCGGCATCTTCCTGTGCGGTATTCTGGCGGCTATCATGTCAACAGCCGACAGCCAGCTGCTTGTAACATCGTCGGCTATTTCCGAGGATGTTTACAAGGGCATTTTCAAGAAAAAGACCGCAAAGGACGAGAAAACTGAAAAGAAGGCTCTTATGATCGGCAGGATCGCGGTTCTGGTAATTGCGGTTATCGCCTTTATTATCGCGCTTGACCCCAACTCCAGCGTAATGAAGTTGGTTAAGGACGCCTGGGGCGGCTTCGGCGCGGCGTTCGGTCCCGTTGTTCTTCTTGCTCTGTTCTGGAAGCGTTCAAATCTTGCGGGCGCTATCTCGGGCATGATCACCGGTACGGTTTTCGTTCTGTTCTGGTCGTATATCCCCCTTATTCAGAACACCGACCTTACCAAATTCAACGGAGCGGATATGATCACGCTCTATGATTCAACAGGTCTTTACTCACTGGCTATCGCGTTCCCGCTGGCGCTTATCGTCAACGTTATCGTTTCGCTCATCACCAAGAAGCCCTCTGAGGAAATCACCAAGGAATTTGAATCCGTTAAGACAATTGAAATTTAAGCGATATAATTTGGCGGCAGCCCGTTTGGACTGCCGCCTTTCTTTTTGCCTTAAATAGAAAAAGGCACGCCGCAGCGCGCCCTTTATCCGAAATTATTTTTTGAAAGGATTGGGGATATTGCCGATAAAGCCCTTGCCCTGCTTTATGATATCCTTTGCCTGATCCTTTTCGATGCCGAACTTTGCGTTAAGCTCCTCGGCGATTTTGTCCTCGTCGCCGCCGCTCATAACGATTTCGGCGATTTTGCCGATATCGTCCATGCTAAAGCCCATTTTCTGCAAAAATGAAAAATCCATAATATTGTCCTCCTTTGGATTCTTTTAAAATATTAAACGCGTTCAATAACCGCGCAGGTTACATTGTCGTTGCCCCCGTGGTTCAGCGCCTCCTGAACAAGCTTAAATGCAGGCTGGTCGGGGTTTTGGAGCATTACATTTTGAATATCCTGCAAGCCGAGCTCGTCATACAGGCCGTCGCTGCAGAGAAGCAGCTTGTCGGTATCCTGCAAAACAATCGGCTCAAAAAGCTGAGGAGAAAGCCCCTGGCGGTAGTAATCGACGCCCAAAAACGAGGTCAGCTTGTGGCTGTCAAGGCTTCTTTCAGCTTCCTCAAGCGTATAGATATTCGCCTCGTACTTTTTCATTGCGAGCGTCTGGTCTTTTGAAATCTGTGTAAGAACGCCGTTGCGCAGCAGATAAATTCTGCTGTCGCCCAGCGAGAACGGGTACACGATTCCGTTTATAAACACCAGAGCCACAACGGTGCTGCCGCCTGTCTGACATTTGTTTTCCTCAAGAAAGGTGCGGATATCGTCGTTAGCCTTCTGAACAAATTTGCCGACAAACTCCTCGAGCCTTGTTTCGGGGGCAGTGGTCTGAGTTATGTCGGTGTAGAGCTGCTTGGCGGTTTTAGCCGAGATAAACGACGCGTATTCTCCCTTTGCCTCGCCGCCCATTCCATCAAAAACAGCGGCGAGCATCGGCGCGTCATGCTCCGACACAAACTTTACATTTTTATATTCTAACTTTTTTGAGATATTGTTTATTGTAAAATTGTCCTCGTTGTTGTCACGAACCAAGCCCTTGTGAGATACAAGATAAACCCTGTAGCGCTCCTTGGCATTTGATTTGCTTTTTCCGTTTGTATCCATTAGTCACCAGCCTAATTAATTAAGAATCTCTGTTTTTTATTTTTAAAGCCAAACCGCAGACAAATGTGTTGAAAATGGTGATTCCTATGATGGCGAACCACGCGGCAAACAGCCGTAACACCTCAGGTTTATAGAAATCGCTGTTCATGGGGTTGTTGAACATCGGGTCAACCTGCTGAACGCCCGTGGGCATATGGAACAAATCCGCCTCGCAGCCGAACGCCGCCATTCCCCACCTGCTGAGTGTAAAGTACGAGAACACCTCGCTCGCGCCAGAAAGAATAAACAGCACGCCGCTCATGACAAGCTGAATAATAAGCACAAACGGCATGATTGTCATTGCGGTAGTGGGAGTACCCGAAATTGCTGAAATCATAAGGCCGAGCACAGCGGCGCTGAAAGTGAGCAGATAAATCGTGATAAAATTCTCAACATAAGCGCTTATAAGAAGATGAGCGGATTTATCGAACTGCATCCAAATGCAGCAGACCACAAATATAATGATGGTCTGGGCGAGGCAAAGCAGCGCCTGCCACAGCAAATGGGCGAATACATAGGACGAGATCCTGAGCCCCTGTCGGTACTCGGCTCTGATGATCTCATGCTCCTTGCAGATGCTCTGGATCGAGTTGAAAATACCTATCCAGATGCACGCCGACGCAAGGGTGAAAAAGCCCGAATTTGTGGTATCAAAATTGCCGAACATATCGGGACCAACGATAAGCGCCACCAGCATTGAGATGATCAGCGCGAAAATGAGGTACTTCCACGATTTTTCGCGCATATTGATACGGAACAGCTTTTTAAAGTACACATTAGTTTGTGTCATTAAATCCGATTCATTCAATAAAAAGACCTCCTCTGGACAGACATATATTTATTTATATATTCGTCGGCCTTGCCCTTGCCGCCCTCATATGGCGGGTTGATTTCGATCATAATATCCTGCAGCTTGCTTACTCCGAAATGCTCTAAAGCTTCATCAACGGTTCCGAAGAACGCCAGATGACCGGCGTTGTCTGCGGCGCTTTTGGCGAGCACCACAACCTTTGTAAACAGCGAAAGACCTGTATTCACGTCAATAGCGTCGTCCGGCTCATGAGAGATCACCATGACGATTCTGTCGTTTGAGGCTATTTCCTTTAATATTTCCATCTGCTGGGTACGCGAGGCGGCGTCAAGTCCGGAGTCGGGCTCATCGCAGATATATACCTTTTGGAAACCTATTAGCTGAAAAGCAACCGATACCTTCTTTTTCTGGCCGCCGCTGAGTTGGCTTATAAGGTGATTTTGCAGGTTTGTAATGCCCACCTTTTCCATTACGTCGTTGATGCGCCTTTGCTTTTCCTGCTTTGAATAGTTACGCTTGTCAAGCTTTATGTCCGCCTGATCCATAAGCGTGTTCTTTACCGTATCGTTCAGGCGCAGAGTCAAAAACTGCGGAACAAGACCGATCTGGGACTTCATGCTCTTGAAGTTCTCGTATAGGTTCTGACCGTTGAGGATGATCCTTCCGTCAGCCTTGCTGGCGCCGAGAATAGCGTTTACAAGCGTTGTTTTGCCCGCGCCCGAGCCGCCCAGGATCAGCACGAAGTCACCGCTGTCGACTTGGAAGCTTATATCCCTCAACAGCACCTTGCCTCCGCCTACGGTTTTCCTCGCTATGTTTACGCTGAGGTTGCCCGTGCTTTCCTTGGGATTGTTGAAAATAAGCAGGTTACCGAAAACGATTATCGTGGTATTTGCGATTTTTATAACGTCGTGGTCGCATACTCTGCCGCTGCCCTGAACACCGACACCGTTTACGCTGACGCCGTTGTCGCTGTTGTTGTCGAAGATCAGCCAGCCGCCCTGAGCGCGCCTGAGAACCGCGTGCTCGCGCGATACCGAAAGGTCGTTAAGACGTACAACGCTGTTTTCGCCTCTGCCTATGGTGACGTTTACAAGGTTGCCCATGTTGAAAATGCGCCACGATTCGTCATAACGAAGGCTTGTGCAGAAAATCATTATAACAGCCTCGGGGTGCGGCTGATCGAGCGTTTTGCGGTCGACGCGGATAATGTCGCCGTCGGTAAGCCTGTAGGCGCGCGAGCCGCGCTCGTTGAAGCGCTGCAGCTTTACGCCGTTGATATATGTGCCGTTTAAGCTGTTGTTGTCAATATAGTAATAAACGCCCTCGCTGTCGTCGTAAATAAACTTGCCGTGCTGTCTGCCGACTATTGCGGACTGCACAAGAATATCGCACTGAGGACCATTGTAAATACGTCCGAAGGTCATGTCGCCCTTAAGCGGGACGACCCTTGGCTGACAGTTGCAGTCAACTACCAGCAGCGTCGCGGGAAGAGGCGGCGCGGGACGGTAAAACATGGTTTTTTGCATTTCCATTAAAACTACCCCTATTTTATCATAATCATATATTATTATTCTACACTGTGAAAATAGACATGTCAAGCTTTTTCTGAATTTGAAAATGTGTTTGATTTTACCAAAGTAAATACGGATAGATAAAAAATGACCGGCTCATAAGAACCGGTCAAGATTACTGTTATTCGCCTTTGCTTACAATTATTATGATGATCGCGTACTCGCCGCCACCCAGGGATTCGGAGGTGCAGTTGAAGGTATAGTCGCTCCAAGAGCCGCTTGTCACAAGCGCCGCCTCGTATTCAGCCTGAGCAATAAATGATTTCTGAGCTGCGTTATACGACATATCGCTCTTGTCGGCATCCGTGCGAAGGGAAATTCCGCCGCCGCGAAGGCTTGTGTCGCGCGTTATGCCCTTGCTTTCAAGCTGAACGGCAACAGCTTCTGCCCAGCGCGAGGCGTTTGCCGCAGTACAGAGCTCGCTGTGAGGCAGAACCGTGTCGTCGGTTATCTCATGCTCGGATCGCTTTACAGTGATATTGCAGGTTGCCTTGTGACCGTTTTTAGAGGAAACGGTAAGCGTGCAGGTTCCGGCGTTAACCCCCGTAACCGTAACGGTTTTGCCCGAAACCGACGCCTTTACATTACTGTTGCTGACCTCGGCAGTGCAGGTTTTGTCAACAGCGTCGGAAGGCTCATAGCTTATTTCAAGGTTTTTGCTCTCGCCTGCCGTAACTGTGAGCGCGGTTTGGCTAAGCGAGATCGATTTTACCGAATGCGCCTCTATCTCAGCTATAACCTCGCCCTGAATAGAGCCCAAATACGGGTTGATGTTAGCGCCCGAAATGTTGTCGGGAGGCACATCCGTGGTAATGGTTGTAGGCTGCACGGTTGAAGCCTGAGTAACCTCTGTACTCTTTGTATCACCGGGAGCCGTAGTGGTCTGCTTTGCGGAGCCCTTGGTTATTTCCGGCTGAGCTGTGGATTCCGGAGCGGTAATACCCTCTGTCGATGTGCCGTCGTACAGCCTTCCTTCGCCCTCGGGATAAACCCTGTTTACGGCGTCACTTGAATTGCTGTCATTTGACCCGCACGCGGTCAGAAGCGCCGCAGCCGTAATAATGGCAAGCAGTACAGGCAAAATTTTATATTTGATATTTAAATTCGTGTTAATCAGCCTCTTTTCACAATTGAACCGAGCTTGTTTCTGGGAATTGAGAACGCCACGTTATTCGCGTGGTCGCCTACTCTTTCAAGGATAGTAAGCATATCCAGGAAGATAGTGCCGTTTTCCGCACTGCATATGCCGATGTTCATGCGGTTAATGTGGTTGAACTTGTAGATTTTAACATGACTGTCAAGCGAGCTTTCGGTCTCGATAACAGACTTTGCAATGTCAAAATCCACGCTCTGCGCGTTGAACAGCGTCAGACCGTCGTCAAGCAGCTTTGTTACCATCTCGTTAAGGTGACGCAGCTCAGCCATGGCGTCGTCGGAAAACTTGACCTTGTTAGCCATCATTTCCTTTGCGTGCTCGGTGATGTTCTCGGCGTGGTCGCCGATACGTTCCATGTCCTGGATCGCCGAATACATAACGCCCATTGTTTTGCGGTCGTCGTCTACAATATCAAGACCGTTGATCTTTACAATATACCTTGTTATTTCGTGTGTGAGGAAGTCGATGACCTTCTCGTTCTTTTCAACCTTTTCAATAAGGCGCGCGTCGCCTTCCAGGAACGCCCTCATAGCGTAGTTGTAGTTTTTTCTGGAAAGCTCGCCGAGGCGCTTGCACTCGTTCTCGACCTGCAAAACTGCCATAGGCGGCGTTTTGAGGATACGGGTGTCGAGATATACGGTTTCCATCTTTTCCTTTTCCTCGTCGATATCGCGCAGGATCAGCTTTGTAAACTTGATGATCGGCGTTGAAAGCGGAAGGAAAATAATCGTTCGCAGCACGTTGAACGCGATATGCACCATTGATATCTGGCTTGCGGTATTGCCCCTGAGGAACGGAATGCTCTCGGCTATCGCGGGAACAGAATAATCGGTAAGCGACATGAAATATACGATAACGCTTATCAGGATAGCCGCGAAAAAGCTTGTCAGAAAGTTTGACAGCGCAACCTGCTTTGACTCGCGGTTCGCGCCCGCCGCCGACAGGAACACGGGCATACACGCACCGACGTTCATGCCGAAAATAATATATACGCAGTTGTCAAGCGTAACTACTCCGCTTAGCCCCAGCGCCATAAGGATACCTACCGACGCCGACGAGCTTTGGATAATCGCGGTAAACGCCATGCCGACAAGCAGCCCCAGCACCGGAGAGGACATAGTTGAAACGGCGTTGCGGAAAACATCGCTCTCCTTGAGGAAATCGAAGTTATTGCTCATCATATTCATGCCCATGAACAGGATTCCGAAGCCCGCCAGGATCTGGCCGTAGTATCGGTAATTGTTCTTTTTGGCAAAGGTTATCACCAGGGCGCCGGCAAAGGTGAACAGCGGCACGATAGCCTTTATGTCGATAGCAAGTATCAGCGATGTGACCGTGGTTCCTATCTTTGAGCCGAAGAGTATGCCTATGCTCTGATAAATGTCCATAAGCCCGGCGTTTACAAAGCCGACTACCATCGCGTCGGTCGCCGACGAGCTTTGGATAACGGCGGTAACAAGCACACCGACAAGCATGGCGATAAACTTATTGCTGGTTATCTTTTGCAGCATCACCCTAAGCTTGTTGCCGGCGGCAAGCTCCAAGCCCTCGCCCATCTGCTTCATGCCAATAAGAAACAGACCAAGGCCGCCCAATACCATAAAGATCTTAAAAATAATACTCGTATCCATATTTCCCATCCTAACCGAAATAGTTGCCGCATTATTTATTATTTCTTTAATTATAATACTCTCAAGCTTGACCAATCGCAAACTTAGCTATATTTTATCACAAATCCGCGCAATTTTCTACAATTTTTTTGCGCAAAATAAAATTTAAGCACAATTATTTTTTGCCTGACCGCAAAGTCGCCCGCGCTTACCGCTTTGCTTGACAAAAAGTATGAAAACAACTATAATAATATAATAAAATAAAAAGGCAGGCAGAAGTGTATATGAAAAGACATTTCTTTACCGTTGCGCTTCTATGCGGGATAGTTATACTATCTTGCTTTAGCGGATGCGTGGATACAAGCGGACTGCCCGCGATAACAATGAGCCCCCGGGCTGATAACGACGACAAGGCGCGTTCGGCCTCAAAGGCTGAATCCGGATCAGAGCAAGGCTCCGCCTCCTCGTCGTCGACCTCTAAGCCGCAGAAGGACGCGGTGGCGGCGAGCTGGTTTGACGACGCTGTTTTTTTGGGCGACAGCGTCACGCTTAAGCTGAGCTACTACTGTGACGACGAGCCGGAAGACAAGCTGTCGGACGCTCAGTTCTTCTGCGCCGGAAGTCTCGGCTACACAAACGCGCTTTGGGATATTGACCAAGAGGGCGCGGTTCACCCCTATTACCGCGGACAGAATTATCAATCCAAGGACTGCGCCTCGGTAACAGGCGCCTCAAAGGTGTTTATCATGCTCGGCATGAACGACCTTTCGCTTTACGGTATCGACGACACGCTCCTTCAAAGCGCGAAAACACTTATCGGCGATATTCTTCAGCAATCGCCCGGCGTCACCATCTACGTCCAGTCCGTCACCCCGATTATCGCGGGCAAGGAGGACGAGGACTCTAACAACATAACGATCCGCAAATTCAACGGCGAGCTTGAGCAGCTTTGCGACGAAAACGGCTATCGTTACCTCAACGTTTATGACCAGCTGGCAGACAACGACGGATACCTTCCGCTCAAATACTGCAGCGACCCCGACGAACAGGGGATCCATTTTACCGACGAGGCGTGCGAGCTGTGGATCAGATATCTGAAGGAGAATGTACAATGAAAAGAACATTAACGGTTTTAGCCGCTGTTTTGGCAGCGGTAATGCTGCTTTGCTCATGTTCATCGGGCGGCGGAAGCTCGGACGGCGACAGCGGCCGGCAGGGCAAAACGCTGACCGACATATGGAGCGCCGTAAAAAGCGAAGTCAGCTTCAGCGACTTCAAAGAGTTTTCAGATGCCAAAAAGCTTCAGAGATACTACGGTATATCCGAGGATATGGTCGACGAATTTGCCGGCGGAGTAAACGGCTCGGGCGTAAATCAGGAGGAGGTCGTGCTGATAAAGGCAAAGGACGACAGCAGCGCCTCTGAGATAAAGCAAAAGCTCGACGCGCGTTTTCAGTCAAAGCTCGACCAAAACAAAAACTACAACGCCGAGCAGGCTAAGATGATAGAGGGCTGCAAGGTGGAGCAAAACGGACTGTATGTCACTATGATAGTATCCGACAACGCCGACAAAATCACAAGGATCTTCAAAGAACAAACGGGTATATAACAAAACAAAGCACTTCCGGCGATAAAGCTTTTTCGGAAGTGCTTTTTTAATTTATATTTTCATCTATTCAGCAAATACGCCATTAAATTGAGATACGAGGCAAAAACCGTCCACGCCGCGTAAGGGATCTGAAGAAGCCCCGCCGTTTTGTCGCGCCTGTAAAACCTTACGGCCATTGTTATTGTCAAAATAACCAGCGCGATTATCCAGATAAAAGAGAAAAGCCGCCATTTCAGCACAAAGAAAAACACCGGCCACAACAGATTAACCGCGAGCTGAGCGAAATACACCGACGTCGCCTCGGCGTCGTTAAGCCCTCTTAGGCTGAGCCTTCCGTATGATACGCCCATAAGCACATAAAGAATAGTCCATACTATGGGAAACAGCACTGACGGGGGCGCCAGCGGCGGCTTTTTAAGCGAGTCGTAATCCATCGCGCCCGAAATGACCAGGCCGATCACTGCTCCGAGCGCCACGGGAATAAGGATAGAGATAGCGTATTTTTTTATTTTTTCCCAATTAAGTTGAATCATAACTGCACTCCCTGCGTTTTTTATCAGTATATGCTGTTTCAACCGCAAATATACCAAAGCAACGCCGCGCTGTCCGGATTTGCTTATTTTCCGGAGCAAAATAACTGATTTAATTATTGCAAAAGCAAACAATTACGGTAAAAAAGCAGAAAAACACTTTAAATGGCAATTGTTACAGACTTGTAATAATTTTTCAGGCTTTAATGTGTTATAATTCAAATCGGCAAAAGGCCACATAAATATCATAAAACTGTTTTCTATGAGGAGGAAAAAACATGGAAAAAAGAACATCAATGTTTAAAATCGTAAGCATTATCATGATGATCGGCGGTATTGCAGCTACAGTCGGTTACATCGTCACAGCAGGTGCAGTTGCCGCTGTAATGAGCAACGCTCTTACACGCGCAGAGTTCGTGCTGAAAGTCGGCAAAGACATCAACTCAGGTCTGTTCTGGTTTGGTCTTGTTGTAGCTCTTATCGCTTCTGTAATTGAAATCATAGCAGGCGCGCTCGGAATGAAGAACTGGAACGACAAGAGCAAGGCTCAGACATTTATTATTTTGGGCGGCGCAGTTGCAGCTCTCCAGCTTCTGGCAAACATCCTTATTTCAGCCGCTTATGAGTTCAATATCTTCTCGATCCTTTCAGGTCTTGCAATTCCCGTGCTCTACATCATCGGTGCGGTTATGCTCAAAAAGCAGGCTGACTAATCAAAACAAGCAAAAAGCAAAAAAGCGGCTGTCTTTCCGACAGCCGTTTTTGTTTTGCCGCGCAAGCCGCGCGGTCACTTGTTTTTATTTGCCAAGGCTCTTTCAAGCCAAATGTCGGCGATATCCATCGCAAGGTAAAGACCCTTTTTCTCGCTTGATTTGATAAGCTGCTTTCTGGGTGAAAGATACGGGTCGGTAGCCAAAAGCTGGATTGCAACCTTATCGGCAATTTCTTCGCCGTTAACTTCCTTCTTGCTCTTTATCTGCAACCTTATAACATACGGCTCTTCCATGTTGCCGTAGTACATCTCGTCGCCGCAGCGCACAAGGGGTCTGCCTTTATAGGTAAAGAACTCCTCTGACTTTTTGCTGTCTGCCACAGGGCACCAATCCTTTCTGAATTATACGTTTAGATAAGATTTAACAAGTGCTTCCAGTAGGTCGTCGCGGTCAATTTTGCTGATGATATTGCGGGCGTTGTTATAGGTTGTGATGTAGGTCGGATCCTCGGAAAGAATGTAGCCTACAATTTGATTGATGGGGTTATAGCCCTTCTGTCTCAACGCGTCATATACAATGGTAAGTCCCGCTTTGATTTGGTCGTCCTTTTCCTCACCAAGCGAAAATATCATCGTTTTATCTAACATACTGAAACACCTCCCAAGTATCTGTCCTGTTATTATACAACATTTTGGTTAAAATAGCAAGAGGTTTTTGGCATTTATACACGGCATGGGGGTTTATTTTCTGACCAAAACCCTTTTGCTTATAAAACTGTTGATTTATTTTTTAAAATATAGTATGATATAGGTTGAAATGTAAAGGAGGTATTTTCTTGAGCGAAAACAACTTTTTCAGCGAAAATACAGATATTGCCGGCTCAGAGGACAAAGCTCCCCTCAACGCCGAAGCGCCCCCTAAAAAGAGCCCTGTACTGCAGCGCACAATAATAATAAGCCTGGCTATCGTTGCCGCGGCGATCCTTGTCACCGTTGTTTGCAGGCTGTTTTTCTTCAACAGCGCACTGAATACCGACTTTTTCGGCAACAGCAAAGCAACGGTCTGGCATTATACCGAAGCAAACGAATCCACTGCCGACGAAGCGACCGATTACGACTACAACCTCACCTTTGACAACGGCCGCATCACGGTGGACGTAGGCACGATGCAGATCATCGGCAGCTACACCATTAAGCACATCACCGAGGACGACGCCGCCGTTATAAAGGACGGCGACTCAAAAATCGGCACCTCCATGATGGTAATCGAAAACACTATCAAATTCGACGGCAGGTACTCCTATGACGTCAGCGGCAACACGTTCACCGGCAAAACAATGACGCTTCAAAACCTAAGCAATGAGAAAAAAGTGTTTGAGTTTGACAGCAGCGCGGCTGAAATGCCCAAAATCGAGCAGAACGGCGATTTCCAGAAGGATGAAAAGCTGGTAGGCAAATGGGAATACATAGATGAGCTCGGCTCGATAAATTACGAGTTCAAGGACGACGGGTATTTCACCAGAACCGACAAGCTTGTCGATATGATCGAGACCATAAACGGAACCTACACCTGCAAAGACGGAGTTTTTGACTATACCATGGACTTCGGCGGACCTAGCGTTATTTCGCGCAGGTATGAATTCAAAAACGATAATTTGATTATTTACGAGGCGGTTCCGGACTACAGTACGCAGACGATCCAAATACTCCCCTACACCTTCAAAAAGAAATAATAAAGTAAAGGAATGATATAAATGTCAGGACATAATAAATGGAGCACAATCAAGCAGAAAAAAGGTAAAAACGACGCGGCTCGCGCCAAGGTCTTTACAAAAATCGGCAGAGAGCTTATCGTAGCTATCAAAACAGGCGGCAGCGCCGACCCCAACGTTAACTCAAAGCTTAAGGACACCATAGCCAAGGCTAAGGCTGCAAACGTACCCAACGACAACATCGAGCGCATTATCAAAAAGGCTGCAAATGACAGCGACTCTACCAACTACGAGGCGGTTACATACGAGGGCTACGGTCCCAACGGCGTTGCCGTTATTGTTGAGGCGCTCACCGACAACCGCAACCGCACAGCCGGAGAGGTAAGACATTATTTTGACAAATTTGGCGGCAACATGGGAACCCAGGGCTGCGTAAGCTTCATGTTCTCGCAGAAGGGCGTTATCGTTATCGAGCGCGAGGAGCTTGAAAAGGACGAGGATACCGTTATGAGCGACGCTCTTGAGGCAGGCGCTTCCGACTTTGAGGCCGACGACGATATCTTTACCGTCTACACCGAACCCGAGGATTTCAGCGCAGTAAGAGACGAGCTTGAAAAGCTGGGCTACGAATTCGCCTCGGCCGAGCTTGAGATGGTCCCCGACACCTACGTTAAGCTCGACGACGAGGACACCGCCACCAAGATGCAGAAAATGCTCGATATGTTCGAGGACAACGACGATATCCAAAACGTTTGGCACAACTGGGAAGATTGACGCTTTTTCAGCGCGACTTTGGAAAAAAGGATTTCTGCAACGGCGCGTCATATCTCGCGGGAACGTGACGTTACATCCAACTCCACCCTTAACTCTCAACTCTGACCAATAAAAACTAAAAACAAAGGAGCGTAGTTATGAACGGAAGATTCAGAGTAAAATGTCCCAGATGCGGACATGTACAGGACATCAACGGCCCTTGCGGATAGCGCTGAGCTCAAGCCTCAGCCCGGCGAGATCCGCATGTACAGAATGGGCAACTTTGTAGGCGCGGCAGGCGGCTTCGGCGTTTACATCGACGAGCAGCCCTTCGGCCACATCGGCAACAGAGAGACCGTGGCGTATTCACTGCCCTTCGGCACTCACAAGGTACACGTCGCGGCGGGCATGAACCGCAAATGTACGGATATGCTTATTACCCTTTCACCCGAGGCGCCCGTAGGCTTCCTTAAGGTGCGCATGAAGGTCGGCTTCCTTACAAACAAGTTCATAATCGAGCCGTCTGTGCCCGAGGAAATGCCTCCGTTGTAAAAGAAAGTCAAAACCACCCGTCAAAATCGGGTGGTTTTTTTAGTAAATTAAATATTATTACGCAACGATTATTATCGCTTCGCCGCCGCACATAAATCCGCCGCGGAACACCTCGACACTGCTGTCGTCGATAAGGTTTGTATAAACGCCGTCGGGCAAATCAACGGGGATAAACTCTGTCTTATTATCAAGCGGGAACACGCCTACAGCCTTTTTACCG